>CAZPFY010000017.1:0-22682 GCA_964586045.1 uncultured Pseudomonadales bacterium | reverse complement strand
GATTAAACAATTGGTAATTCACTATGTGTTCAATATATCGGGTACCTGCCAGTTTGAAATTGGGTAACGGTGTTTTTGATATTGTTCATCGCTACCAGACAACTGGGTTCACGACCGTAGTTTTGACAATAAACAATATACCTTTGGAGTTCGATACTTTGGACCTGCTTACCCAAGCATCTCCGTATTTGGTAGAAGAGTATCTGAAAAACTTTAGAGCGACTAATCACGCTCGATAATGTCGACAATTCCCGTCCGAAAGGCGGGAATTTTTTATGGCCAAAAGAGTATAAAATAGGCTAAGTATTTAACCTTATAAAATGAAAGTTGTAATCGTTTCCGGACTACTACCTTCCGGCCACTACACCGAAAACTTAGCCAACGGTCTTAGCGGCCAAAAAGATATTGAGCTAATTATCTATACAGATAAAAAAAAGGATAACTTGCTGGTCAAAAATTGTGGACTGGTTAAGCTTGTTTGGTCTCGTTCTCCCGCTTTTATTTTTCAAATCATTTATGAGCTCCTAAAGGATAAACCCGATATTGTTCATTTTCAGCACGAAATAAACATGTTTGGCGGCTTAGTTACGGCCTTGGTTTTTCCGTTTTTACTTCTTTTTTCAAAAATTTCTGGAGCAAAAGTAATCACAACTGTTCATGCTACCGTTAAGCCATCTCAAATTGATGAGCAGTTTGTCAAAACTTTTAATAAAAACCCAAAACTAATTAAGCCTGGCATGCTCAAACTCTTTTTTCGTTTTTTATATACCACAATTTGTCTTTTTTCCGATCTATGTGTCGTCCATACTGAAACCGCCAAAGAAGTTCTTTCCAAATACTCTCCAAGACATGAACAAAAATTATTCATAATACCCACCGCTATTCCTCAGATTAAAAATCAGTTTTTAAAAAAGAAAAGCTACTTTTTTTACTTCGGATACATCGCTAGGAGAAAGGGTTTGGAAAATCTAGTTGCCGGATTCAAGAAATATTGTCAAAAAAATCCCAAAAGCAATTTTAAATTATTATTAGCTGGAGGCGTCATTGCTGGTCAAGAATCTTCCCTGACAGAACTAAAAAAAATAATTTCTTTGCCAAATCTAAAAGACAAAATAAAATATTTAGGTTTTTTGGAGAGAAGGACTCAAGAAAAACTCTATGCCGAAGCGTATGGAGTTGTTATTCCAGCAAAACTATCAATCAGCGCTAGTGGTCCTCTTTATCACGCCTTTAGCCATGGCAAGTTTATAATCGCCTCACGCGTTGGCCATCTGAAAGACGAAGTTGTTAGTGGTTTTAACGGCTATTTGATATCCAATGGCAAGTGGGAAGCGGCATTCTCAAAAGCGATAAAAAATCCTACCTGGGTCAAAAAAATAGAAAAAGGCTCCCGAGAAACAGCTCAAAAAAGAACTCCTTTAAAAACCGCAAAAATTTACGTTAAAACTTATAATTCTTTAATTTTAAAAAATGTATAATAAAAAAAATGAGATCACTTAAATACAATGGCAGCATGGTTTACGACTCGCTAACCGACTCGGAAATTAGAGCAAATTACCAACACAAGCACGTGGTCGATCTCTATCTTAAACATTTTAAAAATAAAAAGGTCCTAGATGCTGGGTGTTGGACAGGAACTATTGAAAAAGAAGTTTCCTCTAGAAAATTAAATTGTGAAATGGTCGGTATTGATCAAAATAAGGCAGCCCTAAAGGTAGCAAAAAACAATTTTCCTAAATATAAGTTTTTTCGAATTGAGCTAGACACTCCAGACAAAAAATTCATAAAAGCCCATGGAGGAACCTTTGACACGGTTGTTTTTTTGGATGTTATTGAGCACATTCCTTACGGCACCGAGGTAAAGGTCTTGAAGTTTTTAAGAAAAATGTTAAAACCAGGCGGAGTAATTATTCTTAGTACCATGCTAGATCATAAATATAATTTTATCGACCCTGCCTGGTTTTTTGGCCATCGCCACTACAAAGCAAGTCGAGTCCGAAAATTTCTTGTCAGTGCAAAATTTAAAGTCAGTGAACTCCTTAAAATAGGCAATCTATACTGGGACCTTGACCTTTTGTACCTATATATTTATAAACATCTTTTTAAAAGAGAATACCGGACTACCAAAGCCATGTACAAAAACATCTTTAAAGGTATGAAAGAACCGCAAAAATTCGCCACCAGAATTTACGCTTTAGCTAAAAAATAAAATGGTCATCAAAGATACAAACCTAATTGATAAAATTATTTTTCCCAAATCAATTATCGACGAAAAAGTTAAAAGGGGGTCAAAAATTTTAGATATCGGATGTGCCACCGGCATCTTTTTAAAAAAATGTGACCATTACAGACTAAAAACCTTTGGATTAGATTATTCCAAAAAACTTATCAAAATTGCTCAAAAAAATACCAAAGCCAAACTCCAATGTGGAAGTGCCGAGGATTTATCAAATTATAAAGATAACTATTTTGATACCATAACTGTATTTGATGTTATCGAGCACCTACCCAGTCCTTATACTTTTTTATCAGAAGCCTACAGGGTTATAAAACCAAAAGGAAAAATAATTTTAACGACTCCCAATTTAAACTCTCTTGGTAGATTGATAATGGGCAAGAGGTGGCACGGATACTCGGATAAAACCCACCTTTATTTGTTTACTCCAGAGTCTTTAGCTTTTTCTCTAGAATCTGTCGGATTCAAAATTAAAAAGCTCGAATCTCCCTTTCACCCCTTTCCAAAGTTTGTCCAAAGTTTTGCAAATAGATTAGGATTAGGCGGACAAATTTGGCTTGTTGCTAAAAAATGATCAAGCAGATACTAATCAACATACGCCAGCTACAGTTTCGGTACACAGGTGTCCAAAGTTACATATACAATCTCACTCTGTCTCTTGTCAAAGAATTTCCTAACATCCACTTCGATTTAGCCACTCTAAATTACCAAAACGACAACCAATACATTGAAGTTCTTAGAGAAAACTCTAACGTCAGTATTTTAAACACTTCTTCAAGTAATTCATCATTGACTGATATTTACTTTGATCATTTTTTGGTTTCCAAACAAATTACCAAGCAAGATATATACTTTAATCCTGTAAACATAACCCCAATCTTTAAAAAACCGGGTGTTAAATATGTTGTTGGTGTTCTTGATCTTTGCACTTTTATTGTTCCTAAGACCACCACCTTTTCGCTAAAAACATACTACAGTCTATTTTTGCCAGGAAGTCTAAAAAGAGCCGATAAAATCATTGCTATCTCCGAAAGTACCAAAAAAGACGTTGTAAAAATTTTTAAAACAAAAACCGAAAAAATATCCGTAGTGTATTTGGGAATCGACGGTGAAATTCATAAATCCAAACCAACCAGCAATCATAAAAAGCAAAACTATTTTTTAACCATGGCTACCTCCAGAAGAAAAAACATTGAGAATGTCCTAAAGGCTTTTGCTAACTTTTCTGGGTCTTACCCCGAGGTAACATTCAAAATAGTGGTTAATAATCCTAAACTTAGTATAGAAATAAAAAATAGGCTTAAAGAATTAAATATAAAAGACAAAGTTGAGTTAATGGAAAATTATATTTCCAAAGAAAAGCTCTCCGATCTTTACTCAAATGCCCTTGGTTTTGTTTATTGCCCAGTTTATGAGGGGTTTGGTTTGCCTGTATTAGAGGCCATGAGTAAAAACTGCCCAGTTATCACTTCAACAACTTCAAGCTTGCCTGAGGTGGCTGGTAGGTCCGCGCTTATAGTCAACCCACAAAGTTTTTACGATATTGCCAGAGATATGGAAAAAATATATAAGAGTCAATCGTTAAGACAAAAAATGATTATTGAAGGCCAAAAAAATATTGTCAAGTTCAGCTGGAAGAAAAGTGCTCTAAAAGTAAAAAATATTTTTGATACTCTATGACCAAAAGAATATTAGTTTTTGACATTAGCTATTTAACTGGAAACAATCGCACCCCAATTATTTCCAAAATTATTGCTTGGCAAAAAAACGAGTTAAAAGTTGATATTTTTTGCACCAAGGAAGCCAAAGAACAGTACTCAAAAAAACTAACAAATATTAACTACCTGCTTTTACCTTTTGCGAAAAGTTCTTCAAATAGAATAGTTTTAATTTTTGAAAACATAAAAAGAAACTTTTTAGCACTTTTCTTTATTTTTAAAATATTAAAGTCAAATTACTACACTTTTTACTCAATCTCAGCAGTTCTCGATTTAGTCATTTTTCCCTATCTGATAAAGATGGTAAGTCCAAAGATTAAGTGGGTTGTTGTTTTTGATAATACTGTAGAAAAAAACGAACCTGGAAACAAATACATAAAGTTGTTGGCTTTCTGGTTTTATAGACTCTCGCTTTTCTTTTTAAGAAAAACAGACAACTTATTTGTAGTAACACCCCTACTAAAAGACAAGCTGGTGTCTGAGGGTTTCGACAAAAAAAAGTTAATAATAACTGGAAATGGAGTGGAAGTAGATTTAATAAAAAATATTAAGTCTCCTAAAAAAATATACGACGGTTTATTTGTAGGTAGAATAAATGAAAGTAAAGGTGTCTACGATCTACTGGAAGCGCTAAAAATAATCTGTAATGAACACCCTAAGTTTGTTATGGCTTTTATGGGCAGAGGGGACACGGACTCAGAAACAAATTTCTGGGAAAGAGTTAAAAAACTTAAGCTAGATAAAAGCATTAAATTCCTAGGCTTTAAAAGTGGTGCTGAAAAAATAGAGATCTTTAAGCAGTCAAAAATTTTTGTTTTCTTAAGTCCCAGTGAAAGCTTTGGAGTAGCTCTCCTAGAGGCTGTCTGCTGTGGTTTACCGTCTGTGGTTTATGATCTTGATCCTTATAAATATATTTATCAAAACCAAGAAATTGTAAAAGTTAAAATAGGAAATTTTAATGATGTAGCGAAAGAAGTTTTAGAACTATATAAGAATAAAGATTTTCACAATAAAAAGGGCGAAAAATTATTAAACAGATATGGTTGGGATATAATTTCCGAAATAGAATTAAAAGCAATAATAAAATGAAACAAGTAAAATCCACCATTTACGATAAGGACTTTTTCAAACGTGTTTATGGTGCAGACAATCACGGTTTTGATTTTTCATCTGGAGTTTCTAAAGATTATTATAAAGAAATGGTAGATTTGGTTAAACTGAGAAAAGGCGATACCGTTGTTGACTATGGATGCGGAAACGGAAACTTATCTTTTTTGTTGTGGAAAAAATATCACTGCAAGATAATTGCCTTCGATTACTCGAAAGATGCAATCAAAATCTGTAATACCAGGCTTAAGCAGTTCAAAAAGAGTTTTCCCAAAATAGATATTAGGTTTTTTGTCGCCAACAACACCAATTTGCCACAACTATCTAAAGTAAAGGCCGTTTATTTTTGCGATGTGGTAGAACATATGTACGATAGCGAAATAAAGATGGCTATTGGTAAAATTAAAAACTGGAGTCGAAGAAAAATAAAAATAGTTATTCACACTGATAATAACTACTATTTACGATTTGTCCGACCTATTATTTATTTTTTTATGATTCTTTTTGGTAAAAAAACCGTTTCTCAGGCTCTATCCGATAAGTATGAAGAGGCTAGAGTTCATGTAAATCTTACTAATCCCGTTGCGCTATCTCAGAAGCTAAAATTACTCAAGGTTAAACACCTTAAAACACAGTACCCAAAAATTACAAAAAATAAGATTACAAAACAACTCCCAGTCTTCGGAGATATAAATATAATTATAAGTTTGTGTTACTTTGCTCTAAACCTAACTCCTTTTCTTTCTCCTAGTTTTTACTCTGTTTTTAGGCTTAACGGCATAGGCCAAAAGAAAGTTCCCATGCCGCGGATCAAGCTTGCAAAACAAGTCAGATAGCCAGCCAAAAAACGGTAAGTATCCGGTAGAAGACAAAATAACTTTTTTAAAGCCTGTTACTTCTAGCATTTCTTGTAGGCCTCTATACGCTAAAACTCTCACATGTCCAACTGTCCCAGTAACCCCAGATTTTTGATATTTATCCAGAAAATCCTGATCCTTTTTTACACCCAAATGCCAAGTAAGTGGGTTTCCTAAGTTGTATCCATTGATACAGGTAGTAGAGAACGGCTGCCAGCCCAGGGCAAGCGATAAGACATTTACCCAAGAAGACAAGTTTTCAGTTAGTATTATTACCCTACCACCTGGTTTAAGGCATCTGTAGCACTCCTCTAGGTAAAGACGAGTATTATGCATGTGTTCTATGTTTTGGCTAGATAGGATTAGGTCAAATTGGTTTGAACTTAGATCCCATTCAGCATTCAGATCACTTTTGACACATTTTATTCCTTTATCGGTAGCTAGTTTTCTGGTCTCATCTACATACTCAATCCCATAAATACTTTTTGGCTTAACTTTTTTTGCAAACTCCTTCGTAAATACCCCATCACCACAGCCAATATCTAGCATTTTACCCACCCTTTTAGCAGCTGCCAATAATGTTGCTCGCCTGTTTAGCTTGTCAAGTCCATCATTAAAAGCCAATGGGGAGTACCACTTAAGAAATTTTTTTATTATCATTTTTCTATTATACTTAATAAGCCAAATATAATTATTGGTTAAAACACAAAAGTGAAAGATATGTTCAGAAAAAAATGGTACTTTTTCTTGCTAATAGGGGCACTTTTTTTGTTTGTGTGGTCAATTTTAGACAAAAACTACTACATAGGTGGCGACGTAATGTTCCCCATGTACAACACGGACTTTCTCAAAAAAATATTTCTCTGGAACAATGGTGGCGAATCACTAGAGTACATGCATTTTTTTTGGTATCTCTATTTTGGTTTGCTGCGTTTATTTGGACTTACCGGATACACGGCTCAAAAAATACTTATTATTACACTAGTGATAATAGGTTTTTTGTTTAGCTATCTATTATACAAAGAGCTTGTTTCTGACAAAAATACAAAAGAAGAAAATCAGTGGGCTATTCTTTCTGGAGCAATTTTTACCTTCAGCCCTATTTACTTTTTACTCGTTACAGCCTATCTGCCACTATATGGTTTTCCCGTTTGTCTTTATCTTTTAGTTAAGTATCTTAAAAAAAAGAGTTTTTTTCTGGAGGTAATTTATGCTTTTAGTTTAAATTTTTTTCTGTTTATTGATTTGCCACAGCCAAAAATAATAATTATTTTTATTGCCGTTAGTCTATGTATCCTATTTTATATTTCAAAAACCAAACAGATTGGTCTCTGGCGTCTTTCTTTGGATTTTTTGAGGCTAAACTTTTCTGCACTTATACTCAACGCTTGGATAATTTTGCCTTATTTGTATAGTGTCTTATATGGAGCTGTAGCCAGCTTCTCTGGGAATCTTGCCTCACATCACGGAACTGCCGACATTGGCTCGGCTGGTTTGCTGTATATTTCTCGTTTTTTTAACTTTTCTGTTACTACTATCTATCCGGTCATTGGTAAGTACCTACTCTCAATCCCTTTTACTATTTGGTCGTTTTTTTGCTGGTTTGTTATTGCCATTGGCTTACTAGACAATAACAACTTTAAAGCTCAAAAGGCCAAAACCCTGCTTTTATTTTTCTTATTATTATTTATGTTTTTGGCCAAGGGTCCAAATCCTCCCTTTGGGGAAATTTACACCAAGCTTGTTGTAACCGTTCCACTATTAAGAATTTTTAGAACATCATCATCTGTGGTTTTGGGATCGCTCATTTTTTATATCTTATTGCTACCACTGACTCTTTCTCAGATCAGTCAGAAGTACCACCTAAAAAACTTATTTGCCTTTTTCTTAATTTTTACTCTTTTAATGGGGTATCCTGTATTTTTGGGTCAAAAATACTACAGGGCAGAGAAGAAGCAATCGTTAGAAAGAGGAGTGAAAATACCGAGCGAGTACTTTGAATTAGCTAAAAAAATTGATAACCTGGATGAAAACTACTCCCTTTTGCAACTACCTTTTCCGGATGGTTACGTCCTTAAAAACTGGGACTATTTTGGGGCAGATCTTATTTATTGGATCAGCACTGCTCCCACACTACATCGCCCAGACCAGCCCGGCCTGAGTTTGGAAAAATCTAGCTCTGACCCAGAGGCCTTCGGTCAAAGCAACCAGTTCGTTCTAAACAATGTTAGCCATGTGCTTATCCAAAACGACGCCTCAGACTCTCCAAGCTGTAAATTAAGCGATATCGGAGAAATTATTTATAGTAATAGTTTTTTTAGCCTGCTAGAAGTTGATAAAAAGTACTCTTACCCAAAAATTTATATACCCAATCGCTATCTTTCTCCAAAAACATCGCAATTCTTGGGAACATTAACTTTTGATGATCCCGAACTAAAAAAAACAATCTGTGTTAAATTCCAGAAAAACCTAACAGACAGGGAGGTAGGGTCAAATGCAGTCGCCGCGGGTACCAAGGAATTAACACTATTGGCAAAACAGGGAGTGGCTACAGAGTCATCAATAATAACCGAAATAATTGTAAAAAGAATAAATCAAACAAAGTACAAGATAAGTATTTCGGAGCCTAGAGACAGTTTTAGTATTGTTTTAAATGAAAAGTACAGTCAGGTGTGGAGAGTTTATCCTGATAAAGCCAAAAAGGGGCAAGGTATAGCACCCAACTTATCAGAATCACATCGAGGTGTCCGGAATCAAAACAAAGATTTTTTTGAACCTTTTTGGGAAACTTGGTTTAAGAAGCCAGTTGTTGAAGAACAAAATCACTACCTCGCTAATGGTTATGGAAATGGTTGGATAATAAACACCAAAAAAATCTGTGAAGAAGATAAGGATTTCTGCCAAAAAAACTCAGACGGCACCTTTACCTTAAACTTAGTTATTGAGTTCTGGCCTCAAAGACTATTATATTTTGGTTTGCTAATTTCTTTTATTTTTATTATTATCAGATTTTTCTATCTTTTGACTTTTAAATATAAAAAGAATGCATAAATATATTCTAAGAAGTTTATCGCTTGTGGTTTTGTTTGCACTTGGCTCTATTTGTACTTATTTTTATTTAATTCAAAATGGTTTTGGGATTTTTAATCTGCTTACTCCAGAGGTTAATTCTAGTCTAGAGTCATATGGCTTTGATGAATTTATGGTGGGGGACAAGGCCACTGGCCACTTTAGATCAGAGTATAACAACCTGGGCGTAGTTGCCGTAAGGTTTACAAACAAAAATAGAGACAGTAAGGATGTGGTTGACTTTAGGATCAAAATGGAAGGTGCTAATGCTTGGTACTACCAGGCAAAATACAACACAGATCAGTTTTTACCTGGCAAACTATTTCCTTTTGGCTTTCCGCAAATACCTAACTCTGGGGGTAAGAGTTTTGTGTACGAGATTGAATCAAATAAGGGAGCCAGTGGAAGTGGTATTTTTTTAGATTATAAAAAGCCAGTCTATGTGTCGGTATATTTTTTCGATAAAAATGCAGTTGTCGGTAGTTTAAAAAACTCTATAAGCTTTGCTGTTCAAAAGATTGCCAATATTATAGAAAATAAAGAAGACTTAGTGCAGGTTGCTATTTTTTATATACCCGCCTTTTTCCTCCTCGTTCAGTTGGTTGTTGGTATTGAAAAGACATCAACACTCTATATTCTATTTTTTATGGGAATCATTTTTGACATTTTTTTGGTTCAAAAAAACTCTTCTTTTTTGATTTTGTCATTAATTTTTGTATGGATGTTAGCAAAATTAAAACACAAATCTAATTCAATTTTTACTACCTACACCACTCTTGTGTTGTTATTGTTATGCTTAGTTTCGTCATCGTTAAACTATGTTGCGTATGCGGAAAAAACTGCAGTCTGGTTTTTTGTACATATTTTTTATTTGGTGTTAGAACGATGGCTGGAGATAAAAAGAGGGGTTAAAAGTTCAATTGATCTTGGTTTTGTAAAGCAGCTTTTTGTTTATGCAATAGAAAAAAACAAAATCAGAATAAATAAAATTATTCCAGTATTAGACGCAACGGTCGCCATCTTCATTTTTTACTTGTTTTTTCAAAGTATTATATTGGTAAAAAACGGTCTAAACGTTTACTTAGAATACTTTTTAAGTGACATCCCGGGTAGTTTTTTGGCTAAATTTATCTTTGGGATAATATTAATTTTTATAGTTTATTCCTTTTTGCTTGTAATGTGTTTTAAGAAAAAAACAGCAAAACTATTTTCAATTCTTATTTCGTCTCTCTTGCTATTTCAGGCAACAAAAATATTTGTTAGTAATTCAACTTCATTCCAATACCAACCCAAAATATTTTCTCTCTCTCCACAAAAAACCTCAGAAGCCTGGGCAGATATTACCTTAATGGGGAAAAACTTCCAAGATATGCCCTTTATAGGAAAAGTTTTTGTCAGTGGTTTGGAACAAAATAGCTACATACAATCCTGGTCAAACGAAAAAGTGGTTTTTCGCACCAATCCAACTTACACCAAATCGGGGATGGTTTGTTTGCAGACACACTCAAAAGGGAACTCTAACTGTTTACCCTTCGAGTACAACTTTGGCAAAAAGTAATATTTTATCAATCCTAATCGGTGTAAAATAATCTAGTGAACTGGCTAAAAAAACACCTATATCTTTTGCCTGTTCTCTTGTATGTTCCTACCTTAAACAATTTCTTTGCAAGCGACGACTGGTTTCATCTTCGGATTTCCCAGATAGGATCAATGCGTCAGTTTCTTAATTTTTTTTCCTTTAGTCAAAATGACCAAACCGCCAGCTTTTATCGCCCCCTTTCCACCCAAGTTTTCTTTTTTACTTTTCAAAAGCTTTTTGGTCTAGTTGCTTGGCCTTACTATCTCTTCGGTCTTCTTCTGTTCGCTTACACTCTGTATCTCGTCTACAATTTTTCGGGCAGTAAGGTTGCTGCTTTTATTTACGGAATATCAATATCAAACTTTACTAGAGTATATTTTTTGTCCGCCTATCAAGAACTTTTCCTGGTTATTTTTTCTCTTCTAACTTTAATCAACTTCAAAGCCAAACCTTACAAATCCCTTTTCTTCTTTGCCCTCGCCCTGTTGTCCAAAGAAACCGCCATTGTTCTTCCACTTCTTGTTATTGTTATGAACTTTGAATATATAAAGAGTAACCTCCACCATCTACGATATACAATCTACGCAACTACAATTCTAACCGCCATCTACTTATACTTCCGCTTCTTTTACTTTGGCTTAGCGACAGGAGATAGCTATCTGTGGAACTTTTCCCTGGTTAAAGCTGCCAATACACTTACGTGGTATGTGCTGTGGTGCTTTGGGGCTCCAGAACTACTTGTAGATTACGTTGGCTCTGGTCTACGCCTTATTCCTCGATTCTTTACAGATTACGCCACTTGGTGGTCAGTTATTATTTTTCCATTACTGGGAGTAATAACATCAACAATTTTTCTTTTTATTTCCAAATTGCGTCATTGCGCGTCTCCGACGAATGTCGGAGCCAAAGCAATCCCCGCCAGTCTAGATTGCTCTCAAGCTCGGAGATTGCTTCAGTACTTCGTAATTCGCAATGACAAATTAATTAAATTTATACTTTTTTTTCTCATTACCCTTTTACCCGTTCTCTTTCTTCCTTCTCACAAATTCACTCTCGAACTAGGACTTCCACTTGTCGGTTTCTCCCTCGCTCTTGCCTCAGTTATTCCCAATAAATTGAACGTTTTGAGTTTTTGCTTTTTTTCTTTATTTATATTTTTAAATATCTCTATGAACTACTTGACCTACACTCGTCATTATTCGGTCAGTCGTAGTCAAATTAGTAAACGAGTCTACGGGTATCTCCTTGGTAACTATCCAAAATATCCAAACAATTCGTACTTTGAGTTCAAAAATGACACAGTCGATAATGGATTAATATGGGGACAGTCAAAGCAAATATCTCAGTCTTTATCTGGCTCAGACATGTTTAGAGTTTTATATAATGACAACAAAATAAATGTTTTTTACGAAGATGACAGCAACGCAAGACCAAAGAATACAGATAAAATATCATTAAGCACATCTCAATTTTTAAACCAATGACTTTAAAAACAAAAACATCATTTTTCCTGTTTGGAATTATTTTTATTGTAGGTCTTTTTTTAAGGTTGTATCGTCTAAATGTTGACTCTCCTTCTCTATATGCTGATGAAATGGGGCACTACTTTACCTTAGGAGCTCTAAGAAGCCACGAGCTCAATCCGGTTCAATCTTTAGTTGGTTTTATTTTTACCTCAACCTGGTTCTTGGGATTAAATCCCTTAGGTTTTCGCTTTTCATCGGCAATCTTTAGTTCGTTAATCGTTATTGTTGGCTTCTTTTTTGCCAAAACAGTTTCGCAACTTTCGGGAAGCAAGTTCTACCTTAGAGTCGCTCTTGTTTTTGCTTTGCTTTGTGCTGTTATACCCTGGAATATTGCCATTGCCAGAATAGGCCATACACATGTTCCTCTGGTTGTTTTATTGTCGCTCTGGCATTTAACAGTTTATCTAAACTCCAAAAATTGGAAATCAAAAATTATTTCCTTTGTTCCATTTTTAGTCTCTTGTTATTTTTACCCAACTTTAATTATCATGTCTCCGTTTATATTATTGCTTCCAGCAAAGGAATTATTGTGGGATAGTGCAATAAACAAAAAGTACTTGTTTGCTTTTATTTTTATCTTTTTGGTTTCTGTTTCTTATCTTCTAATAAATAAATATCAAGTTTATAACCGCAGTAGTAGGGGGCTAGATTTGGCAATTTGGAACGATACAAATGTTACTGCAGACTCAAATCTTTATCGGGGCGCAGCACGGCTCAGTGCTCCAAGTGTTTTTTCTTTCGGCGTGGAACCGGAAAAAATTGCTAATAAACTTGTTTTTAACTATCCGGTCTCAGTCGCTTCTGTCTTTACAAAAAACTATCTTTCCTTTTTTTCCACCGACTTTTTATTTTTAAAAGGGGATGGTGTCCTCCGACACTCTATTGGCATGGTTGGGAACTTTTATGTTTTTCTCCTTCCCTTTATGGCTTATGGCGCCTTCGTCTTTTTTAGAGATCAAACAACTAAAAACAAAATCATTTTTGCAACCTGGATTATAGCTTCACCTCTACCAGCAGCCTTTACCAAGGACGGTGCCACTTACCTACTTCGGGCCATAACTCTTATGCCTTTCTTAACTTATTTTTGCTCTCTTGGGATAGTAACTGTGTACGAATTATTTAAATCTGGCTTTCTAAAAATTATTTATACGCTAATTCTTTTCTTAGTTGCTCTTTTTTCAATTTATTATTATTTTTATGGCTACTTCCATGTTTACCCGTCTTTGTCAGCCAGTAGTTTTGAGTACGGCTTCAAAGAATTAGCCATTTTTCAAAAAACTTCCCCCGGTAAAATGCTTGTTATTTGGGAAGATAAATACCCCTTCGCCTATTTTTGCTTTTGGCAAAACCTCCCTTACAGTGCATGCCGGCCGGATAAAACTGAAACAAGGGTCGTCTTGGGCGGATCCAGAGTTGATTTTCCAATACCCGAGCTATTATTTTCCTTACCTCAATCAGATCTCGATTTAGAACAAATAATTAGTGTTCAAAAGCCAAAATTTCTCGCGCTTCCTGGTAAATATAAAGAGATGTTTTTTTACCTTTCTGAAAACTATACAATAGTCAGTATTGTCAAAAACCCAGACTTGACAACAGCCTTTGAGATTTATGAAATTTAAACCCTTACTTTTTTTAGCTGTTTTTATTGCGGCAATTTTTATTCGCTTTGTAAAAATAGAACAAGTTCCTCCCGCACTTTATTACGACGAAATAGACCTTGGCCTTCAGATAAGATCCCTTCTGCAAACCGGTAAAGATTATCGAAACGAAATCTCTCCTTTTTATTTTCGCTCCTTTAATACTGACAAAACGCCTATCCCGGTTCTTTTTTCTGCTCTTACCTCCCTCGCTTTTAAAACGCCAGAACTACAGATTAGAGCTGGGACGGCCATTGTGGGCATTTTTGTTGTTGGTCTATCTATGGTTATCTCCTGGCAACTTACAGCATCTTACTTGGCGAGCCTGGTAACGGGACTGGTTTTTGCCTTCTCCCCTTGGATGATTCACTTTAGTCGGATGGCCTTCGAAGCGGAGTACTCTTTGCTTTTTATTTTTCTCTTTTTGGCTCTATTTTTTCAATGGCGCAAAAACAAAAAAAGTACCATGCTATATTTTTCAGCCCTTATTTTAGGTCTTTCTGTCTACACCTATAGAACAATGAGTTTTTTGGCCCCGGTACTTTTGGCCGTAACCTTTTTGTTTTACTATAAAGATTTTTTTGCTCTTGGTCTTAAAAAGTGTTTTCTTTGGCTAGGCATTTGTTTTTTTGTTATGGCTCCATTTTTATACGCTACCACCATCGGATCAAAGGACGAAACAAGAATCAGCCAAATCTCTATTTTTTCAGACCCAACAATTGTAATCGATATTCAAAGGAGTAGGGAAATGGTTTCGGGTAATTTTCAAAACCCAAGCTTGGGTCAGAAACCTTCATTCAGATCAAAAGTTTTTCATAATAAGCTAGTCAGTATTTTGGAAAAATTTAGAAACAATACCTTTAATAATTTTTCTCCAGATTTTCTTTTTTTAAGTGGAGATCAAAACGGTCGCCACTCTGCTAAAAATACCGGTGAAATGTTATTCGTCGACTCGCTTGGTTTGTTGGCAGGAATTTATTATCTTTTAAAAAAGCGCAAAGAAAAAAACTATCTTTTTCTTTTTTTTCTCCTCTTTTTGGGGGCAGTACCTTCAAATTTAACCGTTGATGGAGCAAATCATGCCTCCAGGCTGATTAGCTTCGCTGGCCCCTTACTGCTGATAACTTCATTAGGCTACTTTAGTCTTTTAAATAGTTTAATTTCTTTAAAGTACGGAAAATACCTAGTCCTAATTCTTGTTGCCATTTGGATTTTTTCTGTGGCTGAGTATACAAATAAGTACTTTTATCATTTTCCCATCAAAAACGCTCGAGAGTTTGGATATGGATTTAAGCAAGCGGTTCTCAAAATAAACCAATTAAAAGATAATTACAGGAATATATCCTTAACCGACACTAATGACCCACCAATTCCATACTATCTGTATTGGTCAAATACCTCAATTAAAGACCTCCAGCAGTATGGCTCGGACTTTAGCCCAGAAACTATAAAAAAATTACCCCTAGATAAAGTTAAGCCTCAAAGTTTTAAGATCGCTTTTTGTGACACTAAGGGCATAGTTCAACTCCGACCTGACACCATTTATCTAGTCTCAGATAAAAATTTACCATTGGATTTTAGAGCAATTGATAAGGACCCCGTGCCCCAAGGAGTAAAGCTTTTGGACACCATTAAGTATCCCGATAACGAAGTCGCTTTTTATCTCATTACCAGAGATTCTAAAGATGGTAAGGCGATTGAGCCATTGGCCACAGAAAAGTGCAAGTAGTAGCTATTTCTCAAACCTGAATAGTTTTACTTCTCCAAAATCTACTACTTTTGGTTCTTTCCAGGGAGCAGAAGCATAGTATTCCCAACGGTTATCTGACTTAATTTTTTCTAGGTTTGGAGACACCACATACAAAGTATTTAACCAGCCATATTCTTCAACGTTTTGAGGTTTAACTTTAGCGTCTCTCTGAACAAAGAATCTAAGCCCCAAAGCTTGAGCGTCTCCAAAGATATTCTCTGATAGGTTGTACTTACCTTGCGGGTTTTCAGAAACAATTTTGTAAGCCATTTCCTCAACCGTTTTAAGTGGAATATATCCAGTAGTAAGGCTTGGTGTAAAACTAAGTATTTTAAAATTGGAATAAAGAATCAAAACCGCAAAGGGTATGAGCAAAAATCTTAAATACTTTCTGTCAAACATTTCTGCAACCAGCCAAATTGCCAGAGGGTAAGCTCCAAAAACATAACGAGTGTAAAAACTAGTATCTGAGAACTTTGCCGCGAAAATTATGGTTATTACCAAAGGCAGCAAAAGCCACCGCGAACTATTATTTATCTTGTTAAAAGCATAAATTACAAGTGCAAAACTCAACATCCATATCAGCCAATACCAAAACGTTGAAAGACTAAATAAGGTGCTGTAGGTAATTTCACCACTTTTAATTCCCAAAACAGCCATAAACATTTCGCTCAACCAGCCCAAAAAGCTTGTCCAGCTAAGAGAACCAATTCCAGTTTTATGGCTCAAGTTATATATAAGAGAATTTGTCAAATAATATTCGTGTTTTAACTCAAATAAAAATAGTGGGATAGTACCAATCAAAAATCCAAAAATATTTCCTATTGCACTATCCCACTGCTTTCTAAACAAATACATTATTCCCCAAACCACCATTGGAATAACCATAAAGTAATGAAAGTTAAAAATAATTGCGGTGATAATTCCAGCCAAAAATCCAACCTCAAAAACCTTTGTTTTATTATTTAAAGTGACTAAGTACCAGAAATAAACCGACAGGGGAATAATGGTGTTTGGATTCCAAAAGAATCTCATATGGGTTACAGTAAGTGGCGAGATCACATACAGGACAGTTCCTAAAATACATACAAAGTTACTAGCTTTTATATTCTTTAAAAAAAGGTAAAAAAGAGGAATAGAAATCACAAATAATATGCTTGTCGGAATAACTGCCCCAACCGGATTAAATTTGGAAAAGATTATCCCTAGCATGGCAAAGTAATAAGAGAACGAGCCAAAGTAGAATTCTTTAATAGAGTTAAGGCTAAAAGACGCTGGGGGACCTATCAGGGTAATTGTTTTGTTTTGCCATAGCATTAGGATTCGAAGAGAGTCTCTGGCTGTATCTTGAATCAGAAGCTGAGTTTCGCTTAGGCGGAAAGTGCATAAAAATAAACCAACCAAAGTTATTCCGACCAAAAATATTTTCTCGTTTTTCTGCACTAGGGTAATCATAAGGTACAATCAAAAATATGTCCAAAGAGAAAACGGCCTTTATAACAGGAATTGAAGGCTTTGCTGGTGGTCACCTAAAAAAAGAAATGGAAGTTAACGGGTATGCAGTTTCTGGAACTTCGCTGTCAGAGATAGAAAGCCGTGAGCGTGAAAATATCTACCAATGTGACATTAGAGACAAAAAAAGATTTGTGGAGCTGATTCGGTTATTAAAGCCAGGGTCAATATTTCATCTTGCCGCCTTTGTTAGTCCAAGTATGTCAGTAAACCAGTCTGAACTGGCTAGAGACATAAATATAAATGGCACCAGCAACCTTTTTGAAGCTGTTAGGCTTGCTATGGAGGCTGACTCAACCTACAAACCCAGAATTATTATTGTTGGTTCTACCGAAGAGTATGGCGATTTGACAGATAGTACCGTTGTAAATGAAGATACTCCCAAAAATCCATCCAACCCATACGGTCAAACTAAGTTACAAAACTATCACTTAGCTCTGGACTACATAAAAAAATACAATTTAGATATTGTCTCCGCCATTCCTTCCAACCACACCGGTCCCGGACAAGAACAATTTTTGGCTGCCGAAATCGCCAAGAAAATTGTTCTAATTGAAAACGGTCAGGCGGATGCTGTCTTGATTACCGGAGATATCTCGAACAAAAAGAATTTTTCCGACGTTAGAGACGTTGTTAGGGCATATCGTTTGTTATTAGAAAAAGGTAAAACTGGCGAAAGATATCTGGTCTGTAACGATCAAAACGTGGCGTTGTCAGATATTGTCGAAACCCTAATTGGTCTCTCCCCTAAGCCAATTGATCATCGCGTTGACAGCTCAAAGGGAAGGCCAAACAATCCTGGTGAAATTTTTTATAGCAATAAAAAAATTAAAGAAGCTACTGGCTACGAACCTAGTATAAGTCTTAACAAAACTCTCGAAGATCTCTTAAACTATCATCGGAAAAAAGGTAAAATAAATCAGTGAAGAGAATTCTCAAAATAGTCCAGTCACAAACCATTAAGGACAGTTTTGTTGTTTTTGCTGGACTGGGAGTTACAGCCGTGTTGGGATTTGTTTACACCGTTATCATGGCAAGAATTTTGCTCCCTGAAAGCTTCGGAGTCTTTTCTGCAATTATCTCTCTAGTAGCAATTGTTTATAGCCTTGGAGACTTGGGAGTTGGTCCTGCAATTATCAGCTTTCTTCCCAAGTTAAAACAAAACAAAAACAGTCTTATCGCTTCGACTTTTTGGTTTCAATATTTAGTAGGATTCATCCTGACATTTACTTTTTGGATTTTGGCTAAATACGCAGAATTACTAATTCCCGGAGCCACAATTGAACATTTTTTGTTAGTCGGCTCTCTCTCTTTTAACTACATTTTGATCGGCTGGTCTCAAGCAATTTTCACTGCCGAAAAAAAGTTTGTTATATTCTCTCTAAGTCAAACCATTGATGCCATCATCAAAATTATTATAATTCTATACCTCTTTAATGTTGGAAACTTGTCCATCTCTAGCGCCTTAATCGCAAACTGTATTTCTACTATTGTGTCGCTCATGATTACTTACGGAAAAGGACTTCTTGGTATCGGGTTAGTTTTCGATGTTCAAACTTTTACTAAAATTTTCCACTATTCCAAATGGATTGCTGTTTCTCGTTTGTTTTCGGTTTTTTTCTCAAAAATCGACGTAATTTTGTTAAATTTGCTCTCATCGAGTTACTCTGCGGGTATTTTTGCTGCTGCCAGCAGAATGACACTTCTCTTTGCCATGGTTGTCTCCAGTCTTGGGTCTGTCGTCAATCCTCGCTTTTCAGCTTTTGAAACAAAAGCGGAAGCTTTGGTCTACATAAAGAAACTTTTCTTTTTAATTACAGGTGTCTCGGTAATCGTTCTAATCTGTACCACTTTGGCGAGACAAATAGTTCTCCTTGTCTTTGGAGTAAATTTTTCCGATTCAATTTTTATCTTCCAACTTCTCTCGTTATCAATGATTCCGTTTCTGTACTCCGTGATTTTTACCGCTACCATTCTTTACACCTTTCACAAAACCAGTTATTACGCTTTGATTACCTTCATCCAATTTTGCACGGTTTTGATTATTGATTTACTCTTTATACCTAAAATTGGCGTCTACGCTCCAGTCTTAGCCTCAGCCTTTTCCAACCTTCTTGTTTTTTGTCTCTCTGCTTTAAAACTCAAACAGCTTTTTAAAAACGAAGAAATTTCAAAGCAAGTTGTATTTAAGGATGCACCATAGTGCCCACAACCCATCTCGCCAATTTATTTTTTTGCCCTCTTCGTACCTGCGACCTTGGTAGCTAATACCCACTTCGTAAATGCGACAATTAAGTTTAGATATTTTAGCGGTTATTTCGGGCTCAAATCCAAATCTATTTTCTTCAATTTTAATTTTTTTAAAAACCTCGGTCCTAATTACCTTATATCCAGTTTCCATGTCAGTCAGATTTAAGTTTGTAAACATATTGGACATTAAGGTTAATATTTTGTTACCTATCATATGCCAAAAAAATAAAACCCTGTGCGGCCTATCACCCATAAATCGAGATCCGTAAACCACATCGGCATAGCCCTCAATTATCGGTTGTAGTAAGTATTTTATTTCGTTTGGACTGTATTCCAAATCAGCATCCTGAATAATCACCACTTGACCAGTTACTCGTTTTAAGCCAACTTTGATTGCGTACCCCTTACCCTTATTTTTCTTTAACCTTATAGCTTTGACCTTTAACTTTTTTATTTTTTTCCAAGTACCATCCGTTGAACCATCATCTACAATAATTATTTCTTTTTTAAGATCTCCAATCTCAGATTCTTTAACAAGTTGTACCGCCTTTGTTACATAGCGGCTTTCGTTGTAAACCGGAATAATAATTGAAAGTTTATTAATCATAAAATTACGTATAATTTGCTTGTGGCCATATTGTATCAGTTTTTACTTGCCTTATTGCTTTCTGTTTTTCAGTCCTGCTTTGTTTTATTTAAGGGCTATTTTTTGTCTTTAGAATTTACTCTATACCCCTATCTTATTGATCATGGATTTATACCGTATAAAAATATTCTTGATCAGCATTTTCCGAGTGTCTTTTTTGGGACTTTTTCACTACCCTCTATGTCTTATACTAGCTCGGCTCCGATCTTAATTTTTTTTCTCCTTATTCTCTTAATCAGCAATCTCTTACTCTATCGATATTTAGTTGTTTCGAAAAATAACCATCCTCTGTTTTGGTTATTTTTGTACATAGTGTTGATGGCATATTTTTCTGTAAACATCCTTTGGCTAGAAACATTTGTAAACTTTTTATTAATTATTGTCCTTAATCTCTCCAGGTCAAAAGTTCGCACCTCCCATTTTTTGATAGGCATAATCCTTTCCCAAGTCATTTTGCTTCGACCAACTCTTTTGCCAGCAATTGTATTTTTATCTCTTTATCTCTCTATTTTTAACTACAAAAATCTTCTTGGTTTTTTTGTCGGCTTGTTTGCAAGTTTTTGCTACCTATTAATTAACCGTAACCTTAAAGATTTTATTGATTTAGCCATAGTTTTTAACACTTCTGTTTACTCCAAAAAATCATTTTTAATGCCAAGTCTTAAGCAGGCTCTTGTCGTTTTATCCGTCTACCTTTATACCTGGTTGAATTTTTACCAATCAAAAAAGTCCTTAATCTTTATTTGTGTAACTCTTGGCTTGGTCGCCGCTTACCCTCGTTTCGGATTCGAACATCTTCAACCATTTATTTTATTCGTAACTCTTTCTGCGAGCAGTAGCCATCGAATGAATTGGCCTCTAAATATTTCTTTTGTGTTTTTGTTTATTGGTTTAATCATCTTGGGAACAACAAGGAATCGCTATGGTAACTATTTTTATCAGCCCTCACTTTATCAATTTGCCCAAAGCATAGCCCAAATACCAGGGAAAGAGATTTATCTTTTTGGCGCCTCCGATCTTTTGTACCCCCTTAGTGGCAAGTTGCCTGTGGATAAGTTTTATCTTCCCTCACTTCCTTGGTATCTTAACTACCCTAACTATAAAAAATTATTATTTTCGAAACTAAAAAAAACAGACTCATGGGTGGTGGTTGATACGACCTTTGCCGTTGACGGCCAAAAGCTAATAGAATCAGCCTCGGATATCTATGAGTATATTAAAATGAACTACAATCTAATAGAGACCAGAGAAAATTTTGAAATTTATACCAAAAAATCATGAAAATCGCCATCGATATAACTCAGTCAATATACGGGACAGGTGTTTCTGTTTACACCAAAGAGTTGGTAAGTAAATTGGTTAAAAACCATCCAGAAGATGAATTTGTCTTGTTTGGGGGGTCGTTAAGGCGTAAGGCTGAGCTTCTTCGATTTGCCAAAAAAGTTGGTGGTATTCCAAAAATTTACCCCTTTCCACCATCACTAATGGACTTTGTTTGGAACTCGTTACATATTTATCCCGTTGAGAGATTAATAGGACAAGTTGATATTATCCACACTTCTGACTGGACCGAACCTCCATCAAAAATACCCAAGGTTACTACCGTGCACGATCTGGTTGTTTTTAAGTATCCTCAAACCTCAACCTCAAATATTCGAAATGCTCATCGAAAAAAACTTGCCTGGGTAATTAGGGAATCTCAAAAAATAATCGCGGTTAGTGAATCTACAAAGACCGACCTAATCTCCATCCTTCGAGTTCCAGAAAGTAAAATTGTTGTTATTCCTGAGGGAGTAGAGGATAGGGTTATGCCTCAACCAATTGATATTCAAGAAATTGTCAAGCGTCGCTACAAAACCGGCGATGATTTTATTTTTGCCCTATCTACCCTAGAGCCTCGAAAAAACCAACAAGGGTTGATAGAAGCATTTAAAATAGTAAAAAAAACTTTTCCCAATCTTAAGCTGTTAATCGGCGGTAGACTTAGAAGCGACGGAGCCGTGGATGTTGTTGATGGTGTTATAACTCCCGGGTTTATTCCCGCCTCAGACTTGCCAGGGCTATACTCAGCATGTTTAGCCTGCGTTCACCCTGCCTTTTATGAAGGCTTTGGTCTTACCGCTCTTCAAGCCATGGCTTGCGGCGCCGCCGTGGCTGTTTCCAATACTTCAAGCTTGCCAGAAGTCGTCGGCGAGGCCGGAATTCTTTTTGATCCAAACAGTGCACAATCGATAGCGTCAGGTATAATTACAGCTATTCAAGATAGGGCGCGGCTGCGACCTTTGAGCCTAAATCAGGCCAAAAAGTTTTCTTTTGACAAAGCCGCCGAACGGACGCACAGGGTTTACACCGAAGTCCTCCACGATCTTGGAAAAATATGATTATTGGCATCGACATAAACGAAGCAAATATTCCCCAACGTGTTGGTGTAAATCAGGTGGCCTACTATATTTTTCAAAATCTAGTCCAGGAGCTAAGCGACGATGATAGTGTTATCGCTTTTTCCAAAGAAAGTCCTTTGCCAGACATGCCTCGCAGTTCCAAAAAATTGCACTATGAAATTTTTGGCGCCAAAAAGGCTTGGGTCCTTACTAGCCTTACCAAAAGGCTTCTTTTTGGTAAACCAAAGGTTGATATTTTGTTTTCTCCTAGCCACTACACACCTTTGTTAACGAAAACCCCATGTATTATCTACCTTATGGACATGTCATACGAACGGTTTGGGGCAGATTATTTCACCAGCTAAGACATTAATCAGCTGCGCAGGTGGACCCCTCTATCGGTCAAAAAAGCTA
>CAZPFY010000016.1:0-23234 GCA_964586045.1 uncultured Pseudomonadales bacterium | reverse complement strand
TTCAATGGGAAAAAGGTCAAATTCTAGCAACCATTTATTACACTTAAGCCGAATAAAGCTTCTTGCTGACATAGTCCCAACTATTATCTTTTGTGAAGATAGAAGCAAAATCCAAGGCGCTTTTGTAACTCTGCCAAACTTCTGTTTTAAACGGCTCCAAGTATTCTTCTCTTTTTGGGCCTAACCAAGGAATATCTTCCGGTCGCCACAAAACTACATTCATAGTTTTATCCAACAATCTTTTTCTTGCCTCCTCCAGGCTAACTTTATTCTCACGCAAAATAGACACCTTCTCAGGTTCTATCTTAAAATCCTGTGCCTCGGCATTTGGTTCCCATCTCACATTTTTATCTTACACAATATGACCACAAACTTCTTCCCTTTTTCTGTTTTACAAAAGACTAATAAGCGAATTGAAAGGTGGAACGATACCATTAGGTGATCTGTCTACCACCACCACTTCTTTAACATTCGTTTCCCTCATCACCCTCCAAGCAATATTCCGCAACTGCATACCGTAATAAAAATCTTCTTTCCCTGGTTGCACCCACTGACCACCCACCCCCCAACAAGCAATCACAACTAGGCTGGTGGCCGAAGAGGGGAGGAGCTCTACTTTCTTTCCTATTAAATGCTCGCGCTTAGAAAGTCTTAAGGTCTCCAAAAGCAAACTATTATCACAATTAGCGTACAAACTTGCCGTTGGCAAATCAGCACATATCAACAGGGCCGTTTTTGTTCCAGGTAACAAAAGGGGCGGCTCTTCTGCCATCAACTCAAAATATTTATTTTCTTCCACTGTTGCCCCCGACCTTTTATTCGTTACCCCAATTATTTCTCCATTTTTAATTAATAAGGCACTATTTCTTGGCTTACTAATATCTACAAATAGGGGAGTGCCTAGTACAAAAGTAGTCTCGGGAAAACTATTGGAATAATCAACCATTGATTCAATTCTTTGATTAATCAAATCAGCTTTTTCATTCATTTCTGCAAAATCCATTCCAGCATAGGTAATTAGTTCAGGGCTAACTACATACGTTTCAGTAGGGGATACTTGCTTTAGCAAATCAAAGTATTCTTCCCAAGTATTTCCGGACACACCCGTAATCTCGGCTCCATCCACCAAAACAAACCGGCAAACGCCGGTCTCCCTAAAATACGCCTCCACAGGCATACTTAGTTCTCTTCTCTCGTTAAGTCCATTTAACTCATAACTCATCGCGCAATTATATCAATCCACCAGCCTGCGAGGACCTGCCTGCCGGCAGGCAGGGTACTCTCTCAGGCTATTAGGCACGCGAATCATCCTGTAATATTGACATTCTAGCCTCCCAGTGCTACAATCCAACCATCTTAGTTCAATAAAAAGGAGACAAAATGATCCTAAGTCTACAGGAATTGCTCGCACTAAAGCAAGAAATTGACGATACGGCAATACATTTTCTAAAAGATGGGTTTGTTGTCGCCAGTATTTTCAGAAATGTTGAAAAATTAATCGTAAAGGCGCAACTTGGCGATGATCAAAACGTCACCAACTTCAGCTTCGAATACAGCGGTCCAATTGCAGTCGTTTACTGCAACCAGATCACACTTCAACAACTTGAAGATCGAAAGACTCACCTCGGAGTAATGGCAATCATGTCGGCAGTAACATATGCCGATGTCTGCAACCGGATTGGAAACAATAATGTTTTTATCACTCCAACTACAGTTATGCAATTCGACGCCGGCGATCCAGAGCGGTATGAGCTTGCCCGACAACTCATCTGCCACCACACCAACGCAGAATGGGATGATGGTTACCTTGAAAAAATGTATCGCGAACAGGTAAAAACATTCCTCAAATCAGTGTTAGTTTAAACCCAAAGAGGACTCCAAAGGAGCCCTCTTTTTTTATGCCTCTTTTTTGAATAAGCGCCACTGAATCCACAAAGTCGAAAACTGTAGCAATATTACTCCAATTAATGCCATTCTCGGCGAAGTCATATCCGCAAAAGCTCCCAACAATACTGCAAAAATAGCAAAGAAAATACTCCCCATAAAAGAATTCAAAGAGCCCATGGTGGCTCGCTGTTTATCACTAAATTCTTCTTGTAATAGTGAACTCTTGGCCACAGTTCCCACTCCAAAAAATAGTGAAGTTGTCGACATTAATATGGGGGACAAAACAGTAGGAAAAAATAAAGCTATTAGGTAGGCAACTTTTGAATAGATATTCCCAACCAAAAGCATCACAATCGCTCTATACCTTTTTATCCACACCCCGGCAAAACGAAAACTAATCGCCGCACCAATGTTGGAAAGGACTTGGGCAATTCCTATAGCCCACACCGGCCACAAACTAGCCACAAATGCCGAACGGAACTGAAAAGCCGCTTCTCCCATCCCAAAACCAAGAATATCCGACAGACTTAAAAGTCTCAATCTTTCATTCTTCAAAAAGTTTTTGATCGACTCTTTTAAGTGAGAATAAATATTGCTCTCTTCATTTTTTACCACCCCGCTATCCACTATCATCCACGCCAACACCAAACAAATAAGTTGCGGTATCACCGATATCCACATAACCAGATTCAAGGACCAGCTCGCCACAAATCCACCCAGTAAGCCCGCCACGCCAAACCCCACTGACTCATCGACCCAATTTTTCCAAGCACTGTCGGCAACTCATCCGTTCTATTTTCTTCTTTTAAACTGTCATAAAGCAGAGCTTCATTATTCCCACTATAAAAAGACCGTGCCAACCCCTCTAGTATCGCTCCCAAAATTAAAACCCAATAAAACTGACCAACAGCATAAAGGACAAAGGCAAAAACATAAGCAATTGCCCCCAGAATCATGGTTTTTCTTCGCCCTACAAAGTCCGATAAAATCCCCGTTGGCAACTCAAATATCGCCGCCGACAGTTGCACCACCGAAAAGACACTTAGTCCCAAAGCATAAGAACCAGTTACCTTGGAAAAGTAAATAATAGCGAGCGGCGCCCAAAGGACAAAGTTCACAAAGAACTCATGCCACTCAAATAGTTTGATATTTCGACTTAAACTCACTCCCAAATTATACTCGTTTTCCTCGCTTAGACACACAACTTATAACATTATGATATAATCAACACGTAAACTAAAAATCCATAAAGTAGGAGTCTCAATTGCCCGCATTTACCCTTGAATACAAGTATCCTGAGTATGTTACCGACTCAACTCAAGAAGCCGAATATCTTCACCGTCTCAAAAACATTGCCGATCAGATCCAAGCTAAGGTTGGTGAAGTTTTCCACGGCTGGAACGTAGCCTACACAATCTGCGAAATCGGAATCTCAAGCAACATGCCTGACATTCATGTCATCGGCTGGGTAACTGACAACGGTGACGAATTTGTAAAAGAAGCTCTACAGGCTCAAGCAGAAATTCTAAAAATTATGGAACAGTTCTGCTTTAACGACGAAATTGTTGAATGTTGGTTTCAGCGTGTCAAAGGCAAGTGGGGTAAATCCGCCGGCAAAAACCCACGGCTTCCGCACCCTGGCCACGGCTGTCTCGATATGTAGATCAATGGAGTAAAAAACATGAAACCTCAAGCCAATGGCTATATTTCGCTCGCTCTTCTCATTGTTTTTGGTCTTAATGAAATTTTGGTTTTCATTCTACCAAAAGTAACCTCAGGAACCGAAACGGTCATACTTATCTTATTTACACTCGCCGAAGTCGCCGCAGGCTCACTCTTGACCGCGAAATTTTTCAGCGACTCGAACAAATACGATCGAAACAATCGAAATAAGAATAGCCACCAGTGATCACCTCAACACCTCGCTAGCCGAGGTGTTTTTTTTATAGCAAAAAACAAAGCGCCATCATCCTGCGAGGAGTATCTTCGCAGGTATCTAGCCTCAAAAACAAGCCTATAGTTGCATTTTAGCCATTTCTGGTATAGAATACCCCCAACTCATCCACACTAAAAAAGGAGGTCGAATTGAACACTGTCATAGATCTAGCATCATTGTTTGGCTTCCAGTTACTTGGCCACACACGCCAACAGATGATATGGGAAGCAATGGCTACACAAGGCAAAGCCAACAAAGGACACAAACCGTCAGTTGATTTTATAGACAAGTGGTACTGTCATGCCGCAATTGCTGCAATAGAGTATGGTGAATACAGTCCAAAAATACTGGCAAAAATTCCGCCCAGCTTTATTAAATGTGACTTTTATCACAATGAAGTGGTAATAGACTGGTACAGAATCTACTCGCAGTTTATAAGTTTAAAGACAGCCACAGCTATTCATCTTATGAATATGGAAAGCGATGGTAGCTATTTAATTTGCCACACTATTCTATTCCTAGGGTTCACAAATCTTGGACAAGCCGTTTTTTGGGAGAAAAAAGCAGCAACACAACCATTCCGACTGAGCACACTGGAAACAATAATCGAAGACTATCCCAATTATTTCTGGGGTTTCCACTCAATCGGGCAATACAGCTAAGAGAGTTCAACGAGCTCTCTTTTTTTTATCAAAAAAAACCCTCCTGATAAACAAGAGGGATACCTACAAAACTACTTCAATACTTCCAAAAAGTCGCGTACGTTGTCAAAAAATCCGTGAGCCAACACTAGTCGACACATTTCTGGATCTTTGTCGGACAAGGCATAAACCGTTTTGCCGAGAGCAACAGCACAGCCCAGTTCGAGTGTAGTGCTCGTCCCCGCGTAACCATCCGGGTTATAAACAAACACCACATCCGCCATCTTTATTTTGTAAAAATGATCAAGGGTCAATCCCAAAGCCACAAAACGTTTGTAATCGAGAGATAAACGATCCCACTCATCAACCCCAGAATGTAGAAATGGTTCATATACAACCACTCCTGCGTTTTTCAGCTCTGCCGCAAACTCTCTAATTCCTGGTTTAAATTTTCTGGATCCACAAATCACAACACTTTTCACATAACCTCCTCAGCAATATTAATGTATTCGTCAAACCAAAATTATATCTTAAAAGAGCACCTTCAAGGTCTGACCTTGAAGATAACAAAAAAAAGACTCTGGGGAAAACCCAAAGTCTTTATAGCAAAATTACAAACAAAAACGTATAACAAATAAACTTATTAGATAACCCACAAAGTACCAGTATGCAGCATCAAAAACATCATCCCAATTATTAAAAGATCTTAAAGTCCAACGAAGATACTTTTTGGTAAAACAATTAAACAGAGTCAAGACCGTGATGGTTAATATCAAAAAAAGTAGCGCGAAAAGAATCCAGGGTATTGAACTGAAATACTTAGTCAGTACAAGTACCAACCCTGCCAGCAAAAACCCCAAACCACCAGACTTGGCCGAAGCCAAAATTTTGCTCAGCACCTAAAACCTCCATAAAAATAAATTATTAATCTTCAACCCATATTATACGACACCTACTCAAATAATATCATTTAGCCTCAAAAAGAGCCCTATAGCTTGAATTTTATCGATCTTTTTGGTAAAATCACCACATCTCAATCACAGGAGCAAGATCTTGAATAATACCAAAAGCATTCTCGACAGTTTAATCATTGGCATTTTTAGTTTCTTTCTAGGAGTCAATACTGCTGCTCAGTTCACCGACAATCGTGTCATCATGTTTATCACTGGAATGATTACCTCAGGCATTGTAGTTCTCGATCTTGGCAACAGTCAATTTATTAATAAAGTCAGAGAGTTTATCCATGTGGTAGGAACATCCTCAATGATTTTCGCCGCGAGCTTGGGAACCTACATATACCAAAACGCATTTCCCAAAGCTGAAGCAGCAACCTACTTTGTTCTTGTAACCGGCCATTTGGCCATTCAAGTTTTTATTGTCTCCGCATCTGTTGCCATCTTACTCCTCCAAGTGTATTTTTCGTTCTTGAAAAACAAGCGATCTTTGAAAAAGAAATAAATAGAAGCGCAATTAGAGTCTCTCCGAGACTCTTTTTTTTATTTTAATACTTATTACTTTTCACCCTCATCCCAAAACCAATAGTTATGATAAGCAAAACGAGTCCATAATACATCGCAAAATTTTTGGCCCCTCCAGCCAAGGTAACTGCTCCACCCACCAAAGTCCCAAAAAGGGCATAAGGAATATTACGAAGTAAGCTAAGCGACGAAAGAGTCGTCGCCCTCACCTCCGAAGCTGTATTCTCATTTATCGCTACCGAGGTATAGTTTTGATAAACCGCCTCTGCAATCACCCTAAACATCAAAATCACCGCCGAAACCCACATCCCCACAATAGGGGAGAGTATCAGGGCAACGCAAATTACCACAATCGGCCACACAAGCGACTGTTTAAAGCTCAATTTCCACTTCCATCTCGGAATATAATAAGTTGCCACCCCAGCTACCAAACAGGCAGCTGAAAACAACCAACTAATCGTAATAGGGGAGAAGCCATACTCTACCGCTAACAAGTCATCAAGTAAGTTGTAAGTAAACGCTACCAAACTACCCGTAACCACCAAATAAATTGACAATCTCTTTAGAGTTGCGTTTCCAAACAAAACCTTAATTCCTTTTGTATTTTGCCGGAAAAAAGTACTTAGCGAATATTTCTCGGAGTCAATTTTCGGCTCAACCAAAAAGAAACAAGCGATAAAGCCAAAGAAACTCAAGACTGCACTAAGTAAATAGGGGAGACCTGGATAGTATTTAAAGACTAGTCCCCCAATCACCCCAGAAAGGGCCATGGCCAAAAGTCGCAAGGCACTTAAACTTCCCATTTTTTTGTCAAACTCTTTTTCTCTCTTTAAAGTTTTTAAACTGTCGTAGAGCATGGCCTCCATTGTGCCAGAGTAAAAGGCGTAGCCTAGACAGATAAAGATCCAAAGCGACCCCGCGAGCATCCACAAACTACTCGAAACTCCCATCAAAATATTCCCAATGGTCAAAAATAAAAATGCCAAAATCAAAGTTTTCTTCTTTCCCACCAAGTCCGCAAAGGCCCCAGTCGGAATCTCGTAAAGAAGCCCAGCCAAAAGGGCACCGGAATCAAGTAAGGCAACCATCGCATAACCACCAAAGGTGAGGTAATAAAATATCCAGTTACCCATCCAAAACCAACCATGAAACATAAATGACAAAAGGTAAGTAAGTTTTATGTTTCTCTCCACAAGTTATTCTATAGTCTAAAATAACCCTATGGAAGACCATAACCCAATCTATATCAACATCCCTTGCCCAACTCAAGACGAAGCCCAAAAAATCTGCCGCGAACTTCTCGAGCAAGATCTCTGCGGAACCGCCAAAGTTTACCAAAATGTTGAACTTTTTTTTAAAAAAGAAACCGTCGACTCTGAGGTCGTCTGCATCATCAATCTCAAAACCACCAATATCAACCTCCCCAAAATTCACGAATACATTCTCAAAAACCACAGCTGGGGGACCCCTTGTATTGAAGTTCTCCCTCTCCAAACAGATCTCTGCTAATTATGATATTTGCAGATTTAGATTTCCCACCACCTAAGGAACAAGTCCTGGAGGAAAAATACCGCATCAACTGGCCTCCCAAAGAAATTTTCGAAGCAGAGAAAGAAAAATTTATTTCCAAATATCTATTAATAGAGTCAGAATCTATTTCAAACGATCTCAAAACAGATTTCAAAACAGCCACCCAAATAGCGAGGTCCAGTCTTTCAACCAAGTTCCTTTTGTACGTTATCGCCAAAATCTCTCCCATAAAACTGCACCACCAAATTGAAGTAGTTAGTCAACCCAAAAATGCTCCCAAGTCGGTAGTTACCGAGTTTAACCCGAGAGAAAAGAAAGGAGCAAAATTTACCATTAACACTTCCTATTTATCTCCTGAGTATCTAAAAAGTAACTCCGATTCTGAAATTATCTATATGTGCCAAGCCATAGATTGCTTCGCCAAAGATGCCTACATGGAAGAAAAAAGCAGAGGAGAGGAACACCGCACATATTCCTACACACAAAGCCTCGATAGTAGAATATCTAAAAAAAACGAAACTTATGACTCCTCATACGATTTGTCAAAATTATGGATCAGTGATTTTCTTAAAATATATTACCCAGAAGTAAGCCCCGATGACTATCTCGACTCACCACTCGAGTTTAAAAAAATTACCAAACCAATAACATTTCATGATCTTCACTAAGGATAACTACTATCAAGAAAAATTTACCGATTTAAACATCGGGAAGGAAATAATCAAGGGGGTAGAGTTCGAAGATTGCCAATTTATTAACTGTACTTTTCTCGAAACCACCTTTCAAAAATGCCTTTTCCTAGACTGTCAGCTTGATGGCTGCAACATCAGCGCCCTAAACCCCTTAAGCTCTCGCTTTAACGACGTCAGGTTTGAAAATAGCAAAGTCATTGGCCTAGACTGGACCAAAGCAGATCAAATCCAAGAACTTAGTTTCAATAACTGTCAAATAAACTACTCCAACTTTAGAATGCTCAAACTCCCCAAAATTATTATCACCAATTGTCAGGCCAAAGAGCTCGATTTTACCGAAACAGACCTCAAAGAAAGTAATTTAAGCGGAACAGACTTTGAAAAAACCGTCTTTTACAAAACGAACCTCACCAAAGCAGACTTCCGAGGCTCCAAAAACTACTATCTCGACATTCACAACAATACCCTTACCAAAGCCCTCTTCTCCCTACCCGAGGCCATCTCTCTTCTCGCAAGCCTAAATATCGTCCTCGAATAGACAAAACCCATAATTCGTGATATAATACCCCATAAGATAATAAATTAGCCTCAAAAGAGGCATAAAAATTCATTAACATAAGGAGAAGCAATGACAGTAGCAGATATAATCCAGGCCAAAATGAGCCTTGAAGAGGCAAAGATGGCCGTATACAGGTTAAATTTCACCCAAGGTGAACCTGGGGAATTAGAAATTAACCAAGTATTTTTTCCAGCTCTAGCAAGCCAGTTAGGATATACTGGCCAATCCGCTTTGCAAATTATTCAAGAGTATTTCAAATCATTTGACCTTCACGCCCAACAACGTGAAGCTAAAATCTTGGAAAAATACCTCAAACAATTAGGCTCATCATGAGCCTAATTTTTTTACGCCTGTTGCTCAAAACCCATTATCCCTATATAATCCAATCCTCACCGCATCTTAAAAATTAGGAGCAACTAAAGATATGGATTCCCGTCAAGTTACAGGTTACGCAAGTAGCATTTTGGCAGTTGGTACAGGCACAATTGAAGAATATCTGCAAAACGAGATCGAACAATGCAAATCAATTCTCGCCCACATCAAATCCAAATCAACTACAAAGGCAACCGCCAAACTCTCCTCGATTTTTCACCGGCTCAGAGTCCAACACACCGAGACCGACTTAACAGCGATTGTAACCAAAATCAAAGAACTTCAATCTATTTAGGAGCAAAATGGACAAAAAACTTCTCCACGAAATTGCTGTCAGCGTCATCAATTCGGGCCTATCCGTGCAACTAGTTACCGACTCCGACCACACTCTTCGCTGCCGCAACATTATTGCCATTCTAAACAAGCAAGTCAACCTCAAAAAACCCTTTTACATGACTTGCCAAGAGCTACTTTTGACCATGAATCAAAAACCAACCACCGAAGACGTCGACTTTTTCGCAAAAGATCTCTCCTCAATCATCGAAAAAACAAAGCAAGAAGTCTACGCTTAACCGATCCAAGTCCCGTGCCTGCACGGGATTTTTTATAGCCTTTTCACGCGTGAAAATAAAAAGGGGATTGGCTAGTAGGGGAGAGGGGGCACACACTTCCTTGACATTAATCACTTATCCTATATAATACCAATCAAATCCAAACTTTTACAAGGAGTACTTATGGCCAGATCTAGGCTTACACTTGAGCAAGCAGCAAAGCTAATTATCAGGGATGGCAATATTGCCCCGACGTATCCACAAGCAGACGGAATTCAGGATTGCATCGGAATCGTTTCAGAACTAAAGAGGGGTACGCCAAATCCTGGATATCTTTTTGCTGAAGTCCAACGAATGATGGCTAATCTCCAAATGGATTATTCAAAAGAAAACGTAAACAAACTAATCGACCTACTTCACCAAACCTATCCAGTTACAAAAAACCAATCCGGCTAATACCCGGATTTTTTATATACCCATCAGCCTATGGATGGTGCCCGAAATCAAGTCCGTAGAATGCCTCCAAAACGGCTACTGGAATCTTTTGTGAGTACTTACTCATCAACAGTTTACCTTGATATATCAAGATATATAAAATAAGCATAAATTCACGATCTACCATCTACAATCTACAATCCGACATCAACAGGCGTCAACATTCGGGTTTATCTACAGAAAATAATTAGACGAAGACAAATAAAACCTAAGAGAATTAATAGGCAAGATTGAGCCTTAAAGAGGGTAGATCAAGACAGGTTTCGGGATTCTATACAAAACAAATGGAAACACAAAACCCTTACTCCCCAGGCTCAACATATTAAGATACGTCGCAAAAGTATTATTGTGCGACATATAAAGAATCATTCTTCCCCAAGCTACACTAAGTCCAAAACGGGGAAGTGGAGCAAAAGAAAACAATCAACCCAAAATAATCACGACTATAACATTTCCGGGTCCAAGGCAAACTACGCACAAGAATATACTTTCGCTTCGTCAAACAAGCCCCACCCCTCTCTCGTGCCTCTAGGCACAAATATCTATATCATACTGTATCAAATAAACTTATCCACATTCAATTTCGTGAAAACTCTTCCCTTTTGTGAAAATATAGGATATTTATATTATAAGATATTATAGGATATAATATTATAGGCCTCTCCCCTTCTCCCCCCAGGCACTTAAAATTCTTGATTTCTTGAGTTCTTTATATTATCCCCCTGTCCACGACGTCGTCAAAAAACCAATGATCATAATAATTATTACCGTAGCCAAGTACTCCACCGCGCTCTCCAAATAGACCTTTGCTGACAAACGTTGTTCCATTACCCCCAACAAGGCATAAAGAACTGACGTGAGCATCAATCCTCCCATAAATGGCTTTATTGGCCAAAATGCCAACACGAAAGCCGTAATCGACACAAGCCATCCAACCGTAACCGAGAAGCGCCAAATTTCTCTAACATCGTTATTTTTTAGATCAACGCTCCAAAAAGAAGGAAAACTCAAAACAAAAGAAACCAAAAAGCTCCCCAGGCCTATCCACCAAAAAGGGAACCTTAAACTAAATATAGCTGTAAAAAAGAAAAGTGAAGTAACTAAAGTCAAAATAAAGTTTACCGATCTAGCCGCTCGAAAAAGCTGAATTGTTCTAATCGAAGCCACCGAAAAAATATTTTCGATCAAGATAATTCCATACATCCCAATCGCAAAAAACAGATAGTATATTAATCTAAAAAAACTAGCGAGCAAAATAGCCGTTTCTACTTGAAAAACTTTTCCAAACAATCTCGGAATTGAATTTGGCAAAAAATTAGCAAATAAAGAACTTCCCAAGGTAAACATTACTGGCAAAACTATTAAAGTCAGCCACTCCATGCCTTTTAAATCGTCAAATAGAACCCAAACTGACAAAGCATAAGCCAAAGCAGAAACTGCCAAGGAAAGGCCAAATCTGTATTCCACAGGTGCAAAATTTAACAACCAAAGAGATAAAGCAATCAAAAAGGAAATTAAAACAAATCTCGTTCTTTTTTGCATACTATTCTAAGTTACTCCAGACGTCGACCACATCGTCCATATCCGAAAGTAATTCTAATAGTTTTACGACACGATCTTTATCGTTCTCGCTAACCAAAATTGTCGGCAGTGGCGATATTGATTTCATGTAAGAAACAGAGCCCGGTCCACCCAACTTTGCGTCGTGCTTTTCCAAAATGTTTTTTATCTCACCACCAGTCCTATTACGATTATCTGTTATTGCGGTAATCATCAAGCCCACTCCGCTCGGTCCATAGGCTTCATAAACAATCTCCTCCGAAATGTCGCCATCACCGTTTCCCAAAGCTTTATCTATCGCTCGTTTTATGTTCTCCATTGGCATGTTTACCGACCTTGCCTCATCTACACAAGCACGCAAAAACGGATTCCCCAACATATCGTCAGAACCACCTTTTTGGACGGCTATGCGAATCTTTTTTGCGATTTTTGTAAAAACGGCACTCCGTTTGTTATCCTCAATCGCTTTTTGATGTTTAATCGTTGACCACTTAGAATGCCCAGACATATCACCTAGTATATCAAATCATTGACTTCTCTATTACAAAATTATATATTCACACCAGCATGCAAAACGAACTAACCCACGACCTAAACCAGGAGGCCATAAAAGCCGCTGTCGCCAACAACTGGAAGTTAGCAACCGAACTAAACCAAACCATTCTCGAACAAACCCCAGACGATATTCCAGCCCTAAACAGACTAGGAATTTCCCTCTCCATGTCCCAGAAAAACGCACAAGCCCTCAAAGCGTTTCAAAAAGCCCTAGAACTAGACCCCCGCAACCAAATTGCCAAAAACAATATTGCTCGCCTCAAAGCCAACAAAGCCTCTGGTATTCTCAATCCCGTTTTAAACTCCACCGTTAGCTTTATAGAAGAACCTGGCGTCTCCAAAGTCATCCCACTTGTCAATCAAGGTGAACCAAAAGTTTTTTCTTCTATCACCATCGGCGAACTTGTAACTCTTTCCGCAACTAAATACAAAATAAAAATTACTTCTGCTTCCAAACAATTTATCGGCTATTTACCAGATAATATCGCTCACCGCCTTATCGACCTTATCAACGCCGGCTACAAATATCGAGTCATTATGAAATCCGTAAACCCCAAATCCCCTCTTATTTTCATTCAAGAAACTCACTCCAGCAAACGTCTTAAGGGAGCCCCATCCTTCCCCCTCGACGACTCCGACCATCTTCCCTCACTTTCTGCTGGAGACTCGAGCGAGATACCTCCTTTGGAAATTTTTGACCCCCTTATCGGCGAAGATAACTAAGTTTTTCTAAAGCAACCAAGCAACAATCCCCTCCCCTGTCACATTTTTTGGGGCTGCAACTATTTTTTTGCAAAAAGCAAAATTATTTAGTAAGTACTCCGTAAAAAAATAATTATCGCTACTCGAAAAGTACACACAGCCCTTACCTACCATTTTGTCCGGATAATCAGAACTTACCTCTACCACTCGAATTCCAGACGACTCAAGTTGACGAGATAGTAGCAAGCCAGCCCCTTTTATATTTGATAAATTAAAAACCCTTACATTAGAATTTTCACCAAGCAACCTATCAAAAACGAACTTATTTCTAGTCCACAGATTTACCACATAATTAATTTTCAAAAACTCTTGCCCATCTGGGTCAGAACCTTTTGTCATTGCTGCTCCTGGAATATCTATCTCCAAAATTCTTTTGGAACTGATACTACTAACCAAATCTTTTCTCAATAGAATTCTATCCCGCAAGCTAAAATCTGTTTGAAGGCTTAATTTTGTCAAGGCTGCAAGTAAATTTTCTGGCGTATCCGCCCCTTTTACTTTCACTACTCTTGGCAAAAAAACTCCAATAGTTGCAGAGAGTGAACCACCGACAATTTTTAAGGGATTTTTTTCCATTACTCCATATTTCCAAAGCGAGGAAAGTGGATAACTTGCACTTTTTCCAATAATATTAACAGACAAATTATCCGGCAACTTGACCCAAGTCATCAAGTTTTCCTCGGAACGCATAAGCATCAGTGAAACTCCCGTGTCTCCAACCACAACAATATTAATACCCAACTTGGGATTATAAATACCTTTTTTGGTAAACACCAAAAACAACATCAAAAGCAAAACCCCCAAAAATAACCATCCCAAGTTCTTAATCATTTATTTCTGAGAAGTTTTCTATCAGTTTTTTACAATCATCAGGCAAACTTGCCTCTGCCTCCACTTTATTTCCTTTTTCATCCTTAAAAACAAGTCGGTAAGCATGCAAAAAATGATGAGATAACAAACGACGATCGAGATATGATTGATGCCTTTTTAAATACTTATCATCAGCAAAAATTGGCCAGCCCAAAAACGACAAATGAACTCTAATTTGATGGGTTCTCCCTGTTTTTAAACCAATATCAAGTAGGCTGAGACTATCCTGCCAATGTTCATTATTTGTCTCATATGCAAAATACTTTAATACTTTCCACATGGTTATCGCTTTTTTCCCATCGTAGCGAACACGCCACTTTTCTCTCTCCAAAATACTTCTCTTTAATGGCAAAACCACCTCTCCCTCTTTCGGATCTACTTTTCCGTGAACCAAGGCCAAGTAAGATTTACTAATTTTTCGATCCTTAAACAAACCAAGATAATACTTCATGGTAGTTGGATTTTTGGCAATCAAAAGACAACCACTCGTTTCTTTATCCAACCGATGGCACACCCCGCTTCTACTTACAAACAACTCATCATCTTGAGCACTTGATTCCATGATTCCTTGAGTTCTTCTTCTGCCCTCCACCCAATCCTGCACCGTCTCACCCTTAATCGAATCAGCTCTGTTCACTACCAAACCAAAGGGTTTGTTAATTACCAGAATATTGTCGTCCTCATATACAATCTGAATCTCCATTTGTAATAAGTATATACGACAAGACAGAAATTGAGATCAGGACGTCCGACATATTTATCCACAAACCCAAAAAGGAAATATGTATATAATCCCAAACACTACCAAAAATAAACCTCGGCAACATATTACCCACACCTCCCAAAGCTAAGCACAGCAAGTAAACACTCAATTTCTTTTTTGATATTAGCTCATAAAGCATTAAGGCTAAAAAGATAATTGGTATCAATACTTTCCAAAACCAGTCCAAATTGCTAGCCAAGCCAAAGGAAACACCAAAATTTTCCATGCCCACACCCAATTTTCGAAAGTAAATCTGAAAAAACCAATCCAAAACAACAATCCCTAAGGCCAGAAAAAGACTTTTTTTAAAGCCTTCCTTTTTCTTTTTTTGTTTCACAGTCTATACAAAACTCCGCTGTTGGTTCTATTGCTAACCTATCAGTATCTATCATTTTGCCACAACCAGAACAAATCCCGTATCTACCTAGCTTTATTCTCGTTAAAGTTTTTTTGATTGCAATTATGGACCTTGTAACCTGCCTTCTCATGGCGTAAGTTCTGTCGTGATCAACATTTTCAGCTACATCAGAGTCTACCGAATTATCAGCATCTCGATTACCTATGATAAAGGGATCCTCTTTTTTTAGTTCCTTTTTTGAATTTTTGAGCTTTTTCTCTTCACCTCGCAAAAAGCGCACCAACGGAGCAAGGACTGTTGAAGGAAAACTTATTTTTTGCTTTTTTTGTTCCATGGTTTAAGTAAATTAATATCGTCTACTAATATCCTACCAGACCTAATATACACTAGCGCAACCCCACAAATTAATAATCCAAGACTCAATAAAATATCGGTCAAAACAATTTGGCGGTACAAGGCTCTTTCTAGTAAATAGCCAAATCCCATAGCCAACAATCCAAACCCAGACACAAAACCACTTTTGGCAAACGACTTTGAAGCTCGATACCAGGATATTAAGCGATAGGTTTTTTCTAACTTCCAAAACCACAAAAATACGCCAAAGTTAAAAAGGGCGATAACTATATTTTGGTAATAAAAGCTAATAAAGTTAATCCCGAGCCAAAAAAAGGCCACTCCGGAAAAATAACCCAAAGTCGCCAAGTCGAGATAGTCCAAATATTTACCTTTCTTTTTTCGAACCAGGAGCAGTACTCCCAAAACCAAACCCAACAGTATCCCCCAACGATTCATACCCGGATAATTAACCAAAAGAAAAATTCTTGTCCAGTGTTTATAAAAATCCGCCATGTTAAATAACACAAAACCAAGCCTCCCGACTATAAACGCCCAAAATGCCGACAAAACAATTGTGTCCAAAACAGCTTCTTGTTCAAAATGACTCTCTTCGGTTTTTTTGTAAAATACAAAACTCCCCCACAAAAAACAAAAAACCGCCACCAAACCAAGTGTGTAAACCGAGATGCCAGAGACAATAAACATTTCACCCATTTCCTCTAGTGTATACTAAAAACCACATGCTATCTATCGCTCACGGACCAACAGGTGCTTTTATCGCTTCCAAAATTCCCAATCCCTTTATTAGCCTCCCACTCGCTATTTTTGTGCATTACTTACAAGATCGAGTCCCCCATTGGGACGTTGGGCAAGGTATCACAAACGGCTCAAAGCGAAAATCTCTTTCTTTTGTCCAAGAAATGATCGTCGATTTTCCGCTCTCTATAGTTATTACCTATCTTCTATTTCAATACCACCAACCTTTCAACTTAGCAATCTGGCTTGGCTGGTTTGCCGGACTACTGCCCGACTTTATCGAATTTCCTCGCCTCTTTTTAAATCATCGTCATCCCCTTCTCGAAAATATTCATCGCTTTCACAAATGGTTTCATGTCTCCATCTCTGACAAATTCTGGGGCCTCCTACCCCAAATCATCACCCTTCTTGCCATTCTCTATTTCAAATAAATCGTGTCATTCCGGGCTTAACCCGGACTCCAGTTCTGAACTGATACTTAAAATCTAATTCGCTCTCCCCGTATACTCTCCAGTTTCTGTATTAACTTTAATAGTGTCCCCTTCGGTAATAAACAATGGAACCATAACCGTAAGCCCAGAGGCTGTCTTGGCCGGCTTAAGTACGTTACTTACCGTGTTTCCTCTTGCCCCAGGTTCTGTCTCTGTAATAGTTACTACAACAGTTGCTTGTAACTCAACTCCCAAAATAATCTCTCCCCAAAACATCACCCAAGCTTTTTCCCCTTCTACTAAGTACAAAACATCATCTCCTAGAATCTTCAACGGAATCTCACACTGCTCAAAAGAATTTGGGTCCATAAAATAGGCTTTATCGTCGTCCTTATACAGGTACTGCAAATGTTTTTTGTCCAAAGTTATATCCTCCACCATATTTCCGGATATATAACCTTTTGTCTCTATGGAACCAGTAAATAAGTTTTTGGCCTTAACCTTTATCGTCGCGTGTCCCCTACCCATTTTGGTAAAGTCGTATTTGGTAACTCTGTAAGGAGTCCCCTCTTCGGTAAAGGTCACGCCTACTTTTAGTTTATTTACATCTATCATGAAGCTATTCTAGCCTTCGACCTTGCATTTTACAAGCCTAATGATACAATATAGGCCATAAGCATTGCAATTTAAATCGAGCCAAGGCTCAAAAAAGGAGAAAAAATGAACTATTACCGATTTGGACCAGTAATTGGTATTGTTTTTGGAATTTTAGTAGGTATTTACTCCAGCATGCCGGCAAGTGAATTTTGGAAAGGAATAAGTACTGGAGTTATTTCACTTGTTGGGACCATAGTTTTCTTCTGGGTTATTGTCGTTGGCATCCCCTTAGTCGCAGAGTTTTTTCGTGGCTCTCGCAAAAACAACGGTGATAACAAACAATAACCAGAAAACATCCCCTCACCTAACAAGGTCGAGGGGCTTTTTTTTGCAAAACAGCGTCATTGCGAGTTTCGGTACTCCGAACCGTGGCAATCCAGCAAAAATAAGTTAAAATAACAAATAGATTGCCGAGATGGCGGAATGGTATACGCTCAAGTCTCAAAAACTTGTGGTCGCAAGGCCGTGAGGGTTCGATCCCCTCTCTCGGCACCAACAAAAATCTCCTGCTTGTCGGGAGATTTTTTGTTGATACCCAGGGGATCGAACAGCTGAGGCTAACCACCCCCTACTTGACAAATCACCCTCCATATCTTATAATATTCAACATTGCTCGTATTTCGACTAAAATTTTGAACAATTAGGCTTCGGCCGAGGAGAGACACATGGTTAAAACAGCGATAGGAAACAATCCTTTAAGCGTAGAAGTGTCAGTTCACCAAGCGATGGTGGACCTGGACACCAAAATGCCACCAGTCGTCCTACTTGCTAGTTCTGACGACATGGCAAACAAAATCATCACCGAGAGAACCAAGGACGACGATCAATACAGAAAAACACCAATCGAATCAGTTCCCGGAAATTTCAACGGACACGAAATTTGGCTGCTGGTTATCGGCCCAACACGGGGTTTGAATTTCAAGGTTACGAGTGACAGTGTGCGGATTTATGTGCACATCACCCACGAGCCACTAAGTCTTTAAGGTTCAGCCGGCCACCCTTTTTGGGTAGGCCGGCATTTTTTTGCCAAAATTGTCCTGCGTGGTATAATATAGGCCAAACGCTATTTTACATAAAAGGAGATCTTATGCCACGGTATTCATTTGAAGAAGTCCTCAAAAATTACGAAGTTACATCCGACGGAGTAGCTGGTCTGACTGTAAGTGGAGAAAGTATTACTATTATGCTCGGAACAAAGGGGTATTCAATTAACGAAAGTTTAAGGAACTTTGATAAAAAAGAACATAAGAAACTTGGCTGGATACAACTTTCCAGCAAAACAGGAAACATTGATTTTTGGTATAATATTGCCGAAAACAAGTGGCACTACGTGCGATACACGAGTGTCAGCAAAACCCTATTCAACGGCATCTAAAATCTTCAAGGAGAAACATGGAACATAAAATTCTATTACGCTGGCTCTCGCTTATTTTTGCCCCGTTCGTTATCACAATCAGTCTCTACAAAGTTTTTATCGGCCCAACTCCACCGTACGTATCGCTTGCTGTTCCAGTTGTCTTTTTAATGATTGTTCCTGTCTCATACTTGTCATATGACTGGAAATACATTCAAACGACGCGCTTTGGTGGCAGTTTTGGCGATGCCAATGCACCAGTCAAAAGCATCGTTTCGATTCCTGGTGGAGTGTACAACGATATCGACATCAGCAGATTTGACCATTACCGTGCACACCTTGGCCGCTGGTCAATTTTTACCAAAGCCGATCAACCCTTCACCATTTTTTACGATCGCTTCACCAAAAAGTGGTACTACCACCTCAAGAACATCGCTTTGATCTTTATACCATTTTCAGACCTCATCAAAAAATAATTAAAGCAAAACCTTCAAGGAGACTCCTTGAAGGTTTTTTTATGCCAAAAATTCGCAGATGTCATTCTGAACTTGAGGAATTCATCCCGCTTACCTCTGCGGGAGAATCCAGATAATCCTGGATGCCGGATCCAGTCCGGCATGACAACAGCATATTATCAAAAAGGCGACGAGCAAGCTCTTATATCTCCAGCATCTCCTCCACCTTCCCCCAATTAACTACCTGCCACCAGGCTTTTACATAATCGACTCTTTTATTTTTATATTTCAAGTAATATGCATGCTCCCAAACATCAATGGCCAAAATTGGTGTTTGATTATTAACCAGCGGATTATCCTGATTCGCCGTTGACAAAATTTCTAAGCTGCCATCAATATTTTTTACCAACCAAGCCCAGCCACTACCAAATCTTCCCAAAGCGGCTTTTTCAAACAAAGCCATAAACTCTTCCACTGTTCCAAAATTTTCATCAATTTTCGCTTTTAAATCATCACTCATTCTAGAAGCATTTGGCGTCGTCATTATGGACCAGAAAAAATCATGGTTCCATACTCCCCCCGCATTATTTTTTACAGGCCCATCTTCAACCAAAAGTAACTCCTGCAAAGAAGATCCCTGAAGATCTCCTTTCTCCCCTACTAATTTATTTAAGTTATCGCAATATGTTTGCTGATGCTTATCGTGATGAATCTCCATTGTCTCTTTATCTATCACCGGCTCCAAGGCGTCGTAGGTATATTCTAGTACATCAATATTAAACGGATAATTTTTATTCATACTTGGACTTAATTAATACAAGTTAAATATAGCACAAAAATTCTTAGTCCTTGCGACCATGGTCAACCCCGTAAAACTTAACTCTATCCCCTCGGAATTTAAGACTAATCACCCCCAAGCCTCCATTACGATGTTTTGCAATAGATAGGTTTACGTCTTCCAGCAAGTTGTCATCATTCCTATACAAAAACATTACTACGTCGGCATCTTGTTCTATACTCCCAGATTCGCGCAAATCCGATAGTTGAGGCGATTTCTCGGTTCTGTTTTCAATACCTCGATTAAGCTGCGACAAAGCAAGTACAGGAATTCGCAGTTCTCGAGCCAAGTTTTTTAAACCCTGGGATATTGCTCCCACCTCCTGCACCCTACTTTCATAACTCTTATCTCCCACTACTAACTGCAAGTAGTCGACTACCAACAGTTTCAGCCCTACTTGTGAATGAAGTTTTCGCGCCTTTGTTCTAATTTCCAAAATCGATTGTCCTGGTGTATCGTCAATATACAAAGGCGAATCCGCCATCACCCCCATCGCTTCCGAAATCTTAGCGTAATCTTCATCTTTCAAGTTTCCTGTTTTCATTTTCCAGGCGTCAATATTCGCTTGGCCAACCACCATACGATCAACCATTTCTAGGTTACTCATTTCCAAAGCAAAATATCCCACCGGCATTTTTTTCTCTACCGCCACATACTGGGCAATGTTTGTGGCAAAAGTTGTTTTCCCTATACCAGGACGGGCCGCTAAAATAATTAAGTTAGAGTCCTGCATTCCCGCCAGCATTTTATCCAAGTCCGCAAAACCAGAAGGCACACCGCGCAAACCATCTGGAGAGTTTCTCAGTGCATCTAGTCGGTCAAAACTTTCTGCTAGGGCGTCTTTAATTGCGACAAAGGTCTTACGGACATGAGTCTGAGAAAGAGAATAAATAGATTGCTCTGCTTTATCCAAAATTTCGATTAAAGGCTTTCCCTCGTCGAACCCCATCTCTCCCATCTCTGCTCCAGCTGTAATTAAAAGTCTCTTAATATAGCAGTCTCTTACAATCTGAGCATATTTGGGAACGTGTGAAGCCACAGGAACCTCATTGGAAAGCTCGGATAGATAAGTTTTTCCTCCTACCCTATCCAAAAGTTTTTCTTTTTTGAGCCAGTCAGAAACAGTCAAGACATCTATGGGATCACGATTTTCATAAAGCGATATCATCGCTTCGAATATTTTGCCATTATTTTCGTTGTAAAACATTTCCGGACGCAAAGAGACCGAAATGTCCACAATCGCATTCTTATCAATCAAAACAGAACCGAGAATCGATTTCTCAGCATCGTCTGCATGGGGTGGAACCCGAAAATTAGCCATTCATTAGTAATACTTGAATGTCGTCTGGCATATCATTCAAATCTAATTTAATCTTATGAACCGACTCCGCCGTGGTCGGAAATTTATTTTTTTCCAAGAATCTTTCCAAACCATCCATTTTCAAAAACTGGTCTTTTGAGGCAGTTGTTTTGTAATGCATAGGGATAACGTAAGAAGGAGAAATCTCCTTAATTTGATCCAAGGCCATTTCGGCATCCAAACTAAAGACTCCCCCAACAGGAATCATTAAAATATCTACCGATCCCAACTTTTCTAATTGCCCAGAAGAAATCTTATGACCCAAATCACCTAAGTGAACAATATTTAATCCATCAATTACCATCGAAAAAATTAAGTTCTTCCCTCGTTCTTCACCGTTTGTTTTATCGTGATAAGTTTTTAGCGCCGCAATCAAAACTCCGGCAATTTCATATTCTCCCTCTTTATCAATTACAAAAGTTTCTGGTCTACTTACAGCACCGGTAATTAACTCCTTAGCATTATGATCAACATGGTCATGAGAAATCAGTAAAACATCGGCCACATCCTTAGGTAAAACCTGACCAATAGCATCCTCCTTATAAGGATCAATATATATTTGCAAGCCAGATTTACTTTTTAATTTAAAGCACGAGTGACCCAAATATGTAATTTCCATGAGAATATATTAACACAATTAGCCAAGGCACCAAACTTGCAAATCTCCTCAACAACTGTTATTCTTTCCGCAAACACCCATGAGAAAAGAAGTATCAATTGCTATCATCGTTGGAATCGTTTTTGGCGCCATTATTCTTTATGGTATCAATTTAGCAAATCAAAGTGCGCTTTCGCTCCCCAAGCCGACCCCTACACCGACTCCAGTTCAAGTAACCACCCCCACAGGCAAACTTGCTCCCAAAAACAATACTCTTAGTATTAGCTCTCACAGCAATAATCAAGTCGTATTTGAAAAAGAAATAACTCTTACGGGCAAAGCTCTTCCCAAAGCCAATATAGCTATAATTTGGGAAACAGATGAAACAATAATTCAAGCAGATGACAAAGGCCTTTTCACTCAAAAAATTAGCCTCCTTAGTGGCGAAAACAATGTTCAAATCGACGAAGTAACCAAAGAAAAAACTCTCAACAATGCTACCCTTAAGTTATTTTATAGTTCCAAAATAATCGAATGACCAAAAAAATAATCACCATTTTGGGTTTTTGCCTTTTTGCATTTTTGACCAGCCAGCCAGTAGGCAAGTTTTCTCAAGTCTCCGCCGCCACCAGTACTCCCTCGGCCACCCCAAGTGTAGAAGTTGACAAAATAAAAACAATTGTCCAAGAAAATATTGATACTATCTATCAAAAAGAACTTGCTGCCAAGTCCTTCGTTGGTTACAAAGGAAAAGTAAAATCGATTGGCAGCAAAAACCTTACCCTAGAGGTTGATACCGACCTTCTTCAAGTTTCTATTTTACCCACCACCTCAATCACCAAAGCTGGTGCCGAAATAAAAACCTCGGCCATCGCCCTTGCCGATACCCTCCTCGTCATCGGCCAAAAAACCAAAGATGATGTTCTTGAAGCCAAAATTATAAATGTTCTCCCGGTAGAATCCGAAACCGATATAGTTATAACCAAGTCAGCCATCGCCACCATAAAAAATCTTGACTTAAAAAAGAAAACTTTTACTTTAACCATAAATAGTGAAGACCTAAGTTTTACTTTATCCAAAAAAACCACGGTCAAGTTAGACGAATACAAAGATGGTGATACTATCCTCGCCATCACCAAAAAATACCAAGGCAAATACTCCCTCTCCCGCGCTATTAAAATATAATTCGGTGTTTCGGTCAAAAGACTTTTAGCCGATCAACCGACAAACCGACTTTCGACCAATCCATCCCCATTTGTCATTCCGGGCTCCGACCCGGAATCCATCAAATAAATACCGAATTTTGAGTTTTTGAGTTCTTGAGTTCTTGAGTTTTATTCTTTATCATTACTTAATGCCCGCCCTATCTAAGAACCGCTACGTTGCCTATACCTTTTTATTGATAAACTCCGCTCTTTGGGGCTTTTCCCCACCGATCAT
>CAZPFY010000015.1:18099-23642 GCA_964586045.1 uncultured Pseudomonadales bacterium | reverse complement strand
CTACTGGAAAACACAAAAATCGTCGTCTACAGCAACCAAGAAGGTTACTTAAACTCTTTATTTGTGGTACAAACAAGCAGGTATCGATCAGAGTATGGGGAAGTTTCGCTTGACTAAGGAAACATTTGAAGATACCTATGAGGTGGCGATAGGACATGCTTTGAATGAGGGGTGGGCGATATTGAATGAAAACTTGGCTGCAAAATCTTTGGCTAACAATATTGTACTTTTTAAAGAGAAAGAAGTTGGTGATATATATGAACAAATTGCTTTTCGGAGGCGGGCTAGAGTTGCACAGGGTGAGGTTGTTCAGAATCATTACTGGCTAGGACAAAGGATTGTGGCTGCGTTATTTATGGATGGATACAGGGAAGACGATGATAATTTAATAGGTTTGGCCTCAGATAAAGAAATGCGCCAAAGGAGAAAAAATGGTCTGACGTATGCTAGAGAATTTCTTGGGAGGTTGGATTTGGACAAAATTGCAGACAAGGCATCTCGTCAATTATTTGAAGAGACAAGAATAGAAACAGAAAATATTGTTAAGATACAGCGAAAAGTTTGGGTAGCAGGCGAAAACGCAATGCAACAGATTTGGAAAATGGATAAAAAGGATAGGCTGCTAGATTACTTGTGTTCAACTAAGAAGAAAAAAAGAAAAATTGGGCAGGAGAGGTTTTTGGAGCTGTTTGGAAAATAAAAAAACACTCCGCTTAGCGAAGTGTTGTAAAAAGGCCATTAAGAATAACGGCGTAGCGTCTTTGGTGTCCTCTGCAATTGTAGTCAGCATCGGGGACGAAATATATTTGAGTGATTGTGCCATTTACGATGTCTTGGTGGTTAAAGAAATCGTAGACACTTTGGTCGTCGAAAACGTCCGGGATTTCGGTAAAAAAGATGCTGTTTGGGTTAAGTAGCTTTCGGGCGTTATCGAATAGCCAACTGTAGAAGTTGCAGTAATGAGCAGGATTGTCAAAATTGTTGGCCATGGAGCGATAACTGTCAAAAACTCCGACAGGTCGACAAACAAGAAGATGGGCCCTTTTGTTTAGTGAATATATTCGGTCCCAGTCCTCTTGCTTAAGAATATCAGCTTCAATAATGGTTCTGTTTGAGGAGTAAATAATCTTTTTTACTCTAGAAGATTTTGAACTGCTTTCTCTGTCATACAGCTCAAGGAAATCTCGATCTTTATCGTGGACTCTAATTCCCGTCAGAAGATTTGTATTTTCGGGATTTTCCAAGAAATAGGCTCCTCCCATGAGATCTATAACATCTGCTTGATAGCCCAACCTTTGATTCATCCAGATTACGAGTTCGTCAAAGGAAAGACAGTTGAATAAATCAAGACCTCCTCGTAGCTCGTGGTTGTATCCCATCCAGTGGTTTGGAGTATCTCGAACGCCGTCATAAGGCCAACTGTAGCCCTTTTTACTGTCAGGCTCGGACCATTTTTTGTTTAGTGCTATCAGTTTGTCTTTAGGTAATAGGTTCAAGTCGCCTCCTTATTGTTATTAAAGTATGCAATATTATAACATTTATGGTATTATAGGGTTTGTAATTTTATATCACAAGTGGAGGCTAGTGTGGCATTTGATGCGGACATTGTTGAAAAAGCCTTAATTGATGTGGGGTATAAGTGCGAGGCCTGTGGTAAGTATTGGCATGAGTTTGATAGAAACCCCAAGCATGCACCACTTCATGGTCATTCTGAGACAACCTTGCATATTGTTAGAGATGAGAAAACTGGACTATACTGGGCGACGGCGGTACCTCCTGGCCACGAAAAACTGTTAAAAAAACCGATCGCTCCCCAGGCCTTTATATTTCAGCGACTTGGTAGGGGCAGTGATATTCGAATTTTGTGCCATCTTTGCCACCAGCGAGTTCACGATATAGCTAAGGCTATTAAAAATGGTCGAAATACTACAGGAGATGCGAAAAACGCTATTCCTGCGGTACTAGAAATGGTAACGGTTGCCTTTATTTTAAATAGAGGCGTATGGACATCTTATTAAAAGGGTGTCCATTTTTTTGTGAAAAAATACGTCGCACAATAATGATAAGATGGTGCATTGTTATTTATGGATTCCTGCCTTCGCAGGAATGACAAATGAGTAAAAAGCAACCGTTGGATATTGGACTCCGGACACATATTAAGAGGTATTTGAGCTATATAGAGGTGGAGAGAAATTATAGTAAGTTTACGATTCGAAATTATGAGCATTATCTTTTGGTTTTTAGAAAGTGGTTTGAAAAAAACTACGAGCAAGAATACATTGAGAAACTGACAACCGAGATGGTAAGGCGATACCGTCTTTATTTGGCCCGACATGAGGATGAAAAAGGTAAACGGCTCTCCCCTACTACTCAAAGTTATTATGTAATTTCACTGCGAGCCTTTCTTAAATATTGTGCCCGGAAAGGAATTAAAACATTGTCGCCGGAAAAAGTGGATTTGCCAAAAGGAGAGGATCATAGAATAAAGTTTTTGGATAGAGAGCAGGTGGAGCGACTTTTAATGGCGCCTGATACCTCAAAAATGTCAGGACTGAGGGATAAAACAATTTTGGAAGTTTTGTTTAGTACCGGTTTGCGGGTCTCGGAGATGGCTAAACTTGATATTGATAAAATTGATTTGAAGCAGCGAGAGTTTGGAATATTGGGGAAGGGGCGTAGAATGCGAGTGGTTTTTTTATCCGAGAGAGCTTGTGGGTGGCTAGATAGATATTTATCGGCCCGGATTGACCCTTATAGAGCCTTGTGGGTGAGAATCCCTAAAAGTGGTGAGTGGGACCCGGCTATGGGTAACGAGAAGGCAAGGTTGTCGGTGCGAGGAATTCAAAGAATTGTAGAGAAGTATAGACGAGATGCAGGAATTGCAATTAAAGTGAGCCCACATGTGCTTCGTCATAGCTTCGCTACGACTTTGTTGCAGGGTGGGGCGGATTTGCGTAGCGTACAGGAGATGCTTGGGCACAAAAATGTGGCTACAACCCAGATTTATACCCACGTAACCAATCCGCAGTTAAAACGAATTCACGAGGAATTTTTGAAGTAGGTTATTCTGAATCCGATTCGGAGATGGTGGTTACGGCGGCAACACTATCCCCTTCCTTGGCAAAGCGCATGAGGATGACGCCTTGGGTGGCACGTCCGAGTTGAGGAATGTTCCGAATGGGAAGTTTAATAGCTTGACCTTGAGAAGTGGTAATCAAAAGCATTTCACTGTTTTGATCGACAAGTAAGGCGCCGGAAATTTTTCCTGTTTTATCGGTTGTTTCGCTAACTTTTAAACCTTGGCCAGATCTATTTTGAATGGGGTATTCTTTGAGAGGTGTTCTCTTGCCCATACCGTTTTCGGTAACGGTTAGCAGATCTCTAAAAACCTTGGTTCGCTTGTCGGCCGCAACTGGTTCCTCGGCAGAGAAACTTTCCATAGAGATAATGTAGTCACTATTTTTGAGAAGAATACCTCTTACTCCCATGGTGTCTCTATCTGTTGGGCGGACATCTTTTTCTTGGAATCTTATGGATTTACCTTCTCGGGAAACAAGAGAAATGTGATCCAAGCCCGTAGTGCGGTTGACCCAGACTAAACTATCCTTATCGTTTAACTTGATGGCGATTAAACCATTACTTTTGATGTTTTCGTATTTGGAAAGGGAAGTTCTTTTGACAACACCACTTTTGGTAGTAAAGAAAAGGAAGTCGCTTTTGTTGAATTGGGATGGCATGGTAAGAATTGATTGGATGGTTTCATCGGAATCAATATTTATTAGGTTGATTATGGCTTGGCCTTTACTGATACGACTACCTTCTGGCAATTCCCAAACTTTGAGGGCAAAAACTTTTCCTTTGCTGGTAAAGACAAGGAGTCTGTCGTGAGTGTTGGCATTGGTCAAAAGATGAATTTCGTCGCTATCCTTGATGGTCATTCCCGAAACACCCTTCCCTCCCCTCTTTTGGGTTTTGAAGGTGTCGAGAGCCATGCGTTTGATGTAACCGGATTTTGTTAGCGCTACCAAGGTTTCTTCGGAAGGAATAAGGTCTTCCTCGGATAAAGAGTCTGGGGCACTTTTTACTATTTTGGTTTTTCTGCCCTCTTTGTAGTCACTGGCTAGTTTTTCGATTTCTTCGACGATGATTTTGAGAACCATTTCGGGGTCCTTGAGAATAGAAACCAAGCGATCGATTTGAGCCATTAACTGCTTATATTCTTCCTCAATTTTTTGTCTTTCGAGAGCCGCAAGCTTGCGAAGTTGCATGTCGAGGATGGCGACAGATTGAATTTCTGAAAGTTTGAACCTTTCCATAAGATTCTTTTTGGCGGTATCTGTATCCTTTGATTCTTTGATGGTTTTGATGACCTCGTCAATACTGTCGAGAGCGATAAGTAAGCCTTCGAGAATGTGAGCGCGGTCTTTGGCAGTAATTAGCTCGTATTGAGATCTTCTAACTACTACACCTTGGCGATGACAAACGTACTCAACGAGAATTTGCTTGAGATTTAATAGATGGGGTGTTCCTTCGGAGGTTAAAGCAACAATGTTAGCTGGGAAACTAGTTTGGAGCTCGGTGTATTTGTAAAGACTATTGAGAACGTTTTTGGGTTTAGCGTCTTTTTTGAGATCAATGGCAACAGTAAGACCTTTACGATCGGACTCGTCGCGCAGATCTGAGATACCGTCGATTCTTTTCTTTTTTATTAACTCGGCAATATCGGTAATAAGTTTGGCCTTGTTAACTTGGTAAGGTAGCTCGGTGATAACAATTTGGAAGCGACCAGTTTTTTTCTCTACTATTTCGGCTACTCCGCGAATGATAATACTGGCTTTACCAGTTTGATACATTTTTTTAATTTCTTCGGTATTGTAGATGATACCGGCAGTGGGGAAATCTGGTCCCTTGATGTGTTCGCAGAGTTCGTCAATTTCAATATGGGTTTCGAGGTCGCCTATTATTTCTTTGTAGTTTTGGCGTTCGATCCCTTCGACCTTTATTTCCTTAGTGAGAGCAACCTTGCTCTTTTTGATTAAAGCCTTGATGGCATTTACAACTTCAATTAAGTTGTGAGGAGGAATTTTGGTGGCCATACCAACAGCAATACCATCTGACCCCATAAGGAGAAGATTGGGAAGCTTGGCGGGCAAAACGAGAGGTTCTTGCTGGGAGCCGTCGAAGTTGTCGACAAAATCGACGGTGTCTTTGTCGATATCTTCCAAAATCTCTGAGGCAATTTTACTTAAGCGAGCTTCGGTGTAACGCATGGCAGCAGCGGAGTCGCCGTCGATACTACCAAAGTTTCCTTGGCCGTCCACTAAGGGATAACGCATAGAAAACTCTTGAGCCAAACGGACCATGGTTTGGTAGACGGCCGTATCACCATGAGGATGATATTTACCAAGTACTTCACCAACTATACGAGCGGATTTTTTGTAGGGGCTTTTGTGAGTCATGCCCATTTCTTTCATGGCTAAAAGAATACGGCGGCGAACTGGTTTTAAGCCATCACGAACATCGGGAAGAGCGCGAGCGACGAT
>CAZPFY010000015.1:0-18089 GCA_964586045.1 uncultured Pseudomonadales bacterium | reverse complement strand
GATGACTGACATGGCATAGTCCAAGTATGACCGCTCCATTTCGTCAACTATTTCGGTGGTACGAATATTACCCCACTCTGTTTTTTCGTCGGGAACTACTTTGGGGTTAAGAACTTCGATGTCTTGTTTGTCCTGGTCTTCCATGTTTTGTTATTGATTAGTTGTTGATGTTAAATATTTTTCGATTAGGGGGGCGATATCTTTTTTGCGGGACATTTTTGGGCCGATGTCTAAAATATTTTCGGCAATAATACCTCCAAAGGCATTTTGAGCAATTTTTGCTTCTTCACCTTCTAATAATATTATTTTGGTATTTACTTTTAAAATATCGGTAATGGCAAGAAAAATAAGGTCAACGGATTCTCTTTGTTTAATTGATTGAAGCGCTGTTAAAAGATTATTTTTTTTGTTTGAAATGATAAAATCTTGCTCGACGGTTTCGGTTTGGCCAATAAGAACTTTTTTGCCAGAGAAATCAAAAATTTTATAGTCGTTGAGGACTATTTGTTCGTCTGTTAGAGCCGAAATGTTTGATTTGGCTTTGAAGATTTCAAGGGTTAAGCTGGATATATCTTGAATTTCAGCAGTGATGGCCAACTCTGAAACGGCTGCTTCGTCAGATTTTGTAGTTGTGGACGATTTAAGGCCTACAGTATCAGATAATATTGCTGATAGCATTAAACAGGCAAGCTGTTTTTCGATGGGGTGTTGAAGAGTTTTTAGTAATATCCAGGCAAGTGTATTTGAAGATCCAACTGGGAGAATGTTGATTTCGATTGGTGAAGTAAGACTTAAATTTACCTTGTGATGATCAAATATTCCGGCAATTTGATTTGGGTTCAGACCGGGAAGTCGCTGATCTTCTTCGTTATGATCAACCAGAATAACTCTATCTTCAGGTGTGATATCTTCAATTTTTAGTAGCTGTGGTGGAGTAATGCCAAATTTTTCAAAGACAAATTTGGTTTCGGTATTTAGCTCATCAATAACCATTGGCATGGCAGTGGGGTCCCAATGGACTTTCATGTATTCAGTGATAGAAAGTGCGGCCACGACGGAGTCGAGATCTGGTTTTTGGTGGCCAATGATGTAGGTTTTCATATTTTGTTTATTGTGTATTTATTTTTATAGATTGCCGCGTCGCCTTGCTCCTCGCAATGACGGGACTAGATGTCGAGTTTGGCCGTGGTGGCGTGAGTTTGAATAAACTTTTTGCGTGGTGGAACGTCGGAGCCCATGAGAGTACTAAAGACTTCACTAGCTTTTTCGGCGTCTTCGACGGTAATTTTTTTAAGAGTTCTAGTTTCGGGATTCATGGTTGTGTCCCAAAGCTGTTGAGGATTCATTTCTCCAAGACCTTTGTAACGTTGGACGCCAACTTTGTTGCGCTGAGCTGGAGTGAGAGTGGCGATGTAGTTATCTTTTTCGAGATCGGTATAGACATAAATTTCTTTGCCGTCGTGAGCGAGTTTGTATAGCGGTGGTAAAGCGAGATAAACATGACCAGCGTTAACAACTTGAGGGGTGTGGCGATAAAAAAGGGTTAAGAGTAAGGTAGCAATGTGAGCGCCGTCGACGTCAGCATCGGTCATGATAATAATGCGGTGATATCTGAGCTTGGCAAGGTCCATGGTCTCCCCTATTCCCATTCCCATGGCAATAATAAGATCTTTAATACTGCCGGAGTCGATAATTTTATCTAGTCTTTCACCTTCGGTATTTAAAATTTTTCCTCTAAGTGGCAAAATGGCTTGGTGTTTACGATCTCTTCCTTGTTTGGCGGAACCGCCGGCAGAGTCCCCTTCTACAATAAACAATTCACTTCGGGCGGGATCCTTTTCTTGGCAGTCGGCAAGTTTTCCTGGTAAGGTCATGCCTTCCAAGGCACCCTTTCGGACCACGGCTTCTCTAGCGGCTTTGGCGGCCATTCTAGCTCTAGCGGCGAGAAAAACCTTAGCAATAATAATTTGGGCTGTTTGGGGATGCTCTTCAAGATACATTTCCAAGCCTCTTTTGACAACTTGGTAAACGGCAGATTGAACTTCGGCGTTGTTGACCTTGGTTTTGGTTTGAGATTCAAACTGGATTTCCGAGGAACTCATTTTGATCCAGACAACACCAGTGAGACCCTCCTTTAGATCTTCGGGTGTAAAGTCAAGATCTGGTTTTTTAGCATTTTTTTTGTCGGCGTCGACACCAGCGTTGATATAATTTTTGAGAATTTTGGAAAGCGCGGTTTTGAAACCGGTAAGATGAGTACCTCCATCGTAGGTGTTAATGGTGTTAGCAAAACTTTCAATGTTGTCAGAAAAAGTGTCGGTATACTGCATGACGACTTCAACACCAATGGGGATTTCACTTTCGGTGACACTTCCTTCAACATAAATTGCTTCGTGGAGAGCTTTTTTGTGTTTGTTGTTGTGAGCTAAGAGAGACTTGATACCTGATTCAAAATAAAAATTTGCCTGCTTGTCATTTCTTTCGTCGTAAAAGTGAATGTAAACACCAGCAACTAAATAGGCTCTTTCCTGGAGTTTGTCCTTGATGTTTGTAAAGTTAAACTCGGTGGTGATTTTGAAGATTGAGGGGTCTGGCCAAAACTGGGTTAGGGTACCTGATTTTGCGGTAAGGAGATGTTTGTGAAATTCGGGGACTATTTTGCTGGCTTCTTCGTCTTTGATTTTTTTGACGGCAAAGTCTGGACTCCCAATTTTGTAGCTTTGAAAGAAAATATCCGGTGAGTGATTGACCAAAACATTCATGTGGGTCGAAAGAGCGTTTACGGCCGAAGCTCCGACGCCGTGGAGACCGCCTGAGGCTTTGTAGGCGGACTCATTAAACTTGCCTCCAGCGTGAAGAGTAGTCATGGCGACTTCTAAGGCAGAAACTTTTTTTATCGGGTGGATATCGGTAGGAACACCGCGGCCATCGTCGGAAACTGAGGCGGAGCCATCCTTGTGGAGACAGACGTAGATATTTTTGGCGTGGCCACCAATGGCCTCGTCCAAAGAGTTATCAACGATTTCAATGATAAGGTGATGAAGCCCTTTTTCATCGGTACTTCCGATATACATCCCCGGTCTTTTTCTGACTGGCTCTAATCCTTCGAGAACTGTAATATCTTTGGCTGAGTAAGTTTGATTCGGCATTTTTGTTTTATTTATTCCTGATTATTGTAGCATTGTAAGATAGCTTATGTTACCAAAAATTTTAACTAGTTTCACTTTGAGCAAAGATAGATTTTTTGAAAAGGAAAGTTTAAATGAAAATTATGTATTAACAATTGACGGACAAGAAACAAATTTAAAAGAGTTTAGAGAATGGATTGTTTTTTGTCAAAACGTGCTTGATTCTGATGGCCTATACTCGATGGTTATTTGGAATGCTGGGAAACTTTCTGCTGAGTGTCAAGGTGTACTTTTGAAGCCACTTGAAGAAAAAAAAGCAAATACGAGAATCTATTTGATGGTAGAAAAAGAAAGCGATCTATTGCCAACGGTAATATCTCGTTGTGAGACTATAGCTGGTGAAGTTGACGATGTTAAAGATGTGTTTTGGAAGGATTTGTTGAAGGTTTGGAGAGGAGGACCAGGTGAAGCCTTAAGTTATTCCGAGAAGTTTAATTTTGAGGATTTGGAAAGTATGCTTAACGTTGTAATTAAGAAAATAAACTTTGATTTGCAAAACGAAGTAACTGGAAAGAGATTGCTTGTTTTGGAGTTGGCCTTAAATACTTTAGGTGAAGTGCACGAGACAAACGTAAACAGAAGAATGGCCCTAGATAATTTTTTGATTTGTTCCTGGCAGGCGATAAAGACCCGCCAACAGCAAGCAGTTTAGGCGGGCAGGCTTGATTGTTTGGGGGAAATTTGTCATAGTTAGTTAATGGATTATCAGGCAAAGACTCTTTTGGATAGTTTGGTTTCTGGAGGGAAGCTAACTGTTGAAGAAATTGAGAAACTAAAGGTTGAGGCCGCCGCGAAGGGTGTGGATATTGTTGCTTATTTATTGGAAAAAGGCTTGATAGTTGAGCTTGATATTTTGAAAGTAAAGTCTAAACTTTTGGGAATTCCGCTTTTTACGGAATCCCGTTTGACGGTTAGTCCTGACCTTATCGGTTTGGTAACTTCGGACTTAGCCAAAAATTATTTGGTTATCCCCTACTCCTTAGATAAAATTAAAAAGGAATTGGTGCTTATTATGGTGAGGCCAGAGGATCAGTCGGCGGTTGATTTTTTCCAGAAGCGAACTGGTTATGCGGTCAGTGCGATGTTGACTTCGAAGGAAAATTACGAAGCTCTGTTGAACTTTGTTTATAATCAAAGCCTGTCGGGAGATATCTCGAGTGTTTTAAAACGAGGTAAGGAGGTAGCGGAAGAAAATGGAGTTCGCCTGGTAACAGCAGACACGATTGCCCAAATAATAAAAGAGCCCAAGATAGTAGAAATTGTGAGAAAAATTTTGGAGCACGCAATTAGATTGAGGGCCTCGGATATTCATATTGAGCCTCAAAGTGATATTACAAGGATTAGGTATCGAATAGATGGTATCTTGGAGGAAAAATTAAGTTTGGATAAAGAATATCACGCGGCATTGGTTTCGAGAATAAAGATTTTATCAGGGATGAAGATTGACGAAAAACGTGTTCCTCAAGATGGAAGGTTTAACTTTAGTTCGGAGTGGGGTGAGGTGGATTTGCGTATTTCTTCTTTGCCTACAGTAAACGGTGAAAAGATTGTTATGCGTTTACTTAAAAAATCAGACAGGGTCCCGACCTTAAACGAGTTGGGGGTTAGAGCAAAAGCTTTGGCGACTTTACAGGAAGCAATTAGAATTCCGCACGGAATTGTTTTGGCAACGGGTCCAACCGGATCGGGAAAAACAACTACTTTATATTCATTGTTGACAATGAAAAATACGCCTAAGGTTAACATTGTAACTTTGGAAGATCCTGTTGAGTATCAAATGGTTGGAGTTAATCAGGTTCAAGTAAACACTCAGGCCGGTTTGACTTTTGCTTCTGGATTGCGTTCTTTTTTGCGTCAAGATCCCAATATTATTATGGTGGGAGAAATTCGTGATGAAGAAACGACTCAGTTAGCGGTTCAGGCCTCTCTTACGGGGCATCTTGTTTTTTCGACGGTTCACACAAACTCCGCCGCCGGTGCTCTCCCTCGTCTTTTGGATATGGGGGCAGAACCATTTCTTTTGGCTTCTTCGATGACAGCAGCGATAGGGCAACGTGTTTTGAGAAAAATATGTGATAGCTGCAAAACTTCTTACGTTCCAGATGCAACGGTAGTGGAAGACGTAAAAACAATTTTGGGCGGATTGTATGATGGATGGATTAAGTCAAACCTTGAGAGTGTGGAGTTAGCCAAAAAGAATAATGCGCCATTTATGCTTTTTAAAGGCAAGGGGTGTGAGAAGTGTAATAACTCTGGTTTTATGGGAAGAACTGGTATTTATGAAGCCTTGAGAGTTACCGAAAAAATTGCAAAGTTGATTATGGAGCGAGCTGATGCGAACTCGATCGAAAAGGTAGCTATGGATGACGGCATGATTACCATGAAACAGGATGGTTATTTGAAAGTATTGGAAGGGATAACGACGATGGAAGAAGTTATTAGAGTTGCTCAAGTATAAATGGAAATTACTACTTTTCAGGAACTTGCTCAGATTGCGGTAAAAAATGGATCTTCGGATATTCATTTGGTCGTTGATTCGCAACCTCTTTTGAGAACTCATGGCAAGCTAGAGCCTTTTTTGCTTTTTCCGGTTTTGACCTCGGATAAGGTGATGGAGATTGTTTTGAGCTTGATGAATCAATCTCAAAAAGAAATTTTTATGAGAGAGCTGGAGCTTGATTTTTCTATTAAAATTCCCGGAGTTGGGAGATTTAGAGCAAATGCCTACTTTCAGAGGGGAACGGCCGCAATTTCTTTGCGCTTTATTCCGGACATTATCGCAAGTATTGATGAGCTAAAACTGCCAGATATATGCCATGCTTTTGCAAAGTTGCGCCAAGGTTTTGTTCTGGTTACGGGTCCAACCGGGACAGGTAAATCAACAACCCTAGCTTCAATTATTAGAGAAATAAATGAGACTCGACAAGAGCATATTGTAACCATTGAGGATCCAATTGAGTTTATTCATCAAAACAAAAAGTCTTTTGTGAGTCAACGAGAGTTGGGGGGTGATACAAAATCTTGGAATAATTCTTTGAGGTCGGTTTTGCGTCAAGATCCTAACGTGGTGTTTATAGGAGAAATGCGCGACCCTGACACCATGCAAGCCGCAATGACGGTTGCTGAAACAGGACATCTTGTTTTTTCGACGATGCACACCAATTCGGCGAGTCAATCAATAGAGCGTATTGTAGATAGTTTTAAAATGGAAGAACAACCCCAAGTGTTGTTGCAGTTATCTATGGTTTTGGAAGCTATTTTGTCGCAGAGATTAATTCCAACCATTGATGGTAAAAGAGTTTTGGCGACCGAAATTTTGATTGTAACTCCAGCAGTCCGAAACAATATTCGAGAAAGTAAAACTTTTCAAATTGACAATGCAATTCAGACTAGTGGTAATTTGGGAATGCGTCTTTTGGAAAATAGTTTGGCTGAGTTTGTAAATATGGGGGTGGTGGATAAAAACGTAGCAATGGAGTATGCAATCAGACCCAGCTTGCTTAATAAGTTGTTGGGAGGTAGATAATTATGAAAACTTATCAGTATAAAGTTCGTGATAAAAATGGAGTAATTTCTGACGGTGTTTTGGATTCGATTGATGAGAGGCAAGCCGCAATTGTTTTGAGAAGTAAAGGTTTTTACGTAACTTCTTTATATGAATACGATCCCATAAGTATAAAAACTTTAATAGCTGGTTCTGGTAAACCTGGGCAAGAGGATATCGCTAACTTTACGAGACAGTTTTCGACAATGATCGGTTCAGGTTTGCCACTAGCTGAAGCTTTGAGAATACTAAGGAATCAGTCGAAGTCTTTGATGAAGGCGGTGGTGGAAAAAGTTCTAACTGAAGTGGAAGGAGGGACAACTTTGGCTGATGCGATGGAAGATTCTGGGGGTGGATTCTCAGCGGTTTATATTGCCATGGTGCGCGCGGGAGAGTCGGCTGGTGTTTTGGATCAGGTGATGGGTAAGTTGGCTGATTCTTTGGAAAAGCAGAGAGAGTTTCGTTCTAAAACTAAGGGCGCCATGGTTTATCCGGTGATCATTATGGTGGCGATGGTGGTGATAGCGACAATTATGATGATTTTTGTAGTTCCCAAGTTGACCGCGATGTATAAAGATTTTGGAGCGGAGTTGCCAGGGCCGACAAAAGTGTTGATGGGTTTAAGCGCCTTTATGGTGAAGTACTGGTACTTGGTTTTGGGATCGTTGTTTGGGGCTTGGGTCTTTTTTGTTCGTTGGGCAAAAACAGAGTTGGGAGCGTTGGTCCTTGAGCAAGTAGTTTTTAAAATTCCAATTTGGGGAAAATTAAAAAAAGATATTATTTTGACTGAGTTTTCTCGAACTGTAAGTGTTTTGCTGGGAGCCGGTATCCCAATTTTGGATGCTTTGCAAATAGTTGCTGGCACATTGGGGAGTATTGTTTTTGGAACCCAGGTAAAGCAAGCAGCGGTATTTGTGGAAAAAGGCGTCGGCTTGTCGGAAGCTGTTTCTCGGTTGGATATGTTTCCACCGATACTATCACAAATGATTGCGGTGGGTGAAGAAACAGGTAAGCTAGATGAAATTTTGGCAAAATTGGCTCATTACTATGAAGCAGAAAGTGAAGTAAAAATAAAAGCTTTAACGACGGCGATTGAGCCTTTGATCATGATATTGATGGGAATTGGTGTTGGATTTTTGGTGATTGCGGTAATAATGCCAATGTATAACTTGACAAGTCAGTTTTAATGAGTCATATTTTATTTATGAAAAGAAACTCAGGTTTTACCTTGATGGAGCTATTAATTGTGATTGGCGTTCTGGGTATTTTGGCTGCTGGGTTACTGGCGGCCATTGACCCTTTTGAACAACTAAAGAAGGCACGTGACAGCAACTATAGAAGCGCGGCTCTTGAGTTATTGGGAGCAACTCAAAGGTATTACGCTAACCACGGATACTTTCCTTGGACTGATAGTGGAACATGTCAGGCAGCTGTGAATGGTACAACCGCGGCTACTGAAATTTTGGTTCCCAACGCCGTATCTTCTTCGTCGGCAAGAGCCCTGGCCCTTGGGGGCGGACAAGGTATGGGAGAGTTTCAACCTTGTTTGGATAACAATTTGGTTGGTGATGGAGAGCTAAAATCTACTTTCGCACAAGGCTTGGCAACGACTGTTTATTTAAGCACTTGGGGTAAAACAAATGTAAGAGTTTGTTATTCCCCAGAAGGTAAAAGCAACAGAGCTGATACCAGTACTAACTTGCACGTAACAGGATCTGACGCTAGTATGCTAATCGCTAGTGGTTGTTCGATAGAACAGAGAAACGCTGGTGATTGTGTTCAGTGTTTCCAGTAAAAATAATAAAGGGTGATATGATTTGTCTATGACACTTCTTATCACCTTTTTGTTTGTTTTGGGAGCGGTTTGGGGTAGTTTTTTGACGGTGGTAATTGTTAGATCCGCTAAGGGTAAATCATTCGTTAAGGGTCGTTCGCAGTGTGATAAGTGTAAACACCAACTAGCTTGGTCAGATAATATTCCCCTACTTTCCTTTTTGTTTTTAAAAGGGAGATGTTATTATTGCCACCAAAAGATATCGATAATTAACCCAATAATGGAATTTTTAACTGGTGTTTTTTTTGTGTGGTGGTTTTTTGTAGGATTTGGGTTTTTTAGATTGGTGGGTAGTCCTTGGTTTGTGATTCAACCTCTATTTTGGTTGATAGTTGGCTTGGTTTTTATGGTGATATTTGTAATTGATTTGCTATATATGATTATCCCTTTTGGTTTGAATTTGTTTTTGTTTTCTTTGTCTCTTGTTTATCGGATTTGGTTAGTAAGCTCTGGAAATATGCAGTCTGGCGACTTTTTGTTGGCTTTGTTATCTGGTTTTTTGTTTGCCCTATTTTTGATTGTTTTAAATAAAATTACAAAAATGATTAAAGGAATTGATGGTTTTGGCCTGGGAGATATTTATTTGGCGCCATCTTTGGGTTTGCTGTTGGGCTGGCCAAAAATTATTCCGGGAATTTTTGGCTCTTTTGTAATCGGTTCGCTTGTAGGGATTACACTTATGGTATTCGGTAAAAAGAAACTAGGAGATTACCTGCCGTTTGGCCCGTTTTTATTAGCTGGAACGGCCTTGAGTTTGTTGTATGGGGAGATGATCTGGAAAGCTTATTTTGGATTACTTGTTTGACTTTTGTGAGGTTGTAGGACAGAATTAAGTTATGAGAGATGAAGGGTTTACACTGATTGAGTTGATGATCGTTATTGCTTTGATTATTATTTTGTCGGCCCTTGGTATTGGCTCATATGTTTTGTCTACTACTAGGTCATATGATACTCAGCGCAAAAACGATTTGAATCAAATATCAAAAGCCTTAGAGTCATTCAATAATGATGTGGGGAGGTATCCCCTTTCGGATGCCAGTGGGAATATTCTTTGTTATCAGAAAGCGGCTGGAGTAGTTACTAATCCTGATTGTGCGGGAAATAAATTATTGATCAGAATTGATGACATAATTACTAATTACATTACCGTACCTGTCGATCCGAATGCGACTAATAAGTATATTTACGAATCTGACGGATCGTCTTTTTCTTTATATACTGTAATTCAAAACTCTAGTGATAAGGATTTGCTACTGGATGTAAACAATAACGTAATAACCAATCCATACAATAAGTCTTGTGGCGCGGAGAGCTGCAATTATAAAATAACAGAAGTTGGTCTATCAAAAACAAATGAATAAACTAAAGAAATGTTTATGGATTCCCGATTCCCGAGACGTACCTGGGATCTTGGGACGGGCCGGGAATGACAGAGGGGCTGGGTTTACGTTGATTGAGTTGTTGGTGGCGATGGGTATAATTGCGGTTTTGACTGGAATGGCGGCGTTTAACTTTAATCAATCAAGAATAAGAGCAAGAGATATTCAAAGAAAAAATGATTTATCTCAGTTACAAAAAGCAATGGAGTTGTATAGAAATGATAATAATGGGAATTACCCATTAGCAGATTCATTTCAAGACACTTTAAAACTCGGTGGTTATACAAAGACGACCTTTAACGATCCGAGAGAGCTATGGTCGACTTACTACTATGTCCCTGCCGATGACCTTAAGACCTATTATTTGATGGCCTGCTTGGAAAACATAACAGATCAGACCAAGACCCCTGATTCCGAAAAAGATACTATTTGTACAAAGTTTAGAAGTCCGGCTTCGTGTAGATGTGGAGCGACCCCTGCAGACACCTCTGGAGTTATGTATACTTTATCTCAGCCATGATTAAAGAATATTTATATAGATTGCCACGTCGCCTAGCTCCCCCGAGTGGGTACCCGGGATCTGCGACTCGCAATGACGGAGTAAAAGGTTTTACTTTACTTGAGTTGCTAGTAGTGATTGGAATTATTGGAATTTTGGTTGCTTTGGCAACCGTAGCCTATTCTACAACTCAAAAAAGTGGTAGAAATTCACGTCGAAAACAAGATATGGTGGCGGTTCAAAGTGCTTTGGAACAGTACTATGCCTCCAATGTCTTTTTGTACCCGACCTCTGACTGTACGCTTGCTATTTCTTATATGAAAAGTGCTTGGCCTATTGATCCTGGTAAGTCAACTGCTTACCCGGGTGTCACAGCCTGTTCAGAAACAGCCTACTGTATTTGCGCTGAAATGGAAGGCACTTCACTAGTCGGTAATTCTGCTGCTGATTGTGATTATGCTGGTGCAAAAACTCACTATTGTGTATCTAACTTGCAATGATAAATAATAATTTTTCTTCGCGTAACGGTGTAAGTAGTAGTCGTGGATTCACCTTTGTAGAGTTATTGGTAGTTATTACGATTATTGGAGTAATATTTTCCTCGGCAATTGTGGCATATACCTCAATTACTGTCAGATCACGGGATACCAAACGAAGAACTGATTTGGAGGCCATTAGACAGTCCTTGGAAATGTGTAGATCACTTACCGGTGAATACCCAACAGCAATTTATTCTGCTGGTGGAATTTCTTGCTCTGTTACAGGACCGATTTTGTTAGCGGTAGTTCCCACTGATCCAAAACCTAGTACTAATTGCGATTTACTCTATGCATACGACAGATTGACTACGACATCCTATACTTTGACTGCGTGTCAGGAAGTTGGAGGAAACTATCAAGTTGCAAGTCCATAAAGTGAAGGGTTACACCTTAATTGAGCTATTGGTGACGGTATCTATTTTAATACTGGTAACTGGGTCTTCTATGGCCGCCTATTTAACTTTTAGTGAAAATAGAAATTTGGTAATAGATGCAAATAACCTTAATGCCCTGATTAATAAAGTGAGATCTAAGGCGGTTTTTTTGGAGTATCCTAATGGTTGCAATGGTTTAATCGGCTACAATTTAAAATCAGAATATAATTCTGGCGGGCAAAACACAATCATAAAATATTATGCTCATTGTAGCAGTGGAGATAGTACACCAATTTTTAATGAAGTTTTAAAATCTTCTATTTTAATTCAGGACATAAATCTTACTTTTTTGCCTGGTAATGGAAACCTTAGCTCTAGTGCCGACACAGAAATCGTTTTGCAATCTACAAAGGGAGCAAATAAGACTAAAAAAATTATTATTAATCAGTTTCTTGGTTCTAACAATGTTATCAATAAGGAAGAATAAAGGACAAATGCTAATTGAGATAGTCGTTGCTTTGGGAGTACTTTCTCTTGTCTTGGTTGGGGTGTCTGATCTTATGACCAGATCTCAAAGGTTAAGTAGTTATCAAACAAAAAAAGATGAGGCTTATGGACTTGCCAGAAACCTTTTAAATGACTATAGACAACAGAGAGATAATAATCCTGGTACCTTTTTGTCCGGTGTCGTTGGTATAAATAGAGAAACTTGCGTTGAAGGGAAAAACTATTCTTGTAAGGTCGAGGTAACAAAAAATGCAAGCTCGGTTGATCTTTATATTACGGTTTCTTGGCCAGATGGTGGCAACACACTCTCGGTTACTTCGAATCAAAAATTAGTCATAGAATGAATAGTTTAAAAAAAGGTTATACCCTAATTGAGCTTGTTGTTGCTTTGGCGTTGTTGATGCTAATTTTGTTTGGGGGAACAGCGCTGTTTACTCAAAACTTGCGGTCTGAAGGCTTGACTGAGGTTGACATGAGTTTGAATAGTTCTTTAAGATCTATTTTGGATGAATTGGAAAGAGTGGTGCGTTTTGGGAAGATAATATCGGTGGATGAGGTTGATAGAACAAAATGCTTAACTTATGGAACAAATGGTTATTCTGGGAGTACTGTTAGAGTAGAAAATTTACAAAGTATTGCTAGTGATTATGATTTGCTTGATGGCAAAATATCATCAATTTCTTCTCAAACAGAAGAGAGAGTGGCAATTAGTCCTAGTTCAATAGTAATAAATAGTTTTGTGATTACTTGGTTTTGCCAGTCAGGAATTAATGATAAGATTAATTTGGAAATAAACGCTTCGAGTACGGCTCTTGGATCAGGAATTGCGATTACAAAAACCGTATCGAGAGGAATTGTTTCATTAAACGGATCGATATACTGATTATGGGAGATATTAATAAAAATAAAGGACAAGTGGCTTTGGTGATGGTTTTGATAATGACGGTGGTTAGCGCTGTAGTTGTTTCGGTAGCCGGAAGAGCAACAACGGAAACCAATGTTCAAAGACAGAGTAAAGACAGTAGTGAGGCTTTTTTGGTAGCTCAAACCGGCTTGGAGGACGCTATTGTAAACAAATCGGCAGTAACAGGAAATATAGGTACAGAAAAGGCTTATTCTGTGGTTTTGGAAAATAAAGGCCAAGGCGGACTGTTAACTGAAAGAGTATTGTCGGGAACAAGCGTAGACATCTTTTTGGCCAATTCAGCTCTTTTGCAAGGTATTAAAGTTTACTGGAAATCGGTTACCAACAATCCTTCATCTATTTCAGTTACAAAAATAACAGCTACTACTATTGAAGAATTGGCTTACGATACTTTGGGATTAAATGGGTTTACCAAGGTCAGTACAGGGGGAGCATTGTCCGGGGCTTCTTTTGACCATGTAACTCCACAAATTTCAATGAACTCATCGGTAACGAGAATTAGAATTACTGTTTACGGAGAGTCAGCTTTTTTGGGTGTGGAGCCTTTGGGTGATCTTTTACCTGTTCAAGCGATTGTTTACAGGTCGGAATCAGCTGTTGGTTTGGGGGAAGAAAAAATTAAATATGGATTATCCTACGAAGAATCAAAAAATGCTAAAACCCCTGAAGTTTTTGACTACGCTCTATTTTCAACAGGAACAATTATTCAGTAAAACTAAAAATGGCAAAACAACTAGGAATAGATATAGGTGTCTCATCAGTAAAGTTGGTTGTGAGCGATGGAAGCACTGTAAATAGGATAGGTATTGTTCAAAATCGTTTTGCAAAGACAATTTCACTAATGACAAATTCTGAAAGAATTCAGTTTACAGATGATATTAAAAAAATGATGGCGGAAGTGGGAGTTAAGGAAACAAGTGTGGTGGCGAGCTTGCCTGAGTCGCTCGTTTTTTCTAAATTTATGAAATTTCCTAGAATGTCGACGCCAGAGTTGGCGACGGCAATTAAATGGGAGCTAGACCAATCGGTTCCCTTCCCGCCAAACGAAATTGAGAGTTCGTGGAGTGTGTTTGAAAAAAATAATTTAATTCCCGATGATTTGATAGGAGTTTTTGTGGTTGCGGTACCCAGTAAAATTTCGGAGCTTTATGTTCAGGTTTTTGAGCTTTTGGGCTTGGAGCCGCAGAGGTTGGAAAACGAAACAGTTCCAATGGCCAGATCGTTTTCACCTATGCTTTCGGAAACGCCAACTTTTTTAGTAGATTTTGGGGCCTCGGGTATTAAGATTGTCTTGGCCAGTAAAAATGTAATATTTAGTAGTTTCTACTTTTCAGTGGGGGGAATTGTGATGACAAAACTGGTCGCTGATAATTTTGGTTTACCACTAGATCAGGCTGAGCAATACAAAAGGGTTTACGGTCTCCAAAAAGATCAACTGGACGGAAAAATGTTTGTCTTGCTTAAGCCAATTATCGACAATTTTATTATGGAGATCAGAAAAATGATTTTGACTTTCAGAAATGATTTTGGAGATAAGCCTTTGAATAAAATGATCTTAATTGGCGGTGGTTGTTATTTGAACGGATTAGTACCTTATTTGACCGGGGCTTTGGATGGCATGGAGGTTTCGATTGGAAATGTGTTTGATGGTCTTGAGGTTGACCAAAATTATCAACAGCTAGGACCTATTTTTGGGGTTTCATTTGGTTTGTCAATATAAATTGAAATGAATATAAAAGTAAATTTAATTAGCAAGGCCAGAAGGATAAAGAAGAAAAAAAACTTGATAGTTAGTGGAACTATAGCCTTCTTTTTTATATTTTGTGGAACCTTTTTGGCTAGTGTAATGTATACAACATACAATGTTTACTTTTTAAACAAACAAATCAGTGCAATAACCTTGGAGTCAATAAGTGTTTCTAGCACCATCCGTTCAAATAATGAGAATGTAAATAAATATGTGCTCTCAAAGGGAATTTTGGACTATGTAAGTGGAATTGAGAGCTCAAAGTTTCATTATAAAAAGTATTTGGACGAAATAGTATTAGTTTTATCTTCTAATGCTGTTTTGCGAACAGTAGATTTTCAGGTAAAGGGTTGGGTTTCGGCGTCAGTATCTGTCCCCGATCTCGCAAGTTTTAGAGATTTTGAAGAAAGAATTTTTGATAAAACAATATTGGATCAGACGGTATTTGCCTCAGTTTTTTCTGAAGGTGTCTCTAAAGACAAAAATGGTGGATATGTTATTAAACTGGAGTTTGAATTGAAGAAAAATGTCTGAAATTAAAATTGTGGGCTATAAGAAAATGTTCGGTTTGATTTTGCCTGATTGGATAACCGAAAAAATGATTAAGACGTTTGTTTTTGGTTTATTTACTTGCGTGGTTATGATTTTGGTTTACATATTTGTTGTTAATCCGAAGTTTGGAGAAATAAAACAACTCCAAAAAACCCTAGGCGACAGCAAAGCCGAGCTATCTTCTTTGAAAAGTTCCTTGACGGGAATAAATAAAATGGAAAGCGACTTAAATACTGATTTGCAGAGGAAAATACTTTCTTCGGTACCAATGACCTATTCTCCAGATAGAGCAATTTTTATCTTGAGAGAAATAGCTAGTCAAACTGGAGCCTCAATTGTCTCGTATAGTTTACCGTCTGGTGTCTTACTTGATACAAACGTAACGGAGGCGGTGGGGAAAAAAGGAGAAATGGTTGAATTTACCTCATATCCTTTAAAAATGGTAATTTCGGCACCTGTAGATGTACTTTTGAAATTTATATCTAAGGTTGAAACTAGTTTGCCTTTTGGGGTGGTTTCTGACCTTAATTTGCAGGAAGTTACCAAGCTTTCCAAAATAAATATGAATAAAAGTGTTTTGATTACTTTGGAAATTAAGTATTTTCAGTCAAAACTCAATAAAATTAATATTAATAAAATAGTGTCTTTAACTGACAAGAATTTGGAGTTTGCTAACAAGCTAGGAGCTTATGAGGAGATATCCATAGACCAGAGAGCTATAGAAGAAAATAGCCCCTTTAATGAGGCTAGTTCTTCTGGGGATATGTTTGGGTTGTAAGTTATACCTCTTCGCTTTCGCCAGAATCGGCAGCTTTAACGGTACCATCTTGTTCGAGTAGGTCTACCATGGCGCGAGTACCCTTTTGGATAGCTGCGATACGGACTATTTGTCTAATGGATTTGATAACTTTGCCTTGTTTGCCGATTACTCGACCAATGTCCTCTGGGTCAACTTGAATTAGATACTTAGTAAAGGTGGCGTCGTCTGAAGGATTTTCGGTTATAACGACACTTTCGGGGTGGTTAACAATGTTACTAACAATATACTCAATTAGTTGTTTCATTGGATTTAACTAGATTTTTAATGGTGTCGGTTGGTTGGGCGCCTTTGGCTAACCAGGCAGCATAGAGGTCTTTGTTGAAAGTTATTTTGTTTTCTGGATCGTGGGGGTTATAGTTTCCGATAGAGTCGATGACTTTTCCGGAGAGTTTTGATTTGCCTTCGGCGACAACGATACGATAGGTTCGTTGGTGTTTTTTGCCTGTAGGTTGAAGTTTGATTTTCAGCATATGGGTATTATATCATTTAGTTTTATTATTAAGGGTATCGAGAGCTTTTTCGGCGGCTTTTTGCTCGGCCTCCTGCTTATTTTTGCCGGTTCCAATTGCTATAGGCTTATTATCAACCAAAACGTTTACTTCAAAGACTTTGTTGTGGTCCGGGCCGACCTCGCTTATTGTTTGATATAGCGGAGAAGCCATACCTTGGGCCTGAATTTTTTCTTGAAGGAGGGACTTTGGATCCTTAAGTTGTTTTTCGGTTATGGTGGCGTTGGCGTGTGGTAAAATAAACTGCTCAAAAAAAAGATCGGCCGCTTCTGCTCCTCCATCTAAGTACAGGGCACCAATAAGGCTTTCAATAACATCTTCTAAAATAGAGGGATTTGATCTGCCTCCGGTTAGTTCTTCTCCCCGGCTCATAAGAATAAATTGGTAAAAGCCATATTTTTTGGAGATACTTGAGAGGGCTTCGGTTCGGACCGTGGCGGAACGGGCAGCGGTCAAAAAGCCTTCCATTTTGTCGGGATACTTATTAAACAAGAAAACGGAGATCATTTTTTCGAGAATGGCGTCGCCTAAAAATTCTAGCCTTTCATAGCTTTCGCTGGTATTGGGATTATTGAGACAGGAACGGTGTGTTAGGGCCGTTACAAGAAGGTTTTGATTCTTGAAGGTGTATTTTAGTTTTTCTTGGAGAACTTGGAGGCTATTTGGCTTCATCTGAGGGGGTTACTTCTGGGGATGATTGAATATCATTTCGGTTGGTGAAGATTAGGGCGGCAGCTAAAGCGCCATTTACAAAACTAGAACTAGTCTTTCCGCCGTATCTTTTGGCAATCTCGACAGCCTCGTCAATAATGACTTTGGCAGGAGTTTGGGTTTTAAACAAAAGCTCGTAGATGGCTTGTCTCAAAACGGCCAGGTCAACTTTGTTGATTTGAGAGATAGGCCATTCTGGGGCACATTTTTGGATTATTTCGTCAATTTGGGTAATGTTGGCGTTAATTTTGGTGACACGAGAAGGAAATTCTTCTTGTTCGGTAAAACTACCAGCAAAAAGGGATTTAAAAACCGAGACTCGTTTTAGGTGGCGTGGGTCTAAGGCAGATTTCACTTGATTTATTTTGATTTACAAACTGGACAGAGAAAATGACCTCGCTTGAGGTTACCACATTTTTTGCAGGTAATAAGCTTGGGTTCAATGAGATGAATCTGTGAACGACGCTTGCCTTGTCTGGCAGTTGATATTTTTCTTTTTGGTGTTGCGGCCATATGTCCTTATATTTTAACAGTTGTTGAGGCTCACCGCAATTGTTTGCGCTTTAGAGGGGTTTTGGCTGACAATTTTAGTTGCGAGAGTCTTGGCTTTTAAATAGGATTTTTTGGACCAAAAGTACTTGAGCTTGGTTTGAAGAGTGCCGTGCTGCTTTTCGCCAAACACTTCTCCTGCTCCGCGAAGGATAAGATCTTTTTTGGCCAGAGTAAGGCCAGAATCGTACTTTTGGAGCAGTTCTAGACGTTCGGTTTCAACTTGGTCGTCGGTAGAGGGGACCAGAAAACAATAACTTTGGGACTCGCCTCGACCAACCCGACCTCTAAGCTGATGGAGTTGGGCCAAACCAAATCTTTCAGCGGAATGAATAATCATGATGTTGGCGGTAGGGATGTCGATACCGACTTCAATGAGAGAGGTAGCAATTAGAACCGAGCCAGGAGTATT
>CAZPFY010000014.1:17626-24717 GCA_964586045.1 uncultured Pseudomonadales bacterium | reverse complement strand
GTTTAATTTATTAAACAAGCTTACTATTAAAGAAAATATTTTATTGCCAGTAGCTTACAACCAAAAATCACTTGATTTTGACACTGAGGCAAGAGCGGAAATGCTTATGGAAAAGTTTGGGATCATTTCCAAAAAAGACTCTTTCCCAAATAGAATTTCTGGTGGCCAACAGCAGAGAGTGGCTGTAGCTAGAGCGTTGATAATGAAGCCACAACTGATACTGGCAGACGAACCAACAGGGAATCTAGACCACAAAACTGGAAATGAAATAATTGGATTGTTTGAACAATTAAACAAAGATGAAGGAATTACGATTGTAATGGTGACTCATGAACCAGAAATTGCTGAAAGAACTAGAAGGCAAATTAAGGTTTTTGATGGCGAAATAATTAGCGATAAAAAATGAAGATAACGAATGGATTTTCTCAACTTGTTAAATCTGCTTTTGCTGATTTTCGGAGAGATAAGGTACGAACTGGACTTACCTCACTCGGAATCATGATTGGTGTACTTTCTGTTGTACTTTTGATTGCTCTTGGATTGGGCTTAAAAAACTACATAAGAGACCAATTTGAGAGTTTGGGGGCAAACTTAGTAATGATTCTGCCAGGAGCTGGATTTTCTGGTGGAGGGAATCCAGCAAGTCTGACCGGTGGAGCTGAATTTGATGAAAAAGATGTATCTAGTGTCGAAAAAGTTTCTAACATAAAATACGTTGTTCCAATGTTTATTCATTCAACGACAGTAAGTTCTGCGAACGAAGAAAAGAAGGTAAGTGTAATGGGTGCAAACGAGGAAATGTTTTCTCTTTTAAACTTGAAAATTCACACGGGGGAACTTTGGACAAAATCAGATGTAGACAAAAAGGCAAAAGTAGCTGTACTTGGTTTTACTGTTGCAGAGAACTTATTTGGAAACCCAAGTGACGCACTAGGTAAAACAATTAGAATTGAAGGACTTAGACTAAGGGTGGTTGGAGTCGCTAAAAAAATTGGCAATCAAGAAAGAGATGGAGCGGCCTTTATCCCCTACACTACCACTTTTGGTTCAATTAATACCAAAAAGACATTTTTTGCCATATATCTTGGGATCGCCGACCAAGACTCAGTAAGTACAGTAAAAAGTGAAGTTCAAAAGACGTTGTTAAGAAGATATGACAAAGATAAATTCTCGGTTACCGAGCAGTCGGAAATTTTATCTTCTATTAATCAGATTTTTGCGATGTTAAACTTGGTTCTTATTGCCATTGGATCTATTTCTCTTTTGGTTGGAGGTATTGGAATTATGAATATTATGTATGCAACGGTTACCGAAAGAACTCGCGAGGTAGGTATCCGCAGAGCATTGGGGGCAACAACACGGGATATTCTTTTGCAGTTTTTGACCGAGTCAACGATGCTTTCTGTGTTTGGCGGATTGGTTGGACTATTTCTAGCTGTAGCTTTGGTTTCGGTTGCCAGAAACTGGTTTCCAGTGGCTATAAATTTCTTTGCGGTTGTTCTGGCTCTCGGAGTCTCTAGTGGCATTGGAATATTTTTTGGAGTCTTCCCCGCCAAGCGAGCAGCCAATCTCTCGCCAATGGAGGCCATAAGATATGAGTAGTGGTAGAATCTGGTGGTGAAAGAATTATTTCAAAAAGAAATTGACTTTGATGAATTAAAGATTGATGAGTGGTTGATGGATGATGGGAAAAATTATGATGTTTTTATGCCATTGAAGCCAAAGGATAGACTGGTTTATAAAAATGGATTTTGTGAATTTACGCCTGTAGGCTACGTACGAATGACCGGTGGTTGGTTTCCCATTGGCTACAAAGTAGTCACTCACGACCTTATGTCCCTTGGTTTGAGAAATAATCCTACACCGATGAAATTCCCAATTGGAGAATGGACTTTTGAGGAAAGGAGTCTGCAGTACGGGGATAAAGATTTTGGGGGTATATGGTCTGCTTATCGAGCTGGGAGTTTAAAGACACTAAAAAAACACTGTCTGGAAACTTGGGGAATGGAAACCAGGGGTTTTTTGACTGCAATCTACAACCCTGTGGCTTTTGTGGGAAATTACAGAATAAAGTCGCAAGGAGTGATGCTTCTCAAAGAGATTTAAATTTTCTCCTGGATCCCGGATTCCCGAGACTTACCCGGGATCTGAGGACAGGTCCGGGATGACAAATCGGGATGGATTGCTTTGGTTCGAGTACGAATCGCGCAATGACGATTCAGAGATTTTTGGCGATGGAGACGTTTTCTGAATTTGGGCCCATTTTGTCGGGACCTGGGGTTTCGAGAATTAAGGGCAAATGAATTAGGTCTGGATGTGCTACAAAGTTTCGAAGACCATCTAAACCAATTTTACCTTTGCCCAGATCGGCATGATTGTCTCTGTGAGAATCTAGTTCGGTAGCCGAATCATTTAAGTGAATACAAGAAACTTTGTCTAAAATTTTATAATCTTTCAGCTGTTGAATAAATGTATTTACGACCTTTTTATCTCTCATGTCCAATCCCCCTTCAAACAAATGGGCGGTATCGAAACAAATTTGAAGTCGAGGATCGTCTACTGCTTTTATAAGGTAGCTGAGCTCTTCTATGGACCCTATTTTGCCGTTTTGGCCCGCATCTGTTTCTAAGAGGAGAGGTGTCTTCCCAGTAGAGGCCAAAATTGTTTTAAGAGCTTCAACTAATTGCTCTTTAACAGAATCAAAACCTCTACCTTGATGCGAACCAATATGAACAATGACTCCAGCGCAATTTATCTGGTCACCATTTTTTATATCGATAATTAGCGAGTCTGTTGATTTTTGAAGTAAATCTGGCTTATCTGAAGCGAGATTAACTAAATACAGTGCATGAATAAAAACAGGGTTAAGGTTTTTTTCTATTATCTGATTGGTAAAGTCAGTTGCTTCTTTTTCTTTCCAAAGTTGGCGAGACCACAAGCGGGGAGAACCAGCAAATATCTGCAGGCAATTGCCACCGATTTTTAGGGTATTAATTACGGCATTTGATATGCCTCCACCAATGGAGACATGACCGCCGACTTTTCTCATTTTTCGCTGATGGTAATGGAATTTATGACCACGGAATCTAAGGGTTTATCTGAGGCGTTGGTTTTGACACTAGCAATAGCGTCAACGGTTTCCAAACTAGCACTGTCGGTCGCATCAATTCGGCCAAAAATTGTATAACTTGGAGGTAAAGCATAATCTTTGTGCATGATAAAGAATTGACTGCCGTTGGTGTTTGGACCGGCGTTTGCCATAGCTATGGTTCCTCGAGTGTACTTTTCGGTTACCGGCTCGTCAGCAAATTTGTAGCCAGGTCCACCCGTACCAGTACCATTTGGATCTCCACCTTGAATCATAAATCCAGAAATAACTCGGTGAAAAATAACACCATCATAGAATGGCTTGCTGGAAACTTTTTTACCGGTTACGGGATTTACTTTTGTACCCTTGGCGAGCTCAACAAAGTTGGCAACTGTGTTGGGAGCCATTTTGGGGAAAAGTTTGACAATCATTGTCCCTTTGTTGGTTTTTATTGTAGCGGTGATGTTTTCGGCTAGGGGTTCTGGGGTAGGGGTTAGGGTTGGATTCATGGTTGGAGTATTGTTAACTTGTAATTGATAAGACTGGCTTGTGGAAGTTGAGACGGGTGGGGTTTGGGATTTGTTATTTTGGCAGGCGGAGAGAAAAAAAGCAAATAATAAAATGACAGATATTTTTTTGAACATAACATGTTTATGATAACATGGACCTATGCAAATGCCAGTAGCCGTAGGTGTTATTTTAGCGATTATTTTTATGATTGTTTTTTCTGGCTGGTTTTACCACGCATATGCCGGCTGGAAGGAAGTGGTGATTGATGATCAGTTTTTTAAACTAAGAATTGTAGGAGCTACGGTATTTTCGATGATTATTTTTTTCGGGAGCTTTATGGGAATTGCTTACGCGACAAAATGCCCAAGTGAAGATAGATCGGGTATTTTTGAACGCTTGAATTGTGAAGAATATAACAAAATAAAATTGCAAGCAGATACCTTGATGGGGAAGACGGAGGATGCTAGCGACCAGTGATTTTTTTCTCGATCCAGCGAATAAAGGACTCGATCCATCTTTCGAAAAATAGTTTGTTTGATGTTTGGTAATGACTACTACCTTGATTTGCATAGTTCCACCACGCAGAAGTAATTATCCAATCACTCCCTTGACGCTTGACGGCGGCAACTATTTTATAACCACCGATTGTTTTGATGTGTTTATTGGAGTCTGTGGTATTGCTTTTAACGATTTCATCTGGGAAGCGAACGGCCTTATCCACCAAAGAAGGACTTAGCCCTCTTTGCTCGATTCTCTCTTTGAGATGTTTGGTCCAGATTATTTGCATTTACCCTATTGTTTGAACCAGACTCGGATCTTCTTGTAGTGGATTTACGGAAGGGGTAGGCTGAGCAACTGGGGCCGAAGATATTACTGGGGAGGTGGGAATACTGGTTTCGATTACAGATGGAGCCGTTACAGGAACAACGGGGGCTGCGAGTGGGACATCAACACTTACGAGGGGCGTATCAACACTTACGAGTGGTGTAGAAATAGGTGCTAAAGGGGCAGGGGCGGCAGTCTGAGGAGTAATGTCGATAACTTTATTTTCTGGAAGTGGAGCTGTTTGAACTGGAGAAACAATTGGAGTTGGAATCGGAGAGTCTGAGGGGGTGGCGCCGGGAGTAATGTCGATTAAATGATCACTAACAGAAACCACGGGAGAAACGCCCTGAGGTGCCATTTGGGAAGGATCGATGCTTGGGGTATTGTTGGGGAGGTTGTTATTATCCATAAATTTGTTATACCACAACTAAAATGTCGGGGCGCTTGGAAGTTCTTGTTTTTGCTTTTGTGAGGAGATTAAAAAAAGAAGAGCTCCTGAAGAAAAAAGGGATAAGGCCATGATACTCCCAGACAAGTACATAAGGGTGGTTCTCTGTTTGTGGGTAAACTTGGGAGTAAGATCCTCTATTGTATTTATTTTTGAGATTGTTGATTCGAGGTATTTATTGACGAGAGGATGAACTGGATAGAGCTCTTTGACTTTTTGGAATTTTTCTGCGGCGTATTTAAAATATCCAAGCCAATAGTTATTTAAACCTTCATTCCAAAGTTTGTATATTTCTCCTTGATCTAGTTTTAGATCTTTTTTTGCGACTAAATCCTTAAGGTCCTGGATATCTCTCAAAAAGTTATACGAGCCAGTACCGTCGTCAGCAGTTACACCATAAGTTGCGATACCGACAACCTTACCGTTTAAGAGGAGGGCGGGCCCCCCACTATTACCATGATTAATTATGGCGTCGGTTTGAATTAGTTTTTTTTGATTTCCTTTGGCTTCCTTGATAGCGCTAACAACCCCTTTGGTAAATGTTGGCTCGGCAAAAGCGCTATTACTAAGTAAGGTACCGGTACCATTTGCGGCTGCAGGGAAACCAACAACCTGAAGATTGGAACCAACGTAGGCATCGCCAATTTCACCTAAGGTAAGAGCAGGAAAAATGCCTTTTTCGGCTTTTAACAAAGCGACATCTGAACTGACAAAGCCCAATTGGTCGTTTGGCTCTTGATAATCTAGGTCAACCAAATCGGCTCTAATGACATCATCTGATTCAACCACTCCGTCAGTAGTAATAGTGGCGCCACGACTACCGACTTGGAGGAAATAGCTGTTTTTTTCATTTTGAAACTTTAAAATATTTTTTTGATTTAAGTCGGCAATCATACCGCCAATTTGATACAAGACTTCTTTATTTTTGTGCGCGTCAATAATTTTTTGCTTTATTTCGTCCTCGGTGTAGGCTCGTTTGTTTACTTGGGAAAAATATACCTTTAAGAAATCGACTAACAAGAGATCGAGTTTTCCAGAAGAGATGCCATAGTAAAGAGCACTTTTTGGTAGATTTTTGACAATATGGCCGTTGGTAGCCAAAAGACCATCACTGCTTACAAAAAACCCGCTACCAACGGAGGTGAGACAGTAGGGATATACTTTGTCAGACAAAGGAAAGCCTGGAGAGTTAAAAAACTTAAGCTCGGCACAGTAGTGATTTAGGACCATGGCTACTGAAGGTCTAATTAAAGTTGCCAGTTTGGCGGAATCATCTGGAGTTGAGACTCCGAGAACTTTTTTTTCTGGAGCTAGACCGGCTAAAAAGTTGGCGGTATCGACCGAGGAATTTTTTAGAGCACCAACTTCGAGAACAGAATAATTATCATTTTTCCAAAGATTAACTTTTTTTGTTTCACCAAAAAAGTCATAGCTGTATTTTTCTTGAGACCAACCAGGAACCGAAAGATTTTCTACACCTAACAGTTTGGGATTTGTAAATTCGCTACCGATGACAGCTGAGACTGAAGCAAGGTTTAGTTGACTGGCAAAGATTCGCAAGCTGTCGTTATTATTTTGATTTAAGTAAAAGTTTGTCTCTAGGGCTAACCAAACACTAGGGTCGTAGTTAGTGCTTAGAGTTGATTGTGAATATGAAGTTAAGGGTTTAACGCCTGATCCCATATCACCAATACTTGCTCGGCTAGATAAATCTTTTTTGTCATCTATTACCAACAACAAGAGGCTGATTCCGGATAGCAAAAAGAGTAAGGTGAAAACAGCAATCAATCCGCGAAAACGGTTCATATGTTTTATTCTACATGAGTCTAGAATTTTATGGTCGAAGTATCCGAGCTGGATTTTATCTCTATAGTTGGGGCTTCTACCTTTTCGGTAATACTTGGCGAGAAAGGGTCCAAGACGTCATTTTTGGGGGTGGGGAAAACTGAAGTTTTATCTCTATCGGAAAATTTAAAGTCGGTTTCAGAGTCTTTTAGCCATACTTTGCTAAATAAATACCAAAAAACAAATAGAAGAATTAGAGTGATCCAGGCTATTTTTTTCATCTGATTCTATTTTATCTCTTTTTATCTTATGGTTTTGTTGATATCATTGCGCCATGAGTACAGAAATAATTGGCTGGAGACAAGAATGGAAATCGAGTAGATTTGAAAAAGAACTAACCGATCTGAACATCGGCTATGTTTTTTATGAAGATGA
>CAZPFY010000014.1:0-17616 GCA_964586045.1 uncultured Pseudomonadales bacterium | reverse complement strand
CCAAGAATCGTTTTGACAACTGACAACAAGGGTGAGGCTTGCTGGATTATTGGACATACGCCAAAAATAGGTTTGCCTGGTAAGTTTGGTGATGACTATTCAGTTGGCGGATACTTAATTGTTTTAAATGTTAGAGACTATTCGGTCAACTATATCCCCGAAAAAACTTTTAGGAAAGATCAAACTCAGAAATAATTTAGCTAGTTTTTGGGTAGTGGCAGCTCTTCCACTTTTTGCCTGAGCCACACCAACAAGGATCGTTGCGACCAAGTTTTTTGGAGGTGGTACTGGATGGATTCTGGGTCGAGCCCGGAATGACAGACGAAGATGGGGTTTGTTGGTGTTGAGGAGTGGGTTGGGGGGCGACCTGGACGCGGAAAATGCGATGAGCAACAACTGAATCAATGCGATTTAAAAGACCTTCAAAAAGAGCAAATGATTCGTGCTTGTATTCGACCAAGGGGTCTTTTTGGGCGTAGCCTCGAAGGCCAATGCCGTCTCTTAAATTATCTATAGCATCCAGGTGCTCCATCCATAGTTCATCACAAGTTTCCAAAGTAACATATTTTTCGACTTGAGGCAAAAGATCTCCAAGTTGTTTTTTTTGATTTTTGCGAGCCTCAACAATAATATTGCCGAGAATCTCAAAAACCTCTTCGGAGGTTTTACCAGATAAACTAGTTTTTAGTGATTTGGCAGAAAAAGGGTCTAGAGGTAAAATACTTTGAAAATCTTTACTAATTTGGTCTGCTTCTATTTCACTAATACCCGAGGCACCATAAATACTTGAAAGGTATTTTATTTCTTTTTCGATGGCCTTATCTACTTGTGGAGTTGTAAGACTACCTTCGCCAGACAAAACGTTTTGACGACGAGAATAAAAAATTTGACGTTGCTTGTTCATGACGTCGTCGTAGTCAACGAGATGTTTTCTTTGATCAAAATAAAACGATTCAACTTTTTGCTGAGCAGTTTCGATAGCCTTAGTAACCATGCTGGCTTCTAGGGGCTGATCATCGGGAACTTTGAGAAAGTTCATGAGTCTTGTTACCTGATCACCGCCAAAAATTCTCATAATATCGTCTTCCAGGGAAATATAAAATCTCGATGATCCTGGGTCGCCTTGGCGGCCAGAACGACCTCGGAGCTGATTATCGATACGTCGTGATTCGTGACGGACAGCTCCGATAATATGTAGCCCACCAACTTCTTTAACTTTATTGGCTTCGTTTTGCCACTTAGTAAGATCTCTTCCTGTAGTATCTCCTCCCAAGACAATGTCGACACCGCGTCCAGCAATATTGGTAGCGACGGTAACTGCCCCAAGACGACCTGCTTCGGAAATAATCATGGCTTCGTTCTCGTGATTTTTGGCGTTAAGAACTTGATGAGGAATTTTTTTCTTTTTAAGATACTGACTCACAACGTCGTTTTGGTCGATGGATTTGGTTCCAATGAGAACAGGTTGCCCTTTGGTGTGAACTTCCAGGACTTCGTTAACGATAGCGGTGTATTTGGCGGCTTGAGTTTTGTAGACGGTATCAGTGAAGTCTTTGCGCTGTATTGGTTTGTTGGTGGGCACAACTAAAACCGTAAGGTTGTAGATTTTTTTAAACTCTTCAGCTTCGGTTGCAGCCGTTCCCGTCATACCCGAGAGTTTTTCGTAGAGCCTAAAGTAATTTTGCAAAGAGATTGTGGCCATGGTACGGCTCTCTTGCTGAATTTTGACGCTTTCCTTGGCCTCTATGGCCTGGTGGAGTCCATCGGAATAGCGGCGGCCGTGCATTAAGCGTCCAGTGTGATCGTCGACGATAATAACCTGGTCGTCTTTTACAACATAGTCCCGGTCCTTGGTAAATAAAGTTTGAGCTTTGAGGGCTTGCTCTAAATGATGAAGGGTTTTGTAATCTTGCTGATAAAGATTTTCAACATTTAGAATTTTTTCAATTTTACGCAGACCGTGATCAGAAAGATTGGCCGTTCTTTGCTTTTCATCTACCTCAAAATCGGTATCGGCGGAAAGCGTTTTGATAATTGTGGAAAACTTTAGATATTGATCGGTAGCTTCCATATCGGGAGCAGAAATAATCAGGGGCGTACGGGCTTCGTCGATAAGGATAGAGTCCACCTCATCAACAACAGCAAAAAAATGACCACGCTGAACCATGTTTTCGGGAGACTTGGCCATATTGTCTCTTAAATAGTCAAAACCAAATTCGTTATTGGTGCCGTAGGTAATGTCGCACTGATAGGCCTCGGCTCGAGAAACAGGACGAAGTTTTTGAAGTCTGTTATCACTGTGTGAAGAATCGGAGTAGTTTGGATCGTAAACTGCTGCAGGTAAGTCGCCCTGACCAGAAAAAATACAACCAACGGTCAGCCCTAAAAATTGATAGACTGGTCCCATCCAACCCGCATCACGGCGAGCCAAATAGTCATTGACAGTTACCAAGTGAGTGCCCTTACCCACCAAAGCATTGAGGGCCAGCGGAGCAACAGCTGAAAGAGTTTTACCTTCGCCCATTTTTTGTTCACCGACCATGCCTCGGTGAAATGCCAAGCCGGAAATTAACTGAACATCAAATGGTCGCATACCCAAAACCCGTTTTGATGCCTCACGAACCATAGCAAAAACTTTGGGGAGAACATCATCTAAAGTTTTTTCATCTTGGAGTTCTTTTTTTATTTGAGCAATTTCCGCTGGAAACTCATCGTCTTTCATTTTGGAGATATCTGACTCCATGGCAGTAATGCCCTCAACGATGTGTCTGAGTTTTTCGACCTCTAGTTTATTTGGATTTAGGATTGTGTCTAAGAATTGAAACATACGTACTTGATTATATCGAATCTAGAGCAAGGAAACGACAATATTGGTTTTGGTGTGGGTTTTGAGGAAGGAAAAGTGTTTAGAAAGATGGCGAAGAAAAAAGACGGTTTCCAAATGGTGTTCGTTTCCCCAAATTCGATTTATTAGAGTAAACCGACTGTGCTCGTAAAGTTTTTTTACAAAAGGAATTTTTTGAAACTGGGGAGGAATGTATTTGCCAACAAAACAATCAACTAAAATTAAGTCGTATATTTGTTTTCCGTCGGGAAGATCGTAAATATATTTTTCGGCATCAGCAATAATTATATTTAAATTGGGAACTTTTTTGTTTAGATGATAGTACTCGTTAGCGATATCAACCATCTGAGGATCTATTTCTATAGCGGTTATATTTGACTGAGGGAAAAGCTTACTAACCAACTGAGCATTGGAACCGCCACCAAGACCAAGGAGGAGAACTGTTTTGGGCTTAAAGCTTTTGGGGAGAAGATCAGTGATTCCTTTTCTCCAGATATCGGTCAAGAGATGACCAGACTCGACCAAGCTATCCACAAAAAGAGTGGGTTCTCCTGCCCCTTTGATTATTTGAATATTTTTATTATAGGGAGTGTCGGGAAGATTTATGAGATGTGGAAAAAGAATATCAATTATTTTCATTTTTTTCGAGAAGTTTTAGCTCTGCCCTAATTTTACGCGCCAAATCCCCCCAAGTCTTGTACCTTAAATTTAGTTTGTAAGTAGTTATTTTCTGAGCAGGTAAACCTTCGTACATTAAAGCCGCGTCCAAAAGGTCGGCGGCAGCCCTGTCTCGTTCTAAATAGGAATCGGTACCAGAAACAAGAGCGGCAAGTGAAATATCCCCACTGGTGGCGGTAACAATAGTGCTATAGCCAGCCTCTTCGGTATACGCAATTTTTAAACCATTGACGCCAGGGTAAACTCCCAGCAGTCCGTTCCAGTTGGGAAGATAGTAAAAGCCATGAGCTGATGAAGTGGCAATATCCACATTGTCTGATCCGGCTGCTTCTATAATATGTGGGTAATTTTTTTGTACATTATTTATTACTTTGGTTATATCCTCTAAAGTTGAGTACTGATATTGATCATCTAGGCCGTCTGGATTTGTAAAATGCGAATGGTTCATTCCCAAAAGAGTAGCTTTTTTGTTCATATAATAGATAAACTCCTGTTTGGACATTTTTTGGAATCTAGCTGATTCATCCGCTAATACCTGAGCGGCGTCATTGGCGCTTGTGGCAATAGCGCCTCTTAAAATATCCTTAACCTCAAACTTTTCACCAGTTTTTAGACCGAGAATTGTAGGTACTTTATTTATAGACTCTGATGAAACAAATATTTGTTCGTTAATGGGAATAAAGTCTAGCGCTACTTGGGCAGATAACAGTTTGGTAAACGAGGCAGGAGAAATTTTTTGATCAGAAGACTTGGAATAATAAACAAAACCAGTTTTAGTATTGTAAACCAGATAACGAGGAACATTGGCCAATGGCGAGAGCTCTTTACTTTTGGAAAAATTTAGAGACAGGCTACTGTCAATTTTACCGGCTATTTTTTCGGTGTAATCTCTTTCCCAGATAGGCGACAAAAGAGGCAGGCCGGTTTTAAGATGACTAAAATAATAAAAACCAAAGGCAATAATAATTATGCCCAGAAAAATAAGAAATATTTTTTTAAGCACGTTTGATGACCTCTTTGCCTACAAAAGGAACTAAAACTTCTGGAACTTTTACAGATCCATCGGCTTGCTGGTAGTTCTCTACTATCGCCACAATTATTCTGCCGACAGCAATGGCTGTGGCATCGTTCATATGGACATATTGCGTTTCACCATAAATTCTTTTTACTTTTGTTTCTAGACGCCTTGACTGATAATCAGTCATAAGGTCGGAGGTGTTTGTTTCACGATACTTCCCTTGTCCTGGCATCCAGCAATTGATGTCTATTTGACGCGCATCTGGTTTACCCATATCTCCAGTGCAAATAGAAATTACTTGATAAGGTATTTTTAAACCAGAAATTAAATATTCTTGGACAGCTACCATAAAATCTTGTTCTGTCTTAGAATCTTCTGGAACCGAAAACGATTCCATCTCTAGTTTGTCGAATTGGTGTACTCGAATAATTCCCTTTGTATCTTTTCCGTAAGAACCAGCCTCTCTTCTAAATGCAGTTGAAAAGCCAAGGTAACGTATTGGAAATAATTTTTCTGGAAGAGTTTGTTCCATATGAATGGGCCCGAGAGTATGCTCCGCACTACCGACAAGATATTGATCGTCTAAAGGAAACTGATATCTTTCCGCCTTATCTTCTTCTGAGAGACGAGCCATGCGTTTAAAAACCTCTGTTTTTATAAAAACAGGAGGAACGACCGGAGTAAATGCTTTTGCAGAGTAACCTGGTTTTACGGATTCTGCTATTTGTTTAATGATGTTTGCATTAGTAAGAGTTTGCATTACATACTGAATTAGAGCAAACTCTAGCATTGCACCATCCCCTTTTAAGTAGGCAAAACGAGAACCTGACACTTTTGCAGCCGTATCTGTATCGATAATATCCAGATTCTGACCAATTTCTAAATGGTCTTTTGGTTCGAAATCAAATTTTGTTGGCTCACCTATAGTTCTAACTACGACATTCTCAGATTCATCTTTTCCCAATGGAGTATCTGATGTCGCGGGATTTGGCATCTGGTACATTAACTCCATGTATTCTTTTTCGATTTCGGATAATTTTGGTTCTAGTTCTTGAAGTTTTTGTTTTATTTCTTTACCTTTGGCAATTTGTTCATCAGAGGGCTTTCCTTTTAAATCGGCGATATTAGCATTTCCCTGGCGTCTCAACTCTTCGGTTTCTTGAATCAGCTGTCGGCGAGAACTATCTATCGAAATTAATCTGTCGACGATAGAGGGGTCAAATTGTTTGTCGGCAACAGCCTTTTTGAGACTGTCTTGATTATCACGGATATAGTTGATGTCTAACATAGGGCAATTATATCTCAAGTTAATTACGATCTGGCTTTGGGTACAGGCGCTGGAGGTGATTATTTAGAAGACTACAAAGCTGATCAAGATCGTCTGTACTTATGGGCAAATGCTCTACTGTAACAAAACCGCGACTGGGATGGTTGGGTAAATAATGTTGATCAGAAGGAAGAAGATAAACGTACTGATATTTTTTTGCCAACCTAATAGGCTGTTTAGAAACTGCTCTTAATTGCTCTCGAGCTTGGGACACGATCTCTAAGCCAACACCGGTTAATTTGCCATCATCTTGACCGTTGAGAGCTTTGATAATAGATTCTATTGTTTCCATGGTCGCAAAAATTTGTTTGCCACTCTCCAAAACGGCGTTTCGAGAGACCTTGGACTCATATATTTTATGAACTTCAATTGGAGGGAGGATTGAAACTTTTATATTATCGGGGTTACTTTTTATTTTTCCCCAAAGTTGAGCATTGTGATCGTGAAGTAGCTTGATTAAGATTTCTCTAATTGCTGAGTTTAAAGTTGATTTTGAATCTTTGGATTCAATGTGTCTATTGGCCAGAACCTCAAAAACAAAACCTCGCTGATCGATAGGGTGATCGATTTTTTTGCCGTTTACCCACTCGCCAAAGATGAGAAGATAGTCTTTGGGCTTGACTGTTGAATAAAATTCTGATTGAGGGGAATTTTTCCATTCTTGAGAAATATTGTAACGAAGTTGCGCAACACTAGTGTAAAGCCACTGACGCCTTTCTTCTTCGGTTGAGTAGATAAAGTCGGAATGTTCTGCTGACATAGTTTTTATAACTATATGCCAAGATCAGAAGCGATGGCTTGCATGGAGGTGAGGCAGATTTCAATTAATTTTTCCAAGGGGAGGTTGAGACCTTCTGGATTCTCACACATTTTGACTTCATCGCGCCTTGTTCCGGCCGCAAACTTGGGTTCTTTGAGAAAACGCTTAAGAACCGAAGCTACTTTGACATCCGCAAGTTTTTTGCTGGGATAAACATAGGCGACGGCCATAATTAATCCTGTTAGCGAATCGGCGCAAAAAATGGACCACCCGGCCTTGGTCTCTGGTTTTACACCAGTTAATTCTGGAGCATGGGATTTAACAACCTTCTCAACGGTATCAGAAATTTCTAAATTGTATTTGGCAAGAACTGCGCGAGTTTTTAGAGGATGGGTTTCTTTGTATTCACCTGAGTAGTCGATATCGTGAATGAGACCAGACAAGAGCCAGTCATCTTTGCTTGGTTCGTCTTCAGTTAATAAATTGTTTTGGGAAAAATAATCGTAAAGCCCGCCCATACACGCGACGAGAGCAAGCGAGTGGGTATAAATTTTTTGGTCTAACTGAGCTTTGACAGCATCGTTGAATTTTTGGTCCATGGAGTATTTTAATACAAAAAAATCCGTCCTATTACAGAACGGATTTATAAAAAACTACTCAATCAAGCGAAAACGCTGGACCTTACTCTCCAAATCGATAGCCTGCTTGGCAGTGTCATAAGGAGTAAAGAGCGAGAAGCCGCCCTTATCTTCCAGAATAAAGGTGGCACCAAGTTTTGGCGCCGGATCTCGAGGAGACTGACAATGACCCTTTTTTATTTCTTTACTGGTTGTGTTTTCGAATTCAACAACAAGAGAGTTGAAGCCGTAATGAGTTTCTTTGCCCAGTATGGCTTTGACAGTCCAAAGATTTGAGGGAATTGGCGTTGGCGAAGGGACGGGTGTCAAAGTAGCGGGCAAAGTGCTCTCTCCAAAAGCCGTGGGGGTAAATAGCGCTTGGTTGGGGCCACTTACTTTGTAGGGAGAGGCGTTGGCCATGTCGCGTCGAATTGAAATAATGATGCTCAAAATGGTAATGATCACAATAACGAGAATTGCGCCGAGAATGTAAGGAGTTGGATTGCTCCTCACCCTCTGACTAACGTTTGCATAAGTACTCTTAAGGTCCATTGGTCCTCCAGTTGGAATATGATCCTATAATTATAGCATCTTTGGAATTCTCTTGCTTCGGCTGGCCTCGAGAAAGCCAAGAAAGATAGGGTGAGGAGCCTGCGGACGAGCGATATATTCGGGATGGAACTGAGTTCCCACAAAAAAGGGGTGCCCGGATAGCTCAATGGCTTCTACCAACAAGCCATCGGGAGAGGTACCGGAAATTTTTAGACCGGCTTTTTCTAAAATTTTGCGATACTCGTTATTGAGTTCGTAGCGATGACGATGCCTTTCGTAAATAGTATTTAAGGCTAATTTTTTCTTTAAAATACTGGAATCAGAAAGCCAAGGAGAGTTTTTGGCGCTAGTATATTTTTTATAGAGTTTGGCCAGTAAAGAATCAGGATCTAACAGACAAGGATAAGAACCAAGGCGAATAGTGCCACCATACTGATGCCTTCTTAAAAAATCAATTTGATCGGGCATAATATTTATGACTGGATACTTGGTTTTTGGATCGACCTCGGTTGAGTTTGAGTTTTTGAGATTACAAATATTTCTGGCGTATTCAATAACGGCCATTTGCATGCCAAAGCAAAGACCCAGGTAAGGAATTTTATTCTCTCTGGCATATTTAATAGCTGAAATTTTTCCCTCAACACCGCGACTCCCCCACCCCTGAGGAACCAAAATACCTTGCAAATTCTTTAGTTCCTTAAGTGGATCACTCAAGGTTTCACTATCGATCCAAACATAATTTATTCTGAGTTTTAAAAAATTGCTGGCTTGATTAAGCGCTTCGATAACAGAGACATAAGAATCCTTGAGGGTGTAGTTGCCTGTTTTGAAGTACTTACCGATAATGCCGATAGTTACTAGAGGACCGGTGGTTGAGGCTGTAGTAGCAGATGTCCATTTTTTGAGATTTTTGCCAACAGAATGGTACGGAAGAGCTAGTTTTTGGATGATTTTTTTGGTTAGGCCTTGTTCTTCTAAAAGAGTGGGGACTGAGTAAATATTGCTGACGTCTGGACAACCCAAAACAGAATCTGGCTGAAGATTGCAAAAGAGAGCAAGTTTTTGTTTTCTTTTTTCATCAATTGGCCTTTCTGATCTGGCAATTAAAAAATCGGGCTGAATGCCCATGCCTTGCAAGACTCTGGTGGATTGTTGAGCCGGCTTACTTTTTAGTTCACCCAAAGACTTTATAACTGGTAAGTAGCTGACATGAACGTGTAAAACAGGATTGGAGTTTTGAAGCTTAAGAATTCGATTAGCCTCGAAAAATAAAATGTTTTGATACTCACCAACAGTTCCACCAAGCTCGACAATAACAACGTCGGCCTTACTTTTTTTCCCTGCTTGTTTTAGACGGCTGATTATTTCGTCGGTGACGTGGGGAATGGCCTCGACATCCTCGCCGTTGTAACCAAAACTGCGCTCTCGATCGATAACGGTTTTATACACTTGGCCGGTGGTGAGATAGTTTTCGCGCCTTAAAGAAGTATTTAGAAATCTTTCGTAATTACCCAAGTCCTGATCAGTTTCCAGCCCATCGGCGGTAACAAAAACTTCGCCGTGCTCTTGAGGGCGAATGGTTCCGGCATCCAAATTGAGATACATATCTACCTTGACATTAGTGACGGACAAACCAGCAGACTTTAGAAGTAAACCCAAAGAAGCCGAAATGACTCCCTTACCCAAACCAGAAACAACTCCACCAGATACAAAAATATATCTCATGGAATTTTATTTTAATTTATTTTTTAACACAAAAAAAGCGGATCTTAACCGCTCTTTTTGAATCAAATAATCTTATTTTTTATTTAACAGCGTTGATGGCGTAGATAACTTTGCCAGCAGGAGCTTCGACCTCTACAGTGTCCCCTACTTTTTTACCGATTAAGGCTTTGCCCAAAGGTGATTCGTGGGAGATTTTTTTGGCAGCAGGGTCAGCTTCCCATTCTCCGACAATAGAGAAATCGTGAGCCTTACCATTAACTTGGACAGTAACCATACTTCCAATACCGACTTCCTCTTCGTCGGATTTTTTGATGTCGACGACAATGACTCTTGAGATGATATCTCTAAGCTCTTCGATGCGTCCCTCTAGCGCTGCCAAGTCCTCTTTTGAAGAATGGTACTCGGCGTTTTCTGAAAGGTCTCCAAACTCGCGAGCTTTAGCGACGCGTTCAATACCTTCTGGTAAACCAGTTTTTTCTAATTGGGCGAGTTCGTCGACAAGTTGGCGGTAGCCAAGCGGTGTCATTTGAACTCTTTGAGTGTTTTGTTGTGCCATATGTTTTTGTGTTACTACGAATTATAAATATAAGGCCTTAAATTTCTTTGTCAAGGCGTAACACTTGAGTAGGCATGCTTCTCAGATAATTAAAAAACCAGCCCATGACAGTTATTGGCTGGAAGGAGAATAATCCCAAACTCTATGTTAGTAAGGTATATTGTAACAATTAGACCTGTTTTTGTCAAGTATTTTGGTATATATGGGATATGTTCTAGGCACAAAAAAGTGCCCTCCTTAAAAAGAGAGGGCGGGGCTGATTTAGTCCATATAAAGAACAGAAACGAAGATAATGGTTACATAACCAACCATACCAAAAACGTTGATTGGATGCCCTTGAGCAGAGTCCAGTATCGCCTGAGCAAAAAGAACAAAGGCCACAACCCCACACAAAAAGTCGTTTTTCTTAAAAAAATCAAGGACGGGTTTCACTAAGCGCATTATTGCCTCCAAGGTTTAATTGCTTTTGGGATATTTTAGCACCTAGATGCTAAAATACTGGTGATTGGCCCTGCTAATCATGGCCCCATCGTCTAGTGGTCTAGGACATTTGGTTCTCATCCAAAAGATCGCCGGTTCGACTCCGGCTGGGGTCACATTTTCGCTATTTGAGGTATTCAATGCCTCAATTAGCTTGAAGGATGGTGATAATTCCATGGTTCGGATTTTCCTTTCAGGAGTTATCACTAGACTCCCTTTGAATATCTTATTAAGCAGTGCCTGCCGTTTAGGGAGATCTAAGTTGTCCCAAAGAAATGTTAGGTTTTTGAGAAATTGGTCAGTGAATTCCCTCACAATCTCGCTATCGTATTTTTCGATCCTTGTTTCTGACCTTTCAATACTTAGAACTGCGATGTCTCGTTGTATCTTGTCCGCTTCCCCTTTACCTTGCTCCATCGTGTAGATTTCTCCATCAACCGCTTTTCGAATGCTTTTTAAGTCTACCTTTAGTAGTTCAATTTGAGCATCATACGCTTCAATTTGCTTTTTAGTTTGCTCGATTGCTTTATCCCAGTCTGCAAATACCATGTGTTGGAACAGCTTTATGACTCTATCTGACGGCTGAATCATAGATAATAGTTCTCTAAACTGATCGTGTGCCTTTGAAGCATTTATACGGAGTTTTTTACAGCCACTATTCCGGCATTCATAGTACAGAACGACTCCACCATTGCCTCTTGATGGAGAAGTAGTCACAAGGTGTTCGCAATATGCACATTTAAGCGCTCCTTTTAGCGGATAAGATTCTTCATCCTGATATTTATGGTTTTTCCTTTTCAAAATTAGCAAATTGTAGGCCAGTTGCCATGTTGACTCATCGATTAACGGCTCGTGTTGTCCCCAAACATGCTCTTCCCACTTTTTGGCGTACATATAGCCATAATAGAAAGACATTGAAAGAATTCGATCAACAATTTTATGATCAGCTTTTACGCGGTAGTAGTTTCCGAATCCTTCAAGATTCATCATTTTTGCTAGCTGAACTTTGTTGTAGATGCCAGTTCCAGCTTTCTGGAACATTCGCTTAATGATAGGAGCCAAATATGGATCAAGAATCGGTGGCATTCCTTTATTTTCTTCCTTGGAGTTATATCTACGTTTGTATCCAACTGGTGTCTTAAACGGCCACAAACCCTTTTTAAAAGCAGCTATCATGTTGTCCCTGACACGCTCCCCCTTCATCTCATTGTCTAGCTGTCCAAGAGTCATCATCATGTTTCGCATTGCTCTACCCTGTGGGCTTTCGTCTGTATTTTCAGTCGCTGATGAAACTATGACTTGATGCTTAGATAAATACCCAATCGTTACCAATCCCTCTTCCACATTTCGACTGAATCTATCGAATCTGTATACAATAACAGCAGAAACCTTATTTGTCTTTTTTGTACAAAAAGATAGCAACTCTCTAAGCTGTGGTCTAGTGTTTACGTGTTTTGCTGATACCCCCTCTTCTCTAAATTCCTTAACAACTTTATAGCCATTCTTTTGTGCATAAATTTGACAAATTTCGCGTTGAGAATCAAGACTGTTGTTTTCGATTTGCGAAGGATCAGATACTCTTGTGTAAATCACTGCTTTCTTTTCCATATATTGCCGTATTATGGCACTTTTGGGAGTCCTTGACTACCCCAAGACGGCTCTTGGTGTGTTGATCGAAGAATATATCATGTAGCAAAGTTGCGGTTTCAATATCAATTTCCAAGTCAGAGTCAGACACTCCGAGAGAATCTTTACCCAGAACCCTTTTTGCTTGTTTAATTGACAGAGACGCCATTTGTACCTAGTGAGGTGGTATAAAAAAACCACCCATTAAATAATTAGGTGGCACTACGCGATTTATCGCTTTTTGGCCTAAGTGGTGCTCTGTTGTAGCGTCTTAACGCTTTATGTTAGCAAAACGAGTTTATTGCTGATTTACAAAAAAGTAAAGGTAATTAAATACACTAAAAAAAATCAAAGGTGTAGGTCGAAGTAATCTCACTTCCTGCTTACTCTAAAATGGTAGCAATTCCCCAGCTTTAATCTTTAAAGCTTTGGCAATTTTTTCGAGGTTTATCAAAGATGGATTTCTTAATCCTCTCTCAATTTGACCAACATATGTAAAATGCATTCCGGCACGTTCAGCCAGCTCCTCTTGTGTGAGATTGCGTTGCAATCGCAAAGCTTTTAGGTGGTTGCCAAACTTTTTTCTAATATCAGTCACTAGCTGTTATGATTGCCTGATAGTGACTATCTATCCAGAGACGATAAGTCTTATTTAATGTTAAAATCAGAGACAAATGGCCAACGTTGACGCCAAACAAAATAAATTGCTTCTTGTATTGATCGTTCTGGTTGGGTCTGTGCTTATTTACTTAATGTTCGGACAACAAATTAAGAATATTTTGCGTGCCAACCAAGTATTAAAAGAGGCTAACTCAAACGGCGTAGGTTACTACTACCTAAGGTGCGAAGAAGAACACTACCCGGGAGATAACGTTGATTCGTGGAGTAAATGCCTTGACATAACAAAGTACTATAAAGATAGAGCGAAAAAGGAGTGGGAACCACTGATAAAGAAATATGGAGAAATTAACTGTTCTGATTTTTCATATAAGAATGACGCTCAAGAATTTTATGAATATTATGGTGGAGGTACTTACAATTCTCTTTTAAAGGCGCAAAGAGATGGTTATAGAGATATAAATGGAAACCCTCTATCATTAACAAAATGGATGGAATCTTTTGCAGACCAAGACAGTGGCAAGGTTCTTTTTAGTTTAAGTGATTTAGAAAAGCGATACCATTTTGACCCCTATAATTTGGACGAAGATAACGATGGATCAGTGTGTGAAATACTTCCCTCAAAACCTCTTAATGAGAGAGATCAACCTTGGTACAACTGGAACACAAAAATGTAAATGAATTTGCGATATTCTGAATAGAGAACTATCGTTCTTGAGTGGCTGATAAAATAATTATTCTTATCCGTCTTGACTGTTCATTAGTCTTAGGGCGTCAGCTAACAGGTCTGGACTAATTCCCATGTAGTTATTTTGGGTGGCATCTACAATTGGTTCTTTCTCTGTCATACCATGGTTAGCTTTGAGTAGAAACATAGCAAATCGTGAGTTGTAGCCTCCAGTTAATCCATTAGTTATTAGTAGCTGTTTTTGTGTGTCTCGCAATGTATCTATCGTCTGCAGAAATTCCACATGCAACTTCTCCCAATCGTAAATTGTCCTAGTACTGATACCGACATACTGCCCTAACCCCTCAATTGTGGGGAAGGTGCTGTTTTTAAGGCAATTATTTGTGTATTCCGTTACACTGGCCGGTAACTTAACTGTGTAGCGAGTTGGTCTTCCTCTTCGCATCTCATCATTCATAATCTAATTATATTTAGCTTCGAATTAGTTTGTGCCATGACTAAACATTGTGTAATCATTAAACACCATTGGTTAATTCTTGTTACCAGGATTAGAATGTGCATATAAATGGACAAATTATTTTCATTTTCAGACCCACGACAGGAGAGAATTTACAAAAAACTTCAGGAGTTGGGACATGTTCCGGCTGCGTTTTTTAAGGATGCGTGCGAAATGTGGGAGGAGGAGTCTCCAAAGCAATCCAGGACAAATCTTATAGCCCATTGCATGAGAGAAGTAATGGGAACTGTTATTGACTATGTACTCCCAACCAATTTTGCAGAAGATGAAAAAAAGAGAATCGATAAACTGGCTAGAGAAAAGGCGGAAGAGCTTCTTAAAGTGAATAACATTGACCCTAAGGGTGATATTGCCAAATTATTGCGAGTTTCTATTTATGAGAAAGAAATAGCAGGTTCAGAATCACATAAAAAGAAGGTCCAAGCCATATTGGAAGCATATGGTATAGACCCAAATGGTGAAATTGGGGAGCTGTGGTTAAGAACAGCCAACAAACAGGATGATATTGCTTTATACAATTTCGTCCATAGAAATTACTTAGGTTTACCAGCTAAGAAAAACAAATCTTTCATGGAGCTCTGGGAAAGTGTTCAAATAATTCTTGATGAAGTTCTAAATAAAATGGAGGGAAGTTATGTTGGCTTCCTTGGCATAGCTGATCAACTACTTACTGTTACGGAGGTAACTCCCGCGGATATTAAGTTACTCAAAGACAAAATTCCCAACACACCAGTAACGAATAATTATTTTTTTGGACAATTAGACAACCCCAACTGGCTGACACCATTAACTATGGCAGGTTTCTTCAGCTCTCCCCCATCAGCAATTGAACATCCAGAGGGAGGTCTTAGCTACCCGTTTTGGTCTCAAGGTGAGTATCTCAAAAAGATGGCTAAATTCCCACACAAACAACAAGAAGTTTTAGCCATATGCTTGGAGGTAGAGACAAATAATATGCGAGTTAGAAATGACTTACTTCAGATAGCCTTATTGCTCCCTGTTGAGATGTCAGTTCAAATCGTGGATAAAATTGATGAGATTGATTATTTTTTAAGCCCCGATAATTACGGAAAACTAATTGTTTATCTTTCTGTCAATGGAAAAATTAGTGAGGCTGTGGCACTTGCCAGAAAGGTGTTGGCCATTGTACCGGATCCTAGAACACCACCAGAAATTGATGGTGAAACTTGGCATTATGACCCTGTTACTATAATTCGCGATCATGATTATGAGGAGATTGTTGAAAAAAGTTTCCCAGAATTCGTTGACATAGCAGGCATTGAAGCATTAAAAATTTTGTTTGACCAACTAGATGCTTTCCGCAGCTTAAAATACGCTGGAAAAAAGGCTGAATCAGACGATGATTTTTCGGATATTTGGCGTCCAGCTATTGAAGATCACCCACAAAATCACAAATATAGTGTAAGAGATAGCTTAGTAACAGCCATACGCGATTCAAGTGAGAGGTATATTACCAATCATCCCAATAAAATCGATGCGCTAATCACAGAACTTGAGCTCAGAAAGTCCTCCATTTTCAGAAGGATAAAACTCCACCTTTTACGCAAGTTTCCCAAAGGCTCAGAAAAGAAAATTGTCTCCGAGTTACTAAGCGAAGAAGAGTTTGGGGATAGAAACATAATAACTCATGAATATTACCTATTAGCTAAGGAGTGTGGAATGTTGTTAAAAGACGACAATCTTGAAGCGATGGTAAAAAAAATGAAAGAAGGAGGTGAATACGACAAGGATACATTTGAAGAAAAGTGTAGAAAGCAAGGGATTAGTCCTACTGAAGAAGTGGCTAGGAAACATAAAATGGCCTGGAGGGCTTATCATCTATCTGCATACTCTAACTTCGGCGGTGAACTAGAGAAACTATACAAAGAAGCAGTCAATGTGGTTGGCGAGCCAAAACACCCTGACTTTAGAATATGGTCTAATGACGGCAGTGCAACTTGGGGTTATGAGAGTAGCATTTCTGAAAAGGAATTTGAAAGCAAAAAACCTGAAGAAATTGTTGAAATGCTTAGAGAATTTAAGACCGATGAGGAACAAAAACATTCATTCAGCAAATCTAGGGAGGGAACTGGTAGAGCACTTACTACAAAAATTGCAGAAAACCCTGAGATGTGGTCAAACACACTTGCTTCATTTAGCGATCTTGACCCAACTTTTGTCCATTCAATCCTCACAGGATACAGAGAAGCGATTAAACAAAGTAAAAAGTTTGACTGGAAACCAATTATTAATTTTGGATTAGAAATTATTAAGAAACCTATTGTCATATCAAACAGAGATTCCTCTGGATTCTATGGTGATGACCCGAATTGGAATTGGTGTAGGCATACTCTGGTGGAACTGATTGATGATGGACTATCATCTTCTAGTAACCCAATATCAATTGAGTTGAGAAAAGAAGTTTGGGCGATTGTTGAGCCTCTCACCAGAGACCCTTCACCAACAGAGGAAGAAGCTGTTTCACTTATTCAAGATAGGGACTACCTAACTGCGGCTATAAACACAACAAGGGGTGATGCTGTTGATGCAGCTATTCAGTACGGCCTGTGGTTGAAATCTTCCCTATCAGAAAAAGAGCAGAAAACTTGGAGTATTGAAAATGATGCACCCGAACTAAAAGCAATTTTTGAAGAAAAATTAGATGTTTCAAAAGAGTCCTTTCTAGGAATAAGAGCAGTTTTTGGACAAAGGCTAGGGAATATAGCCTGGATGGATATTAAGTGGTTTGAAGAAATATTACCCATCCTATTTCCCGTCGAGTCTGGAATGAAGATTTATTTTGATGCTGTCTGGGAAACATTTATGTCTTTTAATCCACCATATGATAATTTACTACCTGTGCTCTCAAAACAATATGAGAGAGCTGTGAAGGAAATTGGTCAACATTCTGCTGGTAAACAACGCCTTGAAAATCCCGATGAAATGCTTGCCCAAAATTTGCTTCAGTTCTACTTTAGAGGGAAGATTGAGCTGGAGTCAGGACTCTTTAAGGATTTTTACGATTCCGCTCCTATTGAGCTTAAAGAGGCGGTAATTAGCTTTGTTGGAAGACGATTTAAAAATTGTAAGGTCACCAAAAAAATATTAGAACGTGTAGTTACCTTGGCTGAACATAGAATTGAGGTCATTAAGAAATCCAAAACTCCTCACGTAGACGCTCAGGAATTTAAGGAATTTAGCTGGTGGGTTTCATCAGAGTGCTTTGACACCAAATGGTCACTAGACATATTAGTTGAGGTTTTAAAGCTTGGCTGTGACTTGGAAGGTGACCACCTCGTCGTTGAAAAATATGTCACTATCTCTTCAACATTTCCGTTGGAGGTAATCACCAGTCTAGAACTTATGGTTGAGAATGATAAAAAAGGCTGGGGTGTCCCGACATGGGGTGAAGAATTAAAGGTAATAATTCAGAATGTGTTAAACAGTAAAAATGAAGCTGCCACATTAAGAGCTAAGGAGTTTATACATAGATTGGTGGCGAAGGGAAATCCGCAATATAAAGAGTTGCTTCACGGCATATAACACTATCAAGAGCTAGTCACTATTGACCCTTTACTCACAATCTGTTCCGCTGGGACTCCAAATCTG
>CAZPFY010000013.1:0-25067 GCA_964586045.1 uncultured Pseudomonadales bacterium | reverse complement strand
ATCGTCATTGCGAGTTTGGGCAATCCGAACCGTGGCAATCCATTCCCTCACAACCTTGACTTTTCCACTCCTATAGGTTACAATACCCTATTCGCATTCCAGACATAATCGCGCCTGCAAATTTACATCACAAATAAGGAGAAATTATGAAAGATTTTGTTCTACTTACAAATCTGGCTGTTGATAGCACCATGCTAAACAGCAACATCCTTCCCGTTGGCTACACCGCCACAAAATACAGCGGCAAGTTCAACATTTGGACGAGCAACAAAATAAAAGTTGCCACCTGTATCCTAGAAAACGAAGAGCTTGTTTTCGAGCTGGAACGGAAAAACCAAGAACCAGAAGAACTTTTTCTTGCCGCCCTCAAAAAGAAATATCGTGTTGAAAGCCAACCTGAAGCCCAAATGGAAGTCCTACCAGCCTCAAAGTCCTCTTTCTCTATGAAATTGGCTCTCGCCATCATCGCCTTCCTCGGCGTCATCTTTGGGCTCGGATCGCTCCAGAATATCGCTGGAGTTACCGCCCTCGTCGTCGGCGTCGCTGCCGGTCTTGGCGCCACCTACCTCTTCCTCAAAGAAGAGCGTATTTTGAAATAAACGGAGCAAAAAATGAAGTTAACCCAATTCTTAAAGATTGCTTTTACTGTTTTCGGCATTTCTCTGGGCACAGTTTTGATACTTCTCGGCCTTGTCGATCTCGACAACAAGTATTATCTGGCTGCCGGGCTTAAGTCCGGAATCGGCGCCTTACTGTTCGCCCTGGCCGCTTACATCCAATATCGAAACTACGTCATTAACGAAAGAAACCAAACTCAATGGATCTTTGACAATCTAAATAGCATTGTCGCTATTCTTGCACTTTTTGCCGTGCTGTATTCCCTGGGAAGTTGCTACGACGCCCTATTCGTCGCCACAACACCCTGGCAAGTAATTTGGAATATTATCTTTGGATCTTTTGCTGGCTTCCTCGGCATCGCCACACTTCGAGACATCTTCCACCCAAAGAAAAACAAATCCTGATCGGGTTGGCCAAGAGTGCCAACAAAAATTAGCCGTGGGTCTTAACCCTCAGAAAGAAACGAGATCAATTTCGTCAAAAGGCCAACCATACAAACCGCGTTGGCCTTTTCTATACAACCCCACAGGAGACCACAATGAGAAACAAGCACCTTATCTACGCATTTATTTTACTAATCATTTTCATCCTCGCCTGCAACACCGTAGAACAAACACCAACACCACAAACCACATCCATCCAAACGCTAACTAACGACCAGTCAAAGTTAACCAGAGTGGCGAGAATTTCCGAATCAGCCCCAACCTTCACAAATACAGGCATCTGGGACGCCGTACCCCAAAGCTGTTATCAAAGTATGACCAAAATTTCAGTCAATGACGTTAGTGGTAGAGCATCGCTAACATCCAGTGCCACCATCATTCAAGAAGAATCCAAAAGAGTCAACGATTACGAAATATGGGTTTATCACCTCCTAATCGCCAATCATGGACGAGTCAGTGCAGCGGATAACTCTACTCTTGAAGGAGTAGTCACTCTCTATCCAGGATACTATCAACAAGAAGACTTAAAATTCAGCCAGCTAAACTACCATCAAACCATAAGCGACGCAGGGACACCTCAAGACGCTGGCATTCTAAGTCTTTTTGGTCTAAGTAAGATAAACACTCCAAACTTCAAACCTCTTGAAATTAATAACATCATCCCCGGAATAGATATCCCCAAAGACGTAGCATACTATTCGTACGACTATCCAATTGTTTTAACCACGCCACATTTTACAATTTCTACCATTGACAATTCTGGAACAGCCAAAAACGGTCGACAAGTTATCATTTTCAAAAACATTAATATCTCAAGCTACGTTGACACTGGTAGTAGCGGTGCTGCCATCTGCAATCCACAAGGTCAACTTGTTGGTATTTTTACCCTAAACAATCCAAGTAATCCTGATATGTTTACAGCAGATGCAAACCCAAGCAATATTCAAGATCAAATTACCAACGCAATCAATATTGCAAACGAGAAATTAATTGCTCTCGGTTTTACCCCCCAACCCTAATTTCTCGCCTTCAAGGACTGTCCTTGAAGGCTTTTTTGTGCCAAAATATATATAATGAAGTTTATGAAGTTTATGAAGTCCAAAACCTACTTCCACCTTGGCACAATCCTTTGGATAACAGCCGCCGCTTTGGCCCTCCTTCCCTCCTGGCCTTACCTCTACTACCGCCTCTCACCCAAAGCTTCAGATGCCCTTGCGTCTACCCTTGCCCAAACCACATCCTCCTCCCCATCCGACCAACCGACAAACCGATTAACCGACTCACCGACTCAGCCGATTACCCCCTCCCCATCCGTCGACTCACCCGACAGCCCGCAGGGCGTGCCAACTCAGCCGACTCCCCCTCCCCTCGACCTATCTCTCCCCACCCAAAATGGCTTGATTATCGACAAAATAGGCATAAGAGGCCAAATCCACGAAGGAGAAGACTGGGAAAGCATCCTCAAGCAGGGCATCTGGCGTGTCCCCAACTTCTCCACTCCGGCCGACCTCACCGACAGCCAGCAGGGCGCGCTGACTCAGCCGTTACCCATAATCCTCGCCGCCCACCGCTGGGGCTACCTAGACTGGTCCAATGGCTTCAGAAAGCTCAATTCCTTCTACAATCTCCCCAAGTTAGCCGTTGGCGACAAAATCGAGATCGTTTGGGAACAGCGCCAATACGAGTACGAAGTTTACTCAGTCCAAACAGGCACAGAGATACCCGAATATAAGGCAAATTTGATCCTCTACACCTGTCAATTATGGAACTCACCCGTAAGATTCTTTGTTTTAGCCAACAGAACCAACTAAGGCTAAAATCTATCGAAAACCAGAGGGACTATCGCCTTCTCCCTGCGTCGTAGACATATCTACTAGGGTTTCTGACTTCCGACCGTTTCCTTCCCCCTTAAAATTTTTCACCTCTTCGTCCAAATCCCTATACGCTTTCTCCAACTTATCCATTTCTGCTCTAAGTTCTTTATTTAGAGGATTAGCCTCCGATCTACCTTTTGCCAAAATATATTGGCTGCCAGCCAAAAGTCTCTTTGTTCGTAAGTCCATTGGGGCTGAATCATTCATAAAAATATCATACACTAGCCTGCCACCCTTGACAAATCGTATACTATAGGGTATAATATACCTATCGTTAGAAACTCAGCCTCCCCTCAGCGAGGCATAAAACAATTCGCCTTGGCTCACCGACGCGAGCCATAGATCATAACCAAGGAGAAGATATGTTATTCATCAAAGGTTGTTTGCTCGTCGCCGGAGTTATCATTCTCGGATCAGTAGTCGCATCTGGAACCCCTGATCTGATCACAATTTGTTTCGGTATACTAGGAGTTGGTTCGTTAGTTGGGGGAATTGCTTTTTAAGCATTCCCAATCACCCCGCCTGGATCTCTATGAGACCAGGCGGTATTTTTTTGTCAAAAAAACTACTTATAAACTTCCCTTCTATGCCCAACCGATATCACAACGAGCTCGTCTTTCAGCTTATCTATTTGATAAATGATTCGATAATCCCCAACTCTCAAGCGACACCCATCCCTATTACTCAACTTTTTTATGTCCAAATTCAGCTCTTTAATTCCAAAGTCAGCCACAACAAAAACTAGTTTCTGCAATATAGAATCATGAATTTTTGTTGATATTTTCATCAACTGCTTATGAGCCACTCTGGTAAAAACCAAGTTCATTTTTTCTTATTGTATTCTTTTAGGTGCTTTTCGAGACTAATTCTAGGCTCATTAACAGCCCTGTCAAATTCCTGTGTATCCAAACTATCCTCATAAGCATCTTGCAACACCTTCAAATATTCACCACTTACCAGAGCCACTTTAGATCTTGAATTCTGAATAATATGTACGTAGTTATTTGCCAAGGCCGACTCTATCACCTTAGTTGTTTTTTGTCTCAAATCCGTTATCGAAAATATATTCATATATGTATATATTAATGTATACAAATTTGTCTGTCAACCCCTACTCAAACCTAGAGTATAATAATATCAACCGCTCTTTACCTTAATCACAGGAGAAAACCCATGATTCTTCGTCGAATTTTACTATCGTTACTACTTTGCCTCGCATTATTCCTTAGCTTTGTCTTGTTTGTCTCTTCGGCTTCCTCAGCTACCCCTCAGTCAACAAACTCCATCTCAACACCCACAAAAAAAGCCCTAAAGATTCAAACAGAACCAACCACCGTAGCCCCTACTCCCACCCCTCTGGTTATTTACCCCGCTCCCACCCCATCTGCCCCCGTAACCACCTACACCGTCCTAGCGGGAGACACCATCTCCTCCATAGCCCTCCAGTATGGCCAAAGCTGGATAAACTTAGCCAACTACAACAAAATCTCCGACCCCAACGCCATCTACCCCGGCCAAGTTCTCAAAATTGCCAGCAATACCAAGGACTATGAAAATCTCGATCCTTACTACATTGGAGAAATTACCAAAGTCGAAGGCAACACTAAACACATTTTAGTTGTCCTCTCCGAACAAAAACTTTATACCTACGAAGGCGATAAGATTATTAAAGAATATCTTATTTCTTCTGGTGTCGCTGCTCACCCCACCGTTACCGGCGAATTCCGAATTTGGCTCAAACTCGATTCCACTACCATGTCCGGTGGCACAGGGGCAGAAGAATACACCCTTCCCAATGTTCTTTACACCATGTATTTTTTCAAAGACTACGGCATTCATGGTACCTGGTGGCACAACAATTTTGGCACCCCTATGTCTCACGGCTGTGTCAACATGAGTGAAGCCGATGCCGAAGAAGTTTTCAACTGGGCCGAAGTTGGCACCATCGTCCAAGTTATTCCCTAATCCTCCTCACGGAGGATTTTTTAATATTTACCCGCCAATTTTTTATCAAAACAACAATCTGAATTCTGTTTAAGGCACAAACGGCTTATACATCTTCGTTACATTTTTCATTGGATCGGGGGCATTGTCGTACAGATCTTTTCTATAAGTAAACTTTTCCGAGGGACCAGTAATATTTGTTAGCTCTCCTCTATCTCTCGTCAAGTTAATCGCTTTCCAGCCCACAAACGATCCATTGCCCAAAAACTGAGTATCGGTTTTATCACAGTAGCCATCACCATCATCATTGATACATTTCACCAAAATATTATTCCCCAAATACCAGCCATCTACCGAGCCCACACTTGTTTCAAAAGTAATATCACCACTCGCAAGGATTGCCATAAAGGCTCCGTTTGGCACCGTCAAATTACTACTTATCGTTACGTTACCTTTCACCAAAAATATTACTTTTTGAGTTCCTGTGGGGCTAAAATTAAAGTTCGCTACGTCTCCGGTTACACTAAATATTTGGTAGCCTTTTCCCGCATCATCATAGGTCAAAGAACTCACCCCATCCCAGGTCGTTGAGGCATATTTTTTAAACTGTTGATTAAAGTACGCCCAATCATAAATTATTCCCTTATATTTACTCTCCACCTTCCAACCCTTAGAACTAACTTTGGCATCAGGGTTAATGCCCACAATTCCGGTATCCAATACTTCAGAACTCAAAACGCCAACCCTATTAGTAGCCGTTCCGTCTCCCAAAATTAATGATTCTTCGGTCGCCAAACCAGCAGGAATAACACTTCTAATTCCCAGTTCACCATGTACGCCAGCCCCTACCACTTGCCACCAGCCACCATAATCTCGCTGAAAACCAAAGCTCATATTTCTCAAAATTTTACAAGGTTGGGTTGCGCAATTTCCCAAATAGTTCGACATCACGGCGATAGAAGCTTGGCAAATTAATTTTGGTTTTACATCCGCATCATATACCTGAGCAAAAGTTTTAAAATCATATTTGTACGACGCCGGAACATGAACGGTAACCACATAATCTCCATTTTCATCAGTTACTGCCGGCGATAGCAAACTCCAAGGATGAGTTCCTCCTTTTACCAAAGTATCCGACAAACCAAAGGCCATATTTGCCGCTTTAAGATACGAGGGAACTCCCACCAAAAACCCACTAACCGGGTCAAAGGAAGGGCAAGATGTCATATTCGAAGCATCAAACAAAGTTCCTCGAATTTCTCCGGTGCAGTCCTGCACTAGCCCTCCAGGCCTAGCCGCTACTACTGCGCAGTTATCTGTTCCGCAGTCTTCTTTACATGTTCTGGTTCGTTGATGAGTTACCGCACTACACGCCGTCCAAGCCGACAAATATTTATTCCCCACACTAACGTCCGACGGTTCTACAAATCCTTCAATACAAATACTTCGAGACAAAGATCTACTTGTAGCCCCACCTTTATTTACCGCTTGCACCGCCCAGTACCAATTACCCCCAGGCAAAGCACTATCGGTACTCGTTGGTGGCACAAGCAAATTATTGGGGTCAAAAACCGGAATGGTTATTCTTGGAGTACCCGAACAAGGATTCGAGGAGGCCAAGCCAAAACACAAATTATATTTTCTTGTTGTCCCATCACACTCTTTTCCCCAACCCGTTATCGGATTCCAATCAAAAAGAAAAACCGAGGACAAGGTCTCAGGCGGCGTAATTACCTCTCCCACTCCATCATCCGGTGCCACTAGTGTCGGCACATCTGGCGAGGTATTAGTACAAGAAGGTTCACCCCCTTTATTATGTGCCAAAAATCCATCAGCAAAATAAGTATGAGCTTTCCCATCCAAAATTAAATTATATGCCGGGGTCCTCCCTGACCAACAAGAAACACTTTTAAGTTCAGAAAAAGTTCCATCATCTCTCATCACTTTGTCACCTGCTTCTAGTTTCTGCACTACCAAATCTGGATTTTCATTTTTAGTTTGGTTGGGGTCTAGTGCCTTCCAACCATCAGTTGTCATCAGTGGATGTTCTTCCGTCATCTTCAGACTAATATTGTCCAAAAAATCCAAACGACACATATGTTCTCGAATTGGTTGATCCAATTTTGTTACAGTACTTACGGTTTTTTCTCCTGTTTCTGATTGACTAACAACTTTATCTCCCACCTTAACGTCTTCGATATTTATTTCATTTCCATCTTGCATATTCACCTTTGTTCCAGCTGCAAAACACGTCCAACCCCACCCACCACAACAAGATGTACTTGGAGCACAAGTACCATCAGGAAAAACTTGGCAATCACACCCGCAGTATCCCGACGACCAATTATGAACCATGTGTCCCTCTGCAAAAAAAGTATGGGCTCCTTTTTCTAACTCCAAAGTGTAAACCTTATTATATTCAGACCAACAAGAAATAGATTCAACTTTATCTAAGCTACCGTCGTCATTAACAACACGATCATATGTCTCTAGTTTAGAAACAAATCCTCGCATGTCGGCGTTTTCCAAATCTGCTGGTTCTACCGCCTTCCATCCGCTATCTGTAAATATTGGATGGCCTTGAGTAAGCTTCAAAGTTTCACCACTAACAAAACTTACACTACACATATTATTTTTTTCTCTTTCTATTAAGTTCAACACCTTACTTTCCGATACTCTTCCGTCTTCATATCTGCTTAGCACCCTATCCCCAAATACCACTTGCGAAATCGGTTTACTCTCACCACTTGCCATTCGCACCATCGTTTCTGGGGGAAAACACCCATAACTCACAGCTAAAACTTCGCTCTTAAAAATATTTAAAATCAAAAGTAAAAAAATAACAATTCTCAAACTACCAAATATCTTAATTCCCATCTGATTTTGTGTTAATAAAACAAAACTGAAAAGATTCTAAGTCAAAACTAGGATTAACCATAACATCAGAAATGATACGATGATCACTATCACCAAAAACAAGAAACAAGTGACCTCCCGATTTTATACGCTTCTTCAATTGATTTAAGTTATTGTAGTTAATTGTATTAAACCTTTTACTTAGTTCTGCTTTAGGATTACTTGCAGCAATAAAACCGTCTCTATTACAATTTTCAAAAGAAACTAGCCTAGTTTTATCACCAACTACAAAACGCTTCAATCCTGTTCTGCTCCAGACATATACGCTCGGGTTAGATATCCAAGCCAAGGTACCCCCAAAAAGATCAAGGTCAGTCTTCCCAAAAAACATATCCTGCTTTTCTTTTTTTTCTATAGGATCAGCTAAATTCTTCATATAATTAAGATAAAAAAGATGTTGCTTCAAGCCCATATATTGATATGTAACCCCACAGCCAACTACAAACAAAACAAATATCCCAATCAGAATCCAATATATTTTCCTCACCCTTTCATTTAACCAGATTACTCCTGTACCTGCAACAAATTTTCACCTTTGGCAACATAACTCCATATACAAGTCAGATTCGTCCCAGGCAAGGCCATGGTAGCCAGCAACGGTTCTTGTTTTTTAAACTTCTCCTCCAGCTTCTTCTCCAATAATTCAGATTTTACAAACTCCAAGGCTTGTATCAATCCAATTCCGCTGGGTATAGCAGCAACACCAGCCATTTTGATATCAAAATCTACTTTTTCTTTTTTACCAGCCATGTATACCATGTTCAATATTGCTCTTGGAAAAAACAAGCCTGTTTCTACATCACCCTTTTTGGATTTAATTAAATAAGTTAATGGATAATGCTCTCCACCTTCCATTTGTCTTTTGCCAAAATACTTATCCATGTCTTTAAAAGATTCACCACCAATACTACCTTTATTTTCATAAACATCTACAAAACGATCAAAATTGTACTGATCCTTTATACGCAACTCTCCTTCCGCCTTTTTGTACCACGCCTCAGAAAGCGAGAACCACCCAAAGCCATCCAAATTGAATTTTATTTGCTTTGGTACCAAGTCATAAAAGTACATTTTTTCTTCCTTATTAGCAATCCCATCCGGATCACTAAAATATCCTCTTATTCCTCTCTTGATATTTTCATTCATTATCATTGCCAGGTAAGGATCCATTAATGGCTTAAGAACACTCCAGGTATTAAATCTGAACCCTGGTTCTGAGGGCCCATTGTCCACATCGTAAGTATAAGGATCAGGAAGATTAAGAGTGTGTACCAATTCATGAACAAAGCCAGCATCCAACCAACCTTCACCAAGAATATTTAGACTATCTCGTTCAGTCGTTTTAAAACGCACTGGCTCAGAATAATCACCACCCTGTCTCGCAGTTGTCTTGTCAAACAAAATTGAACCGTCGTCCTGCTCCAAATAATGCCAAAAAAAACCAGGATCAGGGCCAAACCTCTTGTCTCTATAATCTTCTTTTTCAAACCAAATACCATCAGTATCCATTGGATGTCTTGAGATTGGGGCTTCAACACCATCATTGACAACAACAATTCTTCGTAATCCAACTTCCATATTTACCGGCACCAAACTATCACGCCACAATCTATTAAAATAATCGACATGCTCTTTTACCCAAGTCGCATAATCGACACCGGTTTCTTTCTCCTTAACCAGGTAACTTTTATAGACACTTTCTTTAACATATATAGTTAGATACCTCTTGTTCTTGGGTAACAATCGATCTCTCAGCTCATCAGAATTAAAAAGCATCGCTTCTACCCCAAATGGATCATTTTCCTTCAAAAACTTCTTATCCAGGCTTTCTATCAGTCGCAACATTTCCTCTCTGTTCTCCACTGGCTTTTCCAAACCATAAACCTCTACCCCATTTACGATCTTCGGAGGCTCTTTTGCAAATACCGAATCAACACCTAGTTCAGACAGCACCAATCCCAGTGCTCCAGCAGCGGACACCTTCAAAAAGTCCCGACGACTAATTTCTCCCGATCCAGAATTGCCCATAACCCATACTACACTAAACTTTATCCAATCCACTTCGAAAACAGCAAAGTTTCCCTAAAAAATTTTTTTCTGTCTTCAGACAAAGCATCTGGGTTAATCAGCATTCTTGCTGCCGAAACCGCAATGTCCTCGTATGGTTTTACATCTGCCTCCGCCTCATGCATCAAATTTTCTGGCCGCAAATTAACCCACAAGCCGTCTTCATTCTGGAACCAACCAACCGCTTCATTAAACAAATTCTGATAAACGGGATTAAGAAAAACGAATATGTGAGTAAACTCATGACAAACAGTTCCCAACATCTGCCTTCTTGCGTCCCCATAAACCGCAAGCTCCACTCCAGGAGGACAGTTATCAAAACTAAAACCATCACTAACAAACAAGGAAGTGTGAAACTCACCAAAACCGCCAAAACTTAATCCCCCTGCGTATGGCGACGAAGTTCCAGGGATTCTATTAAGAAACAAATATTTCGGTAAGTTAAAACTATACAAATAGTCTGCTGGTAGCAACCTTAATGCATTGGCAACCAAAACCACCGCCTCATCGGGCCAAGGTAGATTTGGCTCACCCAACCACTCTTTTGGTGAAAGTATTGGCAAGCCATATTCGGCATATACCTCATCAATCACTCTTCCTGCTTCGCCTTCATATCCATAACAGATATCTGTTTCTTTAGAAAATTTTAGAGTCGGACCTTCCTCCTTTACAAAAGTGTTTGAGTACATTGCCGCTTCATAAGTCGCTACACTGGCCGCAAAAACACCAGCCACTTTCAAAAAATTTCTTCTGCTCATCCTGTCATGAGGAAGCTCTTTCATTAACCCATATTGTATTCTTTTACCTAAAATAGTCAAGCTATGGGGTTTATTACACACCCAATACACACAAAAAAAGAGCGTGCCGTCCGAAGACCACACGCTCAATAAACTATTTCGCTACAGGATAGTAGCGGGGTTCACCGGTGGAGCTAACCACCATGTCAAAACCCACAACTGACCGGTCAGCTTTCAATGATCCAGAAATACCGATCCCGGGTTTTACAATTACGCTGTCCCAGCTACCCATATATTCTTTTACAACCAATCCGGTCGCTTCAGCAAAGCTGTACCCACCAACCTTAGCTGGCAGCACAACAGGTTTGAAGCTGTAACAGGAAGTATTTGGAATCTTACCGTTATAGGCCGTGTAGCAGCGATCCACGGGAAAATAAACCGTGTCTCCACTCACCCGCACAACTGAATAGAAACCATATATTTCGTTGGTTTTATCATTGTACGAACCAGCCGAGGCCAAGTTGTGAGCGATCTGGTAAACAGTTATGTCCCCATTTTCGCCAACAACCCGACTCCAGGCAGTGGCTTCAAAAAGGGCATAGCCACCCACACGAGTCTGATCCAGATTGGGTGCTACCATCGTATAGCAGGTTGTCACGTTTCCGACTGTGGCGCAATTTGCACCACCAGCCTTAACATCGGTCACTGCAAAGGACGCAGTGACGACCAACAGAACCAAAACATACAAGAATACTTTCTTCATTTTGCCTCCTATTGCAGAATGAACTTCATTTTTAAGTTTGCAACAAACAGCAAACATCGACTCCCATAGTATATGTCATTTACACCTGTTTGTCAAGCTATAGGATAAAATACACATCCATTACACACCCGCATGCCACAAAATCCCCAGCTCAATCACATCCTCAACTCCCTCTCTCCATCACACCACCTTCAAGTCTAACCTTGCAGATCTAAACCAAAAAAACAATAAGGTACAAGGTTACGCGCGATTTGCGTTGGTAAACCGTCCGAAATCGCGCGATTTGCGTTGGTAAGAAAACTGATATATAATCAGTTTATGATCAAAAGATCACTCGAAAAAGAAATCATCCACCAGCTTACAAATACGGGTAAATCGGTCATTTTATATGGCCCAAGACAAGCAGGAAAAACCACTCTTTCCAAGTCAATTATCCAAAAAATAAACAAGAAAACATTGGTCATCAACGGAGACGATAAAAAATACAACAGTGTTCTCTCTAGTCAAGACCTTCACCAGCTTGAGGGTTTGGTCTCTGGATACGAGCTAATTTTTATTGACGAAGCCCAAAGAATCGAAAATATTGGCATCAATTTAAAGTTAATTATCGATAATCTACCCAATATACGTATTCTAGCTACCGGTTCATCATCATTTGATTTAGCAAACAAAATATCAGAGCCACTAACTGGACGTGTCTGGACCTACACCCTATACCCAATTGCCATTTCGGAACTATTAGAAGAAAAATCCCCATATGACATCAAAACGAATTTAGAAAACAATTTGCTCTACGGAAGTTATCCAGAAATCTATAAATACAAAAACCATAAAGATAAAATCTCTTATCTCCATCAGCTGACAACAGCTTATCTCTATAAGGACATACTCGAATACGCTGACATAAAACACGCCGAAAAGATAGATAGGCTACTAAAACTACTTGCGCTACAAATCGGCAACCTCGTCTCCATGTCCGAACTTGCCAATAGTCTAGGTATAAACAGAGAAACCGTCATTAACTATATAGATCTCCTCAAGAAATCTTTTGTTATCTTTTCAGTATCAGGCTTTAACCGAAATCAGCGCAAAGAAATTTCCAAGATGGACAAGATATATTTCTACGACTTAGGAGTTCGCAATAGTATTATAGGCAACTTCAACCCAACCGACTCAAGAACAGACACTGGCAATTTATTTGAAAATCTTATGATTGTAGAGCGAATAAAAAGTAACTCCTACAAACAACTCTACGGTAATAACTATTTTTGGCGCCTCAATACAGGTGCTGAAATAGACTACGTCGAGGACTCTGGTGGCAAGCTATCTGGATACGAATTCAAACTTACCAAAGAACGTTCCACTTCAAAAACATCATGGCAAAACGCCTATCCTGAAGCGGAACTTCAAATAATTAACAAGGATAATTTTATAAAGTTCCTCAAATAAATTACCCTGTTTTTAACTCACCATCTCCTTTATTTTCTCCCCCACCCTTCCTTGCCCTCCACCATCGCCACAGCCTTCAAGTACCTGCCAGGTCAAACCACAAAGACATGAATCTAACGGTCCAAGGTGTCATCACCATTTTGCAAACAGTATAATTTAGTTTATGGAGGGATCGTCAGTAATCGCATTTAGCAAAAATAGAAAACAAATAATCTTAGTTAAAAGGCGTGATATTCCTATTTGGGTAATTCCAGGAGGCGGCATAGAAAAAGAAGAAACACCAAAAACAGCAGCAATAAGAGAAACAAAAGAAGAAAGTGGATTCGATGTAAAAATTATCAGAAAAGTAGCTGTGTACTCTCATATTGGTAGTAACAAAAAAAATCATCTATACGAAGCCATAATTACAGGAGGTAAAGCGAAAATAAATAACGAGGCAAAAAAAGTTGATCTATTTGACCTCAGCAAACTTCCAGAACCGAGACACCCCCATCTCGACAGTTGGATAGCAGACCTGGAAAAAAAATCTAAAACGGTAATCAAAAAGAAAATACAAGGCTTTACCATCAAACAAGCCCTGAAACAAATTCACAAACACCCAATAATGGTCATCAGGTTTATTCTCACCCGTTTTGGTATACACATCAACACATAAACCTAGCACGCAGCACCACAATTCTACCGTAATTCGGGGACTAAGATCCCCAAATTACGCGCTAAACACTAATCAGCTGCACAGCACCACCGTTACAGAATTCACACAAGATATATAATATATCCATGCCCAACCTGCCCAAATTTGTCACCAAATTTTTCTGGGGAGATGATACAAAAACCCTCTCTTTTAGTAAACACAAAAAATACATCTCTCAAACCCTCCTCGAAAAAGGCAATTTACGCTCCATCAAATGGCTTTTCAAAAAACAGTCAAAAAAAACTATTAAAAAAAACTTAAGTTCCAAAATGAGCAAAAAGTCTCGCAACTTCTGGAAACTATATCTAAACTAATATGCACAACGAAACTCTAGCTCCAAACACCAAAATTGCTTTTGACATATTAAGCAATCAAGTGCCACTAAAGTCCTTCTATCTTTCTGGAGGTACAGCCTTGGCCCTTCACCTGGGGCACCGAGAGTCTGAAGACTTAGATTTTTTTACCGAACACCCCTTCAATCCGCAAACTCTTCAACAACAACTCGAAAGCGCAATAAAACTAACCGATATTTCTCAAAATCCTGGAACCTTAAACTGCTATGCCAATAATGTTAAGCTCCAGTTTCTAAATTATCCCTACCAGCTTATTTCTCCCACTACCATCTGGAACGGTCTCGCCATTTCTTCCATTCGGGATATTGCCTGTACCAAGCTGATAACTATTTCTTCCCGGGGATCAAAAAAAGACTTTATTGACCTTTTCTTTCTTCTCCAATCATTCACCTTGGAAGAACTTTTCAAGTTGTTGCCAAAAAAATATCCCCAAGTAGACTACAACGTTGTTCACATCATAAAATCCCTTGTCTTCTTCGAAGATGCTGACATTCAACCATCACCCAAAATGCACAAAAATGTTTCCTGGCCAGAAGTCAAAAAATCCATCTCTTCAGCCGTCAAAAACTTCAAGTTTTAGTTTTTTTCTTCCACCACCCCACAAAAAGATAAATCCAAAGTATCTTATAAACAAAAAACATTCCAATTTGCAGATGTTATAAAATAAGCAATGACACTAAATCACTATCCAATTGACCAGTTCAAGGCAGATATCCTAAACATCGCCAAAAAATACTTCAATCTTTCCACCACCAAACTCTTTGTCTTTGGATCTCGCGCCAGCGGCAAAGGTGACGACCGATCAGATATTGACTTAGGCATCGAAAGCGATCCACCCATCGACAGCCAAAACTTCCAAAACTTCAAAGACGAACTTGATAACCTAAACACTTTGTACACTATCGACACAGTGGATTTTAACCAAGTTTCCGAAATCTTCAAAAAAGTCGCTTCCGAAAACAAGATATACTTAAATTAAATATGTCCAAACTTGTAGAGCAAATTACCCAACTAGCACGCGCAACAGACAGACTTCAGGAAGCCCTCACTGCTCCCAAAAGTCCCATTATCAGAGACTCAGCTATTCAACGCTTTGAATTTTGCACAGATCTCGCTTGGAAATCCCTAAAATCATACCTCGAAGATAATAAAGGTATCATCGTCAAATCCCCAAAAGAAACCTTTCGTGAAAGTTACAAGCAGGGACTTATCGAATACGACACAAAATGGCTCGAACTTGTCGATCTCCGGAACGAAACAGTTCACACCTACAATGAAGTTTTTGCAGATATCGTTTACGCCAAGCTACAAGACGCTCTTGCTCTCTTTCAGTCTCTATCTGCCAAACTCTCATCTTTGTAGTTAAATTTTCGTTCATAGCTTGCTCGTTGTTCATCAACGGCTACGGCCTTTTCTCCTCTTCCACCATCCCACAATTAGAAAAATTATCAAAGCAATTGTCTTCATATCTTAACTATATCTCCCTAATTACTTCAAATCCTTTATAACTCCCCACAATAGCCAAACCAATTACTTTTTCTGCTACTTTTGTTTGTTTCAACTTTATCGCCGTTTCGTTTAGGGTTGATCCGGACCCCACAGCGTCATCAATAAGTAAAACATTTTTAAATCGCTTAGACTCATCTTTAACAAAGATAGAACCGCGAGCATTGGTAATACGATCATCCAATTTGGATAGTGTCTTTTGGGCAACAGGAATGTCCCCCACGTAAGCCTTAACCAGCTCCACCACAGGTAGTTTAAGCGACATGGCCTTTTCCATTTCTTTTTGAAACTGATGCTTGCGTGGAATGGTAGCGGGTACAAAACCAACCGCATCAATTCCATATCTCTTAACAATATTCAAAACCGTTTCTTTCATCTGAGGAATAATTTCTGTTATCAAACTCATTTTTTGAGTTTGCTTGGCGTACAGCACTAGTTGGCCCAACTTTGTTTTTCCAAATTTAGGCAAGCTATAAAAATCCAGATAATACAATCGATCCAAACCTATTTTAGGGAAAATTCCCTCTATTCTCTCTGTGGCATTTATATATCCAAAACGATTTACAAAGCTATCAGCCTCAGATCGATATTTAACATACTCCTTCGCTAGCTCCACCACGCGTTTAGATTCTTTTATATCGCTCACCCATCTCAAAAATCCCTCCACCCCATATAGAATCTCTCCCAAAGCCGTTACATACAAGTAATTATCCTCAATTACGCTTCTTATTTTTGCCGGTATCTCGGTCACGATCTTTTGATCTACAAGGTCTCCATTTAGATAAGTATAAAAAACCAAAGGAGGCTTGCCTACCCTAGCCAGCTTCCCATCTCTAAGAAGCTCTTTAAGGTATCTGTGAACCAAAACCTTGCTCACCCCAAAATTTCTCCACAAATCATCCGCCCGAGTTTGACCTCGAGATTTTATAAACTCAACAATTTTTTCCCTCATAGATTTCTCTACCATACCCCCATTATACCACAACTGTTTACTGTTAACACTAAACTATTAACTATTAACCATACCAAGGTCAACTTACGATTTTTCGTACACTTCATCCACTGCTTTTTCACCAAAAACCACCATTTTCAAACCGTAACAAAACGTAACGGTTTAAAAATGGTAGCTATTCCTCAAACTCCTGAATCGCCAAATTAGCATTCTCCCACTGACCAGGAAATACAAGGTTTTCTTTTAGCTCTTCTCTAGTTACCCACTTTATCTTTCTAATTCCATCTACTGGAGACAGCTCTTCTTTTTTACCTTCAAATTTCACCCAAAAACCAGTTATTCTTTGTCCTCGTTGCCAAACACCTCTTTTTTCATAATTTCTCTTTATAACCTCTTCCGGAAATTCGTATCTATATTTTTGTTTACTCTCCCCGATAATTCTAAAGTTTCTAGATCCTAGTTCCTCTTCTAATTCGCGAACAACAGCTTGTTCAGACGTCTCTCCTTCGTCTACGCCACCACCAGCAAAAGTCCACTCATTATCTTTATAAATCTCCTTTTGCACCAATAAAAATTTTCCAGCTCCGTCAGTAACATAGGCCAAAGTACTTTCACGATAAACCATATCTTTTTTGTCAATCATAGCCATATTCTATTCCTTTTCAAAATCCTTCTCCGCTTTCATTGATTTTTCAATCAAAGATCTCAAAAAGGCAGCTCTTGGTATCTTCTTGTGTTGACTTATCCAATCCAAATACCTTCCAATTTCAGGCGAGATAAAAAAGTTAAATCGAATATCCACATGTTTGATTATTTCCTCCAAAACTTTAGGTAAAAATGAATCAATTTCACCAGGGTTATATTCCTGGTAGTAGAAAAAATCAGAGTTTATTCCCTCAAAAAAAGGCGATCCTTTATCTTGTGTGTAAAGGGCAACCACAGGCTTCCCTTTTTCCAATGCCACACTTACCTCATGGCCAACATTTAAAGTAGAAGGAAACGAAACTTCTGCCACAATTATGTCGGCTCGAGAAATCTCTTTTAAAGTTTTTTTATAATACTCCGAGTTCTCTTCTCTGGTCTTTTTAAAAACCTTTGCCAATGAATTATTGGTTATATGCTGGTGAATAACTGTATGTCCAAGCTTCTCAAGTGTATCGACAATCTTCTTATAGTTTTCACCATAATATTCACTCAAAGAAATAGCGGCGGTAAAATATATTTTCATTTTTTGTTTATAGCAAGCAAATTATAATATGGTGGTCTATCTCCTACTTTGTGAGAAGATTTTCCAATTATCTCAAATCCTAGGTCTTTTAGATACTTTTCCGCTCGTCTACGGGTAACTGTTATATAGTATCTCTTACCTCCAGCCTTGTCTTCCGTCAAATAAACCCTACCATCCCCTTTTCTAAAAGTAATAAGTAGCATTCCACCCGAGGTCAAAACCTTTTTAAAACTAAGAAGTAATGAATTTAATGACTTCTTTTTTACGTGGGCAATAGCCGTTTCGCAAAAAATCCCGTCAAAAGAATTACTCGGAAAATCCATTTTCTCCATATTCATTTCCATGAGCGGCGAAGCAATACCCATAATTTTACCAATGTTGATCATGTGGAGAGAGGTGTCAATTCCCACACAGTTAAAGCCTTGTCTGGTTGCTTCTTCCAAGTCTCTACCAGAACCACAGCCCGTAAATAAAATTTTGCCCTTCAAGTTGTATTTTTCCAAAGCTCTCAAAAACGGGTCCAAAGTAAACAACCTAGCCTCTTCCAAAGCCCCAGGCCTTCTCTCATAGTTCAAAACATATTTATCCGCATTACTCTCGTAAGTTACTCGTGTTTCAGCAATCTGTTCATCACTCAAGTCAATCTGTTCCAAAAATACGACTTCTGAGGAATTTTTTCGAGTCATAATATAACAGATATCATACCAAGCTATCCCCATCAATGCAACTATAGGCTTGACAAATGTCCTGTAATACTGTAGAATACCCACATATGAAATCACTACTACCCTTAATCCTAGTTATATTGGTCCTTACCGGGGCTATCACCTACTTCCTCTCAAAGAATACCCTTCCCAAGCTTATTACCAAGCAGGAGGTGGTCTCTCCCAATGAGCTCGAGGTAGACTCCTTTACCACCCCTACCCCCATAGCTACTCCTACCCCCAAGGCTACCCCTACCTCGTCATTGCGAGTCTCCACCAAAGTGGAGCCGAAGCAATCTCCGACTCCAAGTGTAATTCCTACTATCACCATCAAAAAGAGCCTTACCGAAGAGCCTAAAGGTGGTGTAAGTGAAGCTGACCTTAAAATAGTCGATGCTAGTACCAAAACCATAACTACCAAAATCACCAAAACCATCGTTTGTACCCCTCTATATGGCATGGCTGATACTTGTACCGAGCACGTTGTCGTTGACACTGCTGGTGAAGATAGTCTTTTCTTTAACTTTGCAGGACTCTCCTACCTAGCCGGCCTCGCTGCCTTCATAAAAAGTAAATATGCTTAATATTTACTTTTTACCCGCCTGACTGCGAAGCTGTCGGCTGGGTCAAAGGCAAACAAGCCTAAACGCCCTCGTCATTGCGAGCATAGCGCGGCAATCTATAAAAATTAACACCACCATCTGTCATTCCGGACTCGATCCGGAATCCAGAAAATAACTGAGAATTACCCCCTGGGCTATAATCAAGCCCAGACAGTAGATCTCAAGCACTTGCCTGAGGCTATTACACATTGAAAATTGAAACGGAAAAATCGTAACTTTGTCCCGCTCAAAAAAGCGGGGAAATTCATTTCACAAGGAGAATAAACATGTTTCCAGTAATACTCAGCACGTTTGCAGCAATTTTCACAATTGCTGCCCTGTTCGGCTACTTTCTAAAGAAGTCGGCCGTATTCATTACAACGTTCGCCATCTTAGGCGCAATCCTCACTGGAGCCGCCGCCCGGATCGTTTACGCGGATTGGATAACCGTTGTATTTCTGCTCGTTTTTCTCGGGGGAGGTTGGTTTGTCGTTCTAATTGCCAAAGTGGCCTGCGACACATTATTTAATCCTCCCACCTCAGACATAGCCAAGTATGTTCTCTGGGTTATCGGTTGCATCCTCATCGGCCTGGTATTGCTTTCGACTTTTATGAACTCGGTGCGAAACTACAACGATGCTACCCCCGCCGAAGCACCCGCAGCCGAAGCTCCTGAGCAGACTCAACCCTCTCCGGAACCGACGCTCGAACAGGCTGCCCCCTCATTCACCCCTCAGCCCGCTCCGACTGCGATCCCGGCGACCCCAACTCTCATTCCTACCGCCACCCCTGTTGTACCCACCGCCGCCCCTCGCGACTTCAGCGGCTACCCGAGCTGCCTGGAAGTGACCGAAAAGGTTCATCCTGATAGCGGAGAAGCCCTGATCAACATCAGCGACCCATACCCTGGCGTCAACCTCGAAGTCGAAATTTACTCGACTCAGAACTGCGTCTTTGAGCTGGAAGATGGCTCGTACGCTATCATGGCAGACTGGTACCACGGGGACTACGATCCCAACGGTATGATCATCAACGCTTGCCCCACCGGAGCAGACTGCGAGGGAGTCTCAGTACTCTTCCGCACTGACATCATTCCCGCCTTCACCATCGTTCACCTCTACATCCACCCTAATGGCGCCGATGCTGTCACCAGCTTCTTGGGAAGCAAGAATGTCCCAGACGAGCGCGGTGAGTGGGAACCTGGAGTATCCTCATCCTTCGCTTGTCGCTACCTCAAATACTCTCAACAGTATGGAGCACACGACAACACTAATATTCGCGTTCCCGAATGGGCAAAGGACGCCGCCTCGATCTTCTTCCACACCGGCTGTGCCGACTTCGATGGAGTCCCTGGTTACGATAACCAGATGCCATCAGACTCACATGCCTGTGCCGCACCCAACAACGATACCACCAATTGGGGCTGGTACCAGCAAGGCGGCTTCTGGTATCACGAAGGCACCACCATCAGCTTCTTTGTCCCCGAAGGCATCTCCAAAGTCCTCTACCGCAATACAGCGGACGGCTATGCCAACAAGGTCTCCATGACTGGCGAAAATGTCTCAGGCGCAACCTACGCCTATGCTTACTGCAAATAACCGTTTCAATCTCAATTCAATGTTTCCCTCTCGGCCTTAAGCTGAGAGGGAATTTTTTTGCCTAAAAAGCTTGACTTCTAGGCACATCTATGATATTATAGGACTAGTGAAATCAATCAACAACCCTCTCATCTCCGTCATTCTTCCTGTTTACAACGCCAACGGGTACCTTCCTTTGGCTCTCGAAAGTATCTTTGCCCAAACCTACAAAAACTTTGAGCTCATTGCTGTCGACGACGGCTCTACCGATAATTCCCTAGATATTCTCAAAAAATACGCCAAAAAAGACCAAAGAATCAAGGTCTACCACAACAAACGCAACCTCAATATCGCCAACTCCCTAAACCTTGGTATCAAACATGCCAAAGGTCAGTACATCGCTCGTATGGACGCTGACGACATTAGTCTTCCCCACCGCTTCCAAAAGCAAATCCACTTTTTACTCAAACACCCCGAAGTTATTATTCTCGGTGGCCAAGTTCGCACTATCGATGTCAACGGTAAGGCCTTAGGTCGCAAACTCTTCCCTATTTTAGATAACGAAATCCGAGAATCTCTCTACACCAGTAACCCCATCCAACATCCCACCGCCATCATCAACAAATTTTTATTACCCAAAAATTTTTCTTGGTACAACCCTAGCCTTCCTCCCGCCGAGGACTACGACCTTTTCTTTCGTTTGGGTCAATACGGCAAATACCACAATCTTAATCATTTTGTTCTCAAATATCGCCAATATCTTGGCTCTTCTACTTTCAAAAACCCGCTCAAAACATTTAATGTCACCAAAAAAGTTAGAAAATTAGCCGTCGCCAAATATGGTTATCAACCAAGTCTCAAATCCAAAATCATTAACTTGGTCCAAATAATCTTGGTTACCGTGGTTCCCGATACTTTTATTTATCCTTTATATGTCCTGGTCCGTGGTATTCGCTCGCCTTTACAGTTGCTGGCCGATTACTTAGCCAAAAACAAATATTTCCCCAACACTACACCAAAAGCCAGTAAGCTTTCTGCTTAAATTCATAAACAATTTCCCGAATTCTTCCTTCACTTTCCTTCTTCAAAACAAAGCCCAACTTTTCGAATGTCTTTTTCCATTCTATATCGCTCTGGTTGTGGTGTGGGTGGCCAAAAAACTCCAGGTTCAGTACCGAGTCCCAAAACCAAATATTAAACTTATCCCAGTTATTTTCGTAAACATCCTCCACAATAATTAACTCCTTACTCACCCTAGCTACTTCTCGCAGCAACTCCTCGTATTTATCAACGTGGTGCAACACCGTAATGAGGAGCACTTTCTCAAACTCTTTGTCCCCAAACGGCAATTTTTCCCCATCATAAACCAGCACTTTTACCCCCTCTACCTTTACCTTATTCACCACATCAACCGAGGTTACCAAATAGCCAAGACTCAACAATTTTTGCGAAACCTCTCCACTCCCACAACCCAGGTCCATTATTTTGGCCTTTTTGGTCAAAAACGGCTCAACCAAATCCACTAAGTATTTAGCCTTTTTCCTATGCAGCCTTACCACCCAGTCTCCAATCACTTTATTCATACCCCAGTATACCAAAAGAGTAAGTGATATAATATAGGTCAAGCCCTTTCCAATCAATAAACAGGAGTTCACAATGGACAATCCCCTTTTTGCCTTAGTCTCAGTCTTTGGGTCTGCTTTTTTTGCCATATTTCCCGCTATGTTTTGTACCATAATTCCCGCGTTCCCGATTATGGCAATCTTCAACGTCATTTGGGAAGAAAAAGAACGTATTGTTTATGCCAATCACGCCGGAGAAATCTTCACTGCCGACATGGCCAAAGCCGAAATGTCCAAAAATTTCCCAACTTTGTACAAGCTCAAATTTGTCTACAACGGAATTATTCTCTTCGGCACCATCGGGATAATTTGGCTAATCGCTTTTGCGCTAATCTATTCCTCAATCACATACATTCCAATTTTCATACGTTTTTAGCGAGGATGCCCATGAAAAAGGTCTTAACCACAATAGTCCTAATCGTTTTAGCTTACGTTCTTTACCAAAACGCCACCGTAACCACCGATTTCCGCCAGGGAGAATTCGTCCCAATAAGCAACTCCGAGCAGCTTGTACTCGACACCCCTCTCATGGCCATCGCCTACCTTAACTTTGGTGAAATCAGCCCCCTTAACCCAATTTTCTACTTCGGAGGCTACCCCGAAGCAGGCAGCTTTGTCAACCAATTTAGCCTTTGGTTTTCCTGGAAACCAACAGGAAATATCCTATGTCTTTGGTTTATCTACCAATAAATAAAACCAACCTACCGGCGCCAAAAGCGTCGGTATTTTTTTATCAATAACCTTTTTAATCATTTTCTGAATAATCAATATAATCTCGAATTCTCTCGATATTTATTTTCTTTATTGGCTTTATTCCTGCCAACGCCCCGCTTAATTCCTTAAAATTCGACTTTTTCTCCAAAAAATTTCCTCCTGTCACCACCTTCTGACCAGTTTTTTCTTCCAGAGCAAGGCGCGCATCTCGCGCTATCCGTCCGCCCTTTCTTGCAGGAATCTTGTTTTTATCAAAGCCTTTAACCTTGTCTGTCTCGGCAATTCTTCTGGTCGACATCTCCGCCAATGCTGTAAAAATTAATTCCTCTTCAGTCATATGATCTCGTAAATTATGCTTTTCAAGCCCCTTCAACTTCTTGTGTTCTTTGACAGTTAAATCGCTCCATTCCTGATGAATGATATTTGTCAAAATAGCAAACTCATCACCTTTTTTAACATCATTATTACTCCAATAATCTGTTAGCTTGTTTCTCGTTTCCTGACCCATCATTCTCTGCTGAATCCACTTTTCGCTTCTACCCTGCTTCTGCCAATATTCACGAGACCTGTTTAATGCTCTCTCGGGGTCAGTCATCTCTTGCATCCGTTCATATCCAACCTTAGCCAGCCACAATTTTACCGGCTCAGCTTTTTTACTCGGTATTATTTGAATGATTCTAAGCAAAACCTCCACACTAGCAACGTCCGTTTGCCTCATTTTTCCATCCTGAGCCAACATTTTCAACTGATCACATTTTGTGACCACTTCACTTCCTTCATTTTTAAGACGATTCTTCAGAGTGGTCCAATAACTCTTTGCTTTCTTAAAATCCACCTGTTCAATCAACACTGCCACAATATCAATTACCGAAAAGTACCAAGTTTCCGATCTTTTGTCATACTCTCTACGAATCCGAAAATTCTCAAATATAGCCAAAGAATTTAATTCTTCCATATAACTATAATACCGTAACTTACCCGAATGTCAACCAACCATACGGTTAACATAAAATCAGTATACAAAATGCTAAACTAATTTACGTGACCAAGAAAATTAGCAAAACCGTCTACCCTACCAGCAGAAGCAAGTTCCACAAAATTTTGCGGATATTTACCCACAATTGGCACATTCTTGCCCTTCTTTTTATCTCCCTCTTCCTTTGTTATCTCAACTTCGATTCCGGCACTTTCCTCACTGGCTGGGACAACCTTCATCCAGAATTTAATATTTATCTAGATCTTCAAAGAACTTTTTTTGGTGTCTGGCAGGAGTATCGCAGTACCGGCCTCCTCGCTGGCATGGCTCATGCCGCCGACTTACCCAGGCTTCTCCTCATCTTGGTTCTAAAAATTCTCAACACACCTACCAATTTAATCCGTTATTTCACCACCTTTCTTCCCCTAATTCTTGGACCAATTGGTGTTTACCTCCTTATTCACGAAATCCTTTACGAAAGTAAACAGAGTATCAAAACTATCAAAACGGGTGCTTTTCTAGCCGGACTTTACTACATTTTAAATCTTAGCACCCTGCAAACATTTTTTATTCTATTTGAGACTTTTACATGGCTGTATGGCTCTTTACCATTTATCATTTACTTTTTAATATTATATCTCAGGAAACCATCAATAGGACATTTACTGTTGGTTTTACTTGTCTCTTTTCTCTCTGGAACGGCCTTTTACGTAGAGACTATTTTCGTCGTTTTATTTTTGTGTCTCCTGCCTTTTATTTTTGAGTTATTTCTAAATAGCAAAAATAAATTTAAATCTATAACCAATACTTTTTGGGCCACTACCGCCATTACCATTCCCAATTTGTATTGGCTAATTCCCATCATTTTCTATGTCAAAACCAAAGCAAGTTTTGCCACCCAAAATCGCATCAACCTTATCTCCTCATCCGAAACTTACTTTCGCAACTTAGAGTTTGGCAATCTCCAAAACATTTTTTTGCTAAAAAGTTACTTGTTTAAATATCTCGATCTTGGCCTGGGCGGAAAATACGATTACCTCTTATCAGTTTGGAAAAATCATCTCGATACTGGCCTCATAACCATTCTTGGCTACACTATCTTTACTGTCATTGCTTTGGGTATTTATTTCTCGCTAAAAGAAAAACTAACCTGGAGCAAATCTTTTTTTGGCGTCCTCTTCATCTGTTACTTCTTTCTCCTCGGCGGTGGACTACTAATTAATAACACTATTCCCTACGTCGGCGAACTTTTTCGCTCTCCATTTACCAAATTTTCCATCCCCCTCTCCCTCGCTTACTCTTATTTTTTCGCCATCGGTATTATTTTT
>CAZPFY010000012.1:0-26556 GCA_964586045.1 uncultured Pseudomonadales bacterium | reverse complement strand
ATAATTTTGGGTTGTCATAATGACTTACCAGGCAAAAATTAATCTCTATATTTTTTACCTCTCAGAATTACTTGCCATTTATGGCCCAACCAAAGAATAGAGTTTAAAATGGCAAAGTAAAATGGACCATAATATATTTTTGCTGAAGCCAGAAGTGGGCTATGAAGATGAGAAGTAAAGTTACCACTTACACCATGGGCATGTTTTACTTTTGCGGTCGGTAAATAGTATACGGGTAAGCCAAACATATTTAATCTACGGCAAAACTCCACATCTTCGTAGTAGAGAAAAAAACGTTCATCCAACCCCCCGACCAGGTCGATGGTTGACCTTGGGACAAGAAAGGCGGCCATAACAGCAACATCGACGGTAACAATACTATCTCCGGGATTATATTTTTTATAGGCAGTTTGGTGTCCTAAAAACATATACTTTACCGCGTTTAATATTGTCGGAAAACGGAAACAGGAGGACTGGATTGAACCGTCGTAATTTAAAAGCCTGGGAGCAACAGCACCCAACTTTGGTTGTTTTTTGGCGAACTCAACTAAACTCAAAAGAGCTTTGCCTACCAATCTGGTGTCGGGATTAATAATCAGAATATATTCTCCCTGAGCTACTTTTAAGCCCATGTTTATGGCCTTGGAAAATCCGATATTTTCAGTGTTGGGAATGACGGTAGGTTTTAGAGAATGGCCTTTGGCTGTAATTACGGTTTTATCTAGTGGGTAGTTGTCAACCACAATAACCTCTTTACTTAAACCATCATTTATTTTTTTTATTGAATCAAGAAAAGGTTTAATCGTTTTTTCTGATTTGTAACCTACAGTTATTATTGAAACGGTGATTTTCATAGCGCTTGAGAGAATAATTTTAATATATCCCGATCCTTAAAAATAAATTTCCTTTTTAGGGTTTTGTGAAACATTAGGTGCCACAAGGTAAAAAGGACTATTTTAAGATACCCCGGATGAGATAGGGTATGCTTTACCAAAAAAGCAAAGTGCCCAAAAACAAAGTTTTTATCCGTAACATTTAGCCAATTAAAAATAAGTTCGTTCCTTTGTTTTATAAGGCTAACGTACTGGGGATTGAGTTTTTTGGAGGTTGATTCGTGATCATGAATAACATTGCAATTTGGGTCCCAAATTATTTTGTATCCAGATTTCCATGCCCGATAACCAATATCGATGTCCTCCCAGTACCAAGGAGCATAGATCTCGTCTAAGCCACCAAGTTTATCCCATATTTTGCGTGAAAAAATGGCGCTCCCACCAGATGCCCAAGCAGAGAAAACCGCTTTGCTTTTATCGCCACCTTTGGTAAATTGAATTTTTCCTTCTGACCAGCTCATATTTGGCCAGGAAGACTGTTCCTCGTTAAAAGTTACAGCAAAAACATTTTTATCTTTAAAATATCTTAAAGCGTTTTGGGAATAGTCTTTTTTGGGCCTAACGTCATTATTAATGAGAATTAAATACTCGGAGTCAGAGACGGCTACACCCTGATTGATAGGTTTGGTGTAACCTAGATTTGTTTTGTTACGAACAGTAACCACCTGGGGATAATTCTTGGACAACCATTCCACGGTGCCGTCATCACTCCCGTTATCGATAATAATCACCTTACCCAAACAAGAGGTATTTTTAAAAACATAGCTCAGGTTTTTTTCGAGGAGGTATTTACCGTTGTAACTTGGGATTATGACGTCAATAGTCGATTTCATCTGGTTTAAAGTATATCAGGCGAGAGTGATTTGGTCTTAAGTGGATTATAATTAAAAATAAATGAAACACATAAAGAAATTTTGGCCATTATTGGTTTTTTTGTTGGCTAGCTTTGTTTATTATTGGAAAGTGTTTTTGAAGGGCTATGTCCCCTTTCCCGGAGACTTGATGGTTGGCGCATATTTACCATGGTTAGAAAATAAATGGGGATATCCAGCTGGTGTGTACATAAAAAATCCTTTAATATCAGATATATTTTCTCAGTTTTATATGTGGAAAAGTCTAATTGGAGAAGGGTGGAGAAACATGCAAATTCCACTTTGGAATCCATATTCATATTCTGGATATCCAATGCTTGCAAATTTTCACTCAGGTGTGTTTTACCCTCTTAATTTGCTTCACGTATTTTTTGGTGATATTTGGGGATGGAGCTTGATGGTTATTTTCCCATCTGTAGCTAGTGCATTTACTATGTTTTTATTTTTAAGAACAATAAAAATTAATAAAATTGGTTCGATATTGGGAGGAATCATATATGCATACTCTGGTTTTGCAATAAGTTGGGCACAATTTGTAACTGCTGACCAAGCTATGATTTGGATGCCATTAATTTTTATAATTTTGGAAAAGTATTTTGAAACCCAAAAAAGCTATTTTGTGTATTGGTTACCAATTATATTTTTTCTACTAATTACTTCTGGTCACTTTCAAATTATGGTTTATGTAACCGTTCTAACTACAATATACTTTTTGTGGAAATGGCTAGAAACAAGAGATTTTATTCTGCTTCCAAAATTGATTTTGCCTGCCATCCTGACAATTGGTTTGGTCTGCTTCCAACTATTTCCTACTTTTGAGCTTATGAATCTTGGAATGCGGTCTGTTGAAAACTATATATCGGCATATAACTATGGTTTACTTCCATTGAAATATTTGGTTACACTAATAGCTCCTGATTATTTTGGCAATCCAGCCACTGGAAATTTTTTTGGGGCATTTAATTACCACGAAGCAATTTTTTATACTGGTGTATTTTCAATATTTACGTTTATAACATCGTTGTTTTTGTTTCGAAATAACAAGTACGTTAGATTTTTTAGTATTACGGCAATTGTCTCTTTTATGTTTGGATTTGATACATTTTTGGGAAGAGCAATTTATTTATATAATGTGCCTGGAGTATCCACCAGCTCAGCTGGCAGAGTAGCTGTTATTTTTTCCATGAGCCTTGCTGTTTTGGCGGCAATTGTAATTTCTGACTTAAAAAAAATTAGTGCTAAAAAAATAATGTTTTCAATTGGAGTTGTATCTGCCGCTTATTTTGCGATGTTTTATTTGGCAAAATATAATGATTTGATTTTGACCTCATCAAATTCTTCCGCGATGCTACTAGCTGAAAAAAAAGCTGTAACAATAAGAAATTTAATTCTACCAGGAGGAATGGTGCTGGCTTACTCAATTATGTTTATGTTGGCCAAAAAATGGAGAATTTTTGTTTGGGGAATCATAATTCTGACCTGTTTGGAAATGTTTCGCTTTGGCTGGAAATACATTCCCTTTGTTCCTCAACGAATTGTATATCCAGACACTCCAGTAATAAGTTTTCTAAAAGAAAAATCAAAAACCCGCCACTTGGATGCAATATCGTTTTATGAGCCCTTCTGGATACGATCCTATGGCAATTCAAGAATATGCTAAGGTTTATCAGGAAAAGATTAACGGGAATTTTAGCGGCCTTGTTTCGCGATACTCAGAACTAGAGAGATACGATTCTAAGTCTCTTGGTGAATTTAATGTGAAATACTTGGTGGTAGTAAAAAGAGACAAAATTGGAAAACTGGGAGGCATGAATATTAACTACAACATAGATCAAAAGCGATGGCATAAAATCTTTGAAACCGAGGCCACGGCGATACTAGAAAATGCTGATTACAAACCGAGAGCCCGGTACCTAGCTTCGAGTGAAGGAGAGGTAAAAATAAACTTATATTCCCCAAATAAGATAAAAATTTCCTACAAGGATGGTAAAAACAAAACCCTGCTTTTGGCAGATACTTGGTTCCCAGGATGGAAAGCCTGGGTAAATAGTGAAAAGGTTGCAATTGAAAAGTGTGAAGGGATCTTTAGATGTGTAAATTTAAAAGATGCCGAGGGTGAGGCGGTCTTTAGTTACGAGCCACAAAGTTTTTGGCTGGGAATAAAGATTAGCTTTATTTCGGCCTTGATAACAATAATTTATTTGGTGGCGTTAAAAAAGAGAGACTAAAAGTTATTTTTGGCACTTAGTCATCATTATGGCTCGGGCTGTCCAACCAAAGACTGATTCCTTAACTATACAGAGCGTTGAGAAATTGCCCAGCCAAGCGTTCTCTCTTTTGGCAAGGTCTAAATCTTTCTCTACTATTAGAAATGTTAAGCCAGAGCTATCTTGAGGTTTTGTTGTGGTCCAGATAATTTTATTGTCTTTTATGTACTCGGGCATACCAGGTAAATAGGCAACGTCTGCTGGCTGATAACCATAATTTTTTGTTCCATACCACCAATATAAATAATGATACGGGTAGTCATAAACAGAGGGAAGATAGCTATAGGCATTAAAACCTCTACCAGCTGCATTTTGATAGACCCAGTCTATATCCGCAATCTCGTTTCTCAAAAGACTTCTGTCTTGAGATGGGAGAAGAGCGTAGTTATATAAATAATCCAGTTGTGCTGAAGCGGTATTAATAATTATGGACGCTATCAAATAAATACCCAAAATTTTAAGAATAATTTTATTTGATTTTATTAAAGAATACATAGCTATACTGACAACCAACGAAATAACGATACAAAGCCCCAAAGTGTACCATTCTTTTAATTTCTGAGGAAACAGTAGATAGAAAGCTGAAGAAAAAATCAAAAAGCCAAAAGTTAAAGAATAGAGACTGTGTAATTTTTTTGGAACTATGCGAAAAGCTATGCCTAATATTAAAATTAGAATACCTAAAATTAGCAAGGCTTGAATCCAGACCGGAGAAATATGTCCCGTAAAGCTAATAAGTTTTAAGGCTTGAGAAAAGCGATCGCTTGTTCGCTCAAGAAATGATACTTTTTCTCCGAGCATTTCTCCTTTGCCGGTGAACTCAGCCAGCAAAATCTTGGTCATAATAAAACCATGCCTAATCTCAAAGGCTATTTGGGGCAAGATAGTAACAAAGAAGCCAATACTAAGATAAATAGTTTTTTTGAATTTTATTTTTATAGATTCCGGATCAAGTCCGGAATGACAGAATAGAATATAGAGAAAGGCAAAGGGGAAAAAGAGAATTCCAAAAGCAGCTTCGATTTGCACAGAGAGACCAGCTAGCAATCCCAAGGCAAATAGTCTTTTAAAATTTAACTTGTCCAAGGCCCAAAGAAAACAGGCAAAATAAAGACCGGTAAAGATTGGCATGGCGTTGGCATTCCAAAAGTAGCGCCCAGTATTGAAACCCATAGGCATTAAGAGATATAAAATGGCGATAAGCGAAGCGAGAAGATAATCCTTCCTTTTTACAACGTGCCATAAAATAATGGCAGAAATTTGGTACCAGAGTATTTGCCAGTACATGATAGCTTGAGGATTACCTCCCGACAACAAAAAGGGAGGGAGAAGAAAGTAATACCAAAACGGTCCAAGAAGAACGCCGTTAATACTTGTGGTGGGGCCTACTAATCTGGGAGTATGACTGAGAACCATTTGACGAATATCCACTAGATCTCGCCCTTGGTCCATGGTAAAAGGAAAGTTGTAGTTATTGACTGCCTGAAGTTTAATTAAAGTAGAAAGGACTAAAATAACAGCGATGAGGATTAACAAAAAACGTTTCATTAAAAAAATTTTATCACTTAAGTAAAGATAAAATACCTATTTTAAAGGCTTCAAGAGAGTATTTTTTTGAGAAAACGACTAGTTTGCCAGTCAAGTTTGCTTGGATTGAAGAATTTTTGGCAATATTAAGAGTTTTGCTGACCAATTGGTCATCAGTCTCGGAGAGTAGCTGAGGAATTTTTGAAAGTATTTCTTTTTGGCCTCCCTTGTTAATGACAATTGGGATACAGCCCGAGGCCATGGCCTCTACAGTTGTCATGCCAAAATGCTCGACCTTTTCTGGCTCTTTCTCTTCATCTATACCAAAACCAGCGGCGTGCCAAAAGAACTTTGATTTGGAATAAAGCTCTTTTAGCTTTGTAAAGCTAGGGTTAGGAATTATTAAAACATTGAGCCCAGATGATTGTTTCTTTAAATCGGAGATGATGGAGTCATCACCAGCTAAACCACCAGTAAGAATCAATTTGTAGTCTTTGATTTGACGAGAAAATTTTCTAAAGGCCTCAATTAAAATATCTTGCCTTTTGGAGGTCATTATTGAGCTAAAGCGAGAAACCGAAAGAATTATTTTTTCTTTTTTACCACCCTCAAGGCTATTGATATCTATGGGTGGGTAGAGGATGTGGCTTTTTTGAGGAGAAAGACGTTTCTCGAGAACTTTTTTGGTAAATTCGGAGTTGTAGACGAATTTATTTACAAAAAGACTTTTTATTTTATTAAGAAATAAATTGCCTCCCAGTTTTTTGAAGGGGACTTGAAAATGGACAAGATTATTATTGGAAAAAAGAAACGGCAAACTTCCATCACTAATCCAGAAGATAAGATCATAACCTCTGGTAAGTTGATATTTTTTTATAAGAGATTTTTTGCTAGAAAAAATTTTAAAGGCATAAGCATTCGCTTTGATACCTGAAAAGTCTATGCCAAATCGCTCGGTGGCCTTGGTTAGGGTGGAGCTATCTTCCCAGGCTATTTCAACTGAGTAACCTAGTTTTTTTAGCTCCGAAGCAAAACTCAAAGCGTATCGCTCACCGCCGCCGAGCATGTTTAAATATTGATCAAAGATAATAGCTTTTTTCATTTTTTGTATTGTTTCCACTCGTTAACGACGTCTTCGTCAATAAGGTGATACGTTTTTTTGAGTGATGGTTGACGTTGCATTTCCCAAAGCCTTTCGTAAGTTACAAACTTGCTAAACATTTGGTAAGTTATTTCAATCCAACCCTCGGTCCCGTCGCGCCACAGACCCTGTTTTACACACCTCCCCCAAAATTCTGTCAGCATAATACGAATAAACCGCCAACCGACCATGGGAGGGTGGCCCGATTTTAATAAGAGTTCGGCTTCGATTTTGGACCAGACTAAAGTATTAGGTAGTTTCTCATCGATGTTTTTGTGGGAGAGGTGAATCATTTGGTTTTTTAGCTCACCGATCGAACCATTTATTTTGGGTTGTTCGTGAACTCGGCCGTGCCACTTGTCCAGTGACTTTTTTTCTATCAATCTCAAAACCCTGGGATCTCCCCAATGGACCAGGTGTTTACCCAAAAAGACTTCATATCTTGAGATTGTATAAGCCTGATGTTTTGGGTCATCTAGTTCTTTGCGTATTTCTTCTGCTAGCCTTACAGGAATTCTTTCGTCGGAGTCTAAATATAAGAGCCAGTCCCCTTTTGCTTCCTTTGCACCGTCGTTACGCCACTTAGCAAAACTACTTCCCGGAGACTGAATAATTTTTGCATTATAGCGACGACAAATCTTTAGGGTATCATCGGTAGAGCCGGTATCGACAACAATAATTTCTTCGGCAAAATGACTAGATACTAACGCCGGAATAATTTCCTCGGCGACGTTTTTTGCAAGAATAATAGCAGAGATAGTGTTCATTTGATTTTTTTAAAGTTTCCCCAACCGAAATGCCGGAAAAAATAATCCTTTACCGCCATTTTTTGGGCTTTGGTGCCAATAAAGAGTTTTTTGACGGCTTCTCGGTATAAAGCAAAAACTGTTCTGGCTGATGCGTAGGTGGAGCCAAATAAAAGTCTGTTGCGAGTAAGGAAGTAATCATTCAACGGAGAACCGATTCCGGAGCTTTGGGCAACCTTGTGCCAAATGACGATATTAGGATCGAAAATTAGTTTAAGTCCTGTTTTTTTGATTCGCATACCAAGGTCTGAGTCTTCAAAATAGAGACAGTAACGTTCGTCAAAGAGACCTATCTTTTTGAGAACTTCGGACTTGGTAATAAACAAGCAACCAGTTATAAAATCGATTTCTTTTTCTTTTTTATACTGACCCTTATCGACTTCATCAACGCCAATGTGGCTGGCATAAACATTGTTCCAATCGTACTTCCCACCAGCATACCAAACAACCTTGCCCAGATCTTGTTTTTTGTATTGATCTTTAAATTCGAAACCTTTGGCAAAATAGATAAGGCCACCAACAGCACCCACCTTTTCGTCGGTTATAGCAGAGGAAAGAATTTTGAAAACTAAATCATCGGGAACCAAAGTGTCATTGTTGATCATGACGATAATATCGACCTCGTCGGATAAACATTTTGCTAGGCCAATATTATTACCGGCAGCAAAACCAACATTTCCTGGGCTTTCTAAATATAGCGCTTTAGAGTATTTCTTAACTTCTTTTTTGAGGTTGTCCGAACGATCGTTGTCAACGACATAAGCAAGGAGGCTTACGCCTTGAGGGAGCTTGCACTTTTGCAGCTGGGTAAGAAGTTCAAGAGTATCTTGATCGCTATGGAAGTTGACGGTGACAAAACCTATTTTCATCTACTTTCTATTATATCTCTGTTTGACTCCCCAAAGCACAAAAAACTCCCATGTATTTGGGAGTTTACGATGATTTGTTAGCCAAGCGATAATGTGATTAGAAACTTGATTAATGGTGAAGCTGGCACGACAGTGACTTTTGACAGGCTAAAGCCGTTGATAGAGTTACGGCCACTACTATCGATTTGGGAAAATGCTGCCCAAGCAATCGCTGTGCCATCATGGACGTAGACAAAACCAAGAAAACCCACAAGTGAATCAAGAAGTTTTTCTGGTCCCACAACCTTGCATATTTCGGCATTTTTGAAGGTATAGAGCTTGAGTCCAAAAACTGATTTTAACCATTTTAAAATGTGCTTCATTCATCCTCCGATGTAGATTTGAATTTGGTTGATTGTATCACAACTATAGGCCTACTGAGGCTGTTTGAGGCCGGTGCAACGCCAGTTGATCTCAACAGTTTTTGCTTTTGCTGAGACGACACAGGCAGGATTACAGCCCTCCTTGGTGCTATTTAGATTGGCATCAAACCACCAGGTTTGGGAATTGGGGTTGTAACTGCCACCGCCGACGGTTTCGCCGCCTTTCAGGCAGGACTTTTTGGCAATTTCAAGGGCTTCTTCTTTGTTCATCAGACTGGTAACTTCTGGACAAGCGGCGAACTCGCAATTGGGACCAGACCGGCCAACGGCGCTGCCGTCTGGACAGATTTTGGCTTCCATCGTGCAAGCTCTGGATTGACCACAGGGTGTAATTGGCATAGGACTACTAGGCTGGCCATGCATGACCCAACTATCGCCATCGCAGACCCAAGTATCTTCGAGAGAAATAAGTCTCAGGACGGCAATTAGGAAAATAGCGATTATCAGAATAACAAAAATTATTTTTTTATTCACTTTGGAAAAAGTTATTTTAATAATCTGCGTTTGAGCTTTAGGAAAAAGGTGGTGGTTTTTGAGGGAGTGTGTTGAATAAGGGTGGTAAGGTACCAGAAACGAAGTTCGCGAAATTTGGAAACAAAACCTATTTGCCAGACTTTTAAAAAGCTAGCTTCTCTGACGGGGCGATGGTTATCCTTTTCCCAAACTTTTAAATAGACAAGTAAAATGGAAAAAAACTGGAGAATGGCGACAACAAAACCATGTAACCCATCCTTGTAGCCTTCTCCGGCAAAAAAGCGAGACATAAATTCGCCAAGGGGCTTGGAAATTAGATCCATGGGATCAAATTTATAACCCGAGGCAATTAGCTCTTTTGACTGCTGGTTGGAATATCGAAGTGCGCGAGAAAAGTACTCGTCGATGGTTTGATAGTGGTGGTGTTCAATGGCGAGACTTTCTTGTGGCTCTAGGCTAATACCATTTCCAATGGTAACCGGGACAGAATGAATTTCATCTTGCCACTCCACACTCCCCTTTTTGAAGAAGCGAATGTTGTAGTCCGGCCACCAACGCGAGTGCTGGAGCCACTGTCCAAAAACAAGATTCTTCCGAGGAAGTCGGACAAAGTCTGCCTCGCCGGTTTTGGCGAGATCAAGAAGTTTGATGGCTAGAGTTTTGGGAATTCTTTCATCGGCATCGACGATTAGAATCCAGTCCCCAGTGGCTTTTTTTATCGCAAAGTTTCGAGCTGGCTCAACGTATCCAATGGCCGGATGGTTATATATACGATCAGAATAATTTTTGGCTAGCTTAACGGTATCATCAGTGGATTCCATATCCACAACAATAATTTCATCACAAAAAGCAAGGCACTTGAGACAGTCCTCGATATTTTTCTCCTCGTTTCTGGTATTGACTATTGCTGAGATTTTTACTTTGGCCATGGATATATTGATTATATAATGATTGTCATTGCGAGGTCGCCCACTGCGACCGTGGCAATCTATATAAATGAGTACAAAATGCCCATGTGTTTATATAATGTCTAATATAAAGAACGGTACTTTGTATGTTGGGGTGACCAAAGACCTACTGAGGCGGGTATGGGAACATAGAAATAACCTTGTTGAAGGCTTTACAGAAAAATACAAACTACACAACTTGGTTTACTATGAATTTCACGAAGATATTAGAGAGGCAATCAAAAGAGAAAAACAGATAAAAGCTGGATCGAGAAGGAAGAAGTTGGACTTGATAAATAAAATTAATCCTGAGTGGAAAGATCTATTTGATGATTTGGTGTAATTTGTATAGATTGCCACGCTGCGCTCGCAATGACGGTGTGCATTTGGTGTAATTTGTATAGATTGCCACGCTGCGCTCGCAATGACGGCGTGCATTTGGTGTAATTTGTATAGATTGCCACGCTGCGCTCGCAATGACAGAGAGGACTGGTGACTATTGAGCAAACTTGTAGATGTTTATTTCACCCGAGTCAAAGATGGTGGTGAGGCCAAGGTCTGCAGGATTAAGTTTGAGGTGAGTTAGGGGTGTTTCCAAGACATACTTAATGTTGTTATTCAACAAAAACTGCCTGGCCCAGTACTTGTTTTCGGTAAAATAAAACCTTTGAATGCTGTTAAAACGTTCTTTGTAGTCTATTCCTGTAATATCTAGGTTTATGGTGTCGGACAAGAATTCTGGCTGACCACTTAGAGCGGAAATGTAACTACTAGAGACATAGGCATACTGAGGTTTTGGGGTGGCGACGAGATTGTTTTGAAACACTGGGGATAAAACAATACCCTTGGGTTGATTTTTGAGAACAGATAGCGAGGCAAGCTCTGTGTAACCAATTCTGGAAGCAGAGCGATAAGAAAAGTAATCGCGGAAAGTTCCGAAGCTGGTAAATGTTGCCAAAAATAGAACAGGGACAATTAGCAGTTTATGCCTGGATAATTCTTTGCCGGCGAAAATTCCCAAAAAGAAAATAGAGTAATACATAAATTGGATAGTGTTCCAAGGATTTACTTTTTGGGTAAAGAAAAGAGGTATCAAAATACCAAGTGCTATTATGACCTTAACTATTGGCTGAGTGCGATCAAAAAAACCAAGAAGGCGAAAACCAAGGTTCCCAACCAAAAAAACAATGAGGGCAAATAAATTAACAGCAAAAAGCTTATAAAAAGGTCCCGCTAGTTCGTAGGTTTGCCAAGCCTGAACCAACTTGGGCCAAGAAACTCTATCTGGAGAAGCAAATAGACTTTTGGTAAACCAAAGTGGTTGAAAAACAAAAGGCGAACCTGAAAAGGAAATAAAGGGGAGGGTGATAAGAACACCAACAAGAAGAACACCAGCAAAAAGTTTGAATTTTTTGTTGAGGAGAAGAGCCCCTAGTAGAAGGATGAAGGCATAAACTTTTGTTTGGGCCAGGAGTCCGCCGAGGAGAATAAGGAGTACATATTTTTGGATTCCGGATCTAGTCCGGAATGACGGTTCGAGAAGATTTAGGAAAATGAGAAGAACTATTATAGAAAGAACAAAGGGGGGGTTGAGGAACATTGAGGAGGATTGATTTGCCCAAAAAGCAGATTCACCAGATAAAATATTTTGCCCCGAGAAGAGCCTGGGGAGGTAGCCCAAGGAGCCACCAAGAAAAACAAAAATAAAGGCAAGATTTTTTTCTAAGTTGCTATATTTCCATTTTAAAAGAAGAGAGTTTAAAAAATAAACGATTGCCAGGGAAGAAAAAATTGGGAAAATAAGAAAGTACAAAACCGTGGGAGGGGTGGAAGTAGTTTTTGCAACAAAACCAAGAAAATAGTCAAAAAGAAAATGATAATCTTTGAGGTATGCCCCAGAAAATTGTGGATGAGCCAAAGATGAAATATTTTGACGAAAATGTTCAATGATTGAGAGATGAAAGATAGCATCGTGTCCATTTGGACCCCAAAAGCCCATTCCAAAAGAGTAAAGAGAGCCACTACGATATAAGGTGGAACCTGCAAACAAAGCAAGAATAATACCTATAATTGGTGGCTTGGTTTTTTTGAATAAAAAATAGACAAATAGGCCAATGGCAACGAGCCAAAGTGGATGGAGAGAAGTTTTGAATGGAGTTTGGGGGACAAAAATCCAGACTGTATTACCATCCAACTCAGTAACCTTTATTTCTTTTGAGTTAATAGCAGGAGGACTAAAACCAACAAAGGTAATTTTGTCTGGACTAAGTATTATTTTTTTATTAATATCGACCAGGGTAATTTCCCAAAAGTCGGTGTATTTGTTGTATTTTTGAATACTTGTTGCCAGAGAGAAGTTCAGGTTATATACCTGACTCGGGGTTTTTATAGTATCTATGACGGCTGGAATCTCGTGAAATAAACTTGTGCTTTGGTTTGGGGTATTAAAATAATCTTCATATGTTTCGCGATTGTAGACACGAAGATCTAGTATTTTTGTTTGACCATTGTCAGATTTTAGGCCTAATCGATACCACGGGCTTTGATACCAGCTGACCTCTTCTGACGACTTTGCCAAGGTATCTTTTGTTTTATAAAAATAAGCGGGTGAACTCTCTGGGTAACGAGCTTTAAACCAGTCGCCAAAGTCAGCAAGAGAAATAGGTCGAAGATTGTACTGATCGCTATACTTACCCAAGTCGCCTATGACTTTTTTGATTTCAGTTTTGTACTGAACCAAACTATAACCATTTTCTAAGCCTAGGTTAAAGTGAGTAAATTCATTGAAGTTTTTTTGAGAGTACTGCTTTAGCAGATTTTGAAAATAATCATGGTTTAAGCCTAAACCCAAATAATCATTAATCTGGAAGGAATACATTGAGGAAATTCCACTGCCGTAAAAATTATAAAGATCTCTGGGTGCCCAGCGAACCATAGCAAGATTGACTCTGTTTTGAAAACTTCTAGCTGGAATAAGAGAGTTATTCTTGTCTGGGAAGTAGGGACTGCCAACATAACCGCCCCAGAGACGATACTGATCCATACTATACTGATCATCGCAGTTCATGGCGGTTAGAACTGAATATTTTTCTTGAAGATACAGAAGGGAAAAACTATCTAGGTGCCAGGCAGAAACAGACTTGGGATAAAAACCAAACTTCTCAAAAAAGAGCGACATATAGCGATCGATAATAAGTTTTCTTTGCTCATCTTGATAGCCTGACAAAAAAACTCGATTGGCGTTGTGTTCTGAAAATCCAGGAGGATATGGAATTCCCAAACTATTTACAAGGTTGGGAGTTATGGTAAGAAAAAGTCCCAAGGATTGATTTTTATCTGCCGAAACGAGGTTGGCAAAGTAAGCGGAGATGGTAGAACTTTCAATGGCGTCGTAACGCAGAAGCCAAGTAATGGGCAGGGCTGAAGGGGTCGATTCTTCATAAATAAATCTTGGGAGATCGAGAGGGGTTTGTTTGGAATTTTCCCAGCCTTCATAGCCCGTAACGGGATTACTAAAAGTAACAAAGGTTGTCGCCTTGAAAGCTTGCACAGCAGAAGGACGGATAAAAAAAGTTAAAGCTAGTAGAAGTAGGGAGAGGATATTAAACATGTTTGAGTAAAAAATAACTTTTGGTAGTGAGGAAAAACTGTTTGCCCTCAATAATTAAAACTGACAAACCATAAACGACAAGGGAGACAGCAAATATGGTGATTATGTAATAAGGGTTTGAACCAACCAATCTTAAACTGAAGTATAAAAAGATAGACATAAGGAGAGAGGAAATTAGCGGCGTTTTTAAAATGCTGGAAAAATTGATATTGATAATTTTTCGGGTAAAAAGAATTGTGACTATAGAAGAAGTGGCGATAATGGCTGTGGCATAGGCAACTCCCAAAAAGCCAAATTTAATTGCAAAGACGGGCATGGTCAACCAAGTAAGTGAGGTCCACATCAGCATAAGCTTAAAAGTAACTTTGATGTTGCCTGTTGCATTTAAGAGATTTGTAAGACTAGTAGAGATACTTGCCCAACCGGCGTTATAGAGATAAAAATATAACGGAATAATGGCAGGTAACCATTTTTGATATCTGGGAATGGCTTCGACCAAGGGGCCAGCGACGAAGGCCATACCTATTAATATGGGGAAGATAACTAAAGTTAAATACTTTAAACTTATTTCTACGGCTTTGGTGAGCTTCTCTTTATCGTTTTGAAGTCTAGCAAAAGCGGGAAAAGAAACTTTGGAAAGATTGTCCATCACCATGCGAAGTGGAAGCCCCGACCATTTGCTAGCCCAACCAATATAACCTAACCCGGTAGTGCCAATTATTTTGGTTAGCAATATGGTAACGCCATCGTCTTTGAGAATGGCCAGAATAGTATTGGCTTGATAGGGTAGTCCAAACTTAAGAAGCGACATAAGCGATTCCTTATAAATACCTATTTGAGGAAGCCAAGGATAAACAATATAAACAGATATTAAGCCGACTACTCCGCGCGCAATAACGGCGTAAGAGAAAGAGGTAACACCCATTCCTTTTAGAGCACAAAAAACCGCAACGATATTAAAAGTTAAAGTTTCGAGAATTTGAGGAAGAATTAGTTTATTAAACTTAATTTCTCTCTCGAGCATAATAGAAGGAATGGTTTTTAGTGAGCTAAGTAAGAATGATAAACCCATGGCAAAAATAAGGAAAACACCACTAGAATCTAGTCCATACTGACGCTTGATAAAGGGAGTTAAAAAATATAAGGCGGTCAAGGAAGATAAGACTAAGATTTGCTGGAGCGAAAAAGTAGTAGCCAGGTCTTTGCGACTTAGCTGGCCAGACTTTTGAACTAAGGCAGCGGCGAGTCCGATATCGGAGAAGTAGGAAAGAAAATTAACTACAGAGGAAACAAGGTAAAAAATACCATAAGTCTGAGGATCGAGATAAAGGGTCAACAAGAGCGTGGCGGCAAATGAGATTATTTGAACAATAAAAGTTCGAGAAATAAGAGCCAGAACGCCGGAAATGGACCGAGTTTTGACTTCTGAAACCGTAAGAGTATCGTTATTTTCCATTTTTGGACTTAAGCAAATAAATAACAAAACCAAATGAAAGGAGAGATAAGATATCGGAAAAAAGCCTAACAGGAGTTAGCCAAATTTTGGCTTTGACATGATTATCGGGGCTATTGAGATTGACGATTACTCTTCCCAAATCGGGATCCATTTCGGTTTTGACCTTTTTATTATTAACATAAACATCGAGACCTTGGTAGGCAAAAAGCGGAAGCATTACCTTGGCATTTGGGGTGGATATTTTGACGTCAAAGGCTTGCCAGTTGGAACCAGACTTAAAGTTCAATACTCCCCCATTACCCTCTAAAAATTTTGGAATAGTAAAAGCGGGATCGCCTGGTGGCCTGGTGGCCGTGCGAGGTAAATAATCAAAAATTCCTCCTGTTACTTGATTTTCCCATTGGGCACCAGATAGTTTTTCTTCAATGGTTACCCTGGAGTGGCGATCAACCCTAAAAAAGGCTAGATTGTAAGTAATAATCATAATAATAAGTGGCACCAACAAAAGAGTTTTTTGTATTGAGGAAATATTGATAGTAAAAAGATAGCCAGCCGCAAAACAAAAATAAAAGACCACTAAAGCCACTAAGCGCCAAGGAAACTGAGCGAATTGCAACAAACTGAGATGATCCCAAAAGAAAACCGATTTGCTGTGGGTAAGAAAAGCGTAACCAAAACCAAAAAGAATCAGAAGAAGAATTATGACAGAACCAGGCTTGTCTTTTTTGAACTTGAACAAAGCAAGTATCCCAGCCAGTAAAGCAAATCCCCACTGAAGAGTTCCTATAGAAAAGGACATCCCATCTTCTGGACCCCAAGTAGAGCCACCAAAACCCCAAAAACGAGAGGTAAAAAGCTGTTTAAGATCTACAAAGTGGGCAAGATAGTTAAAATAACCGACCATCATAGAATCGACATGGACAAACTTTTGTTCCAAAACTACGGGGATAAAAAAGAAGGCTGAAAGTCCAATACCCAAAAGACCTGAATAAATTAATTTTGTGATTGAGGAAAAATTTTTGGTGACTACTAGCCAATAGATGGCCCAGATAACAGCGGTTGGAGCAAAAACCATGGTCATCACATTGTGAGAGGTTAACTGTAAAAAGAGAAAAATACCAAGCAGTAAAAAATTCTTTTTACTTTTGGGATTGTAAATTAAATTATAGATATATAACAAAACAAGAGGAAACCAAGCCATACCCCAGGCTTCATTCATTGCTCCCCGAACATAAATGTCTACAGAGTGATACGGGGCATAAACATAAAGTACGGCGGAAAAGATACCTCCCCAAGGGCCAAAGAATTTTTTGGCTAGGGCAAACATGCCTACTCCCGAGACAGCAAAGGCTAAAGCAAACATGATTTTTACGGGCCAGAAGAAGCCTAAACCTAGGAGCTTGAGTAGCTCCATGGGGTAATACGGCATGGGAGGATAAAACTGCATCAGAGGATATCCATAGCCAAAACCGGCATCAGGCACCCAGCGACAGGGTATTTGAAGGTCTAGGACGCACTTGTGGAGCTCAAAAAGACGAAAGATCTGAAGATCGTCGTGCATAGGGAAAAAGCCGGGCTGAAGAAGATCCCAAATGGCGGGTATTGTGAGCAAAAGTACGGCTACAACAGCCCAATTCTTCTTTATTACTTCCAAAACTGACTTAAACTTTGCCAAAACAAATTCCATTGATTTGATTATATAGGAATTGAGGAGATAAAAAACATGCCCGGCGATTGCCGGGCATAAATATTTTGAAAAAACTTAAGGAGCTGATGTTGCAGTAGGGTCTGTGCTGAACATATCGAGTTCCCATGATCGGAGGGCGTTGTTCACAATGGCGCTACATTTTACCTCGAGGCAGGTGAAGGTGTTGTAGCACTGTAAGCGGAGTTCTGACCCTGCGGGGAATTCGGAACAGAACTGATCGCGGTATTTAATCGTATTGTCCCACTTTTGTTGTTCCAAGACATCATTCGATTGAACTTGGTCGTCCACTTTGACTACAACCTGCTTGAAGTAGCGAATATCAAATTCTTTTTCATCAAGAATAACGAGGTCTTTGTACTGAGCCATGTCTGGGTCGTTGGCCAGTAGATCGAGCCAGTATGGCTTGATGTCGCCATCTGATTTGGTGCTATCAAGCCAGGGAGTCGGATCGATAGCGTTTGAGGCACGAAGCGTGTTACGAAAATCGTCGTTGTACTTGACCATAAACGCATCGTAACCCTTTAGACCTCTTTCTGTTTCTGCTTCGTAGTAGGTTTTGTACGAGGCGGGATTACCGAAGTTGAGAGTATACGCAAAGACGTAACTTGCCTCAAACATCTTGGGTCCCTTCATGGTAATGTCGGTTAACGACTTCAGACAACTGATTTCGTTATTTCCTCCGCACGCCTCATCGGGTTTGTAGTCAGAGGTTACGTAGCGAACGTCCGTTGGATAAATGCGAGCGTAGTCATTGGGAACTGGTTGATAGCCAGGATCTTTGTAGATGCCGTAGCTATTACCTTCGACCTGGAAGATGGCGACCTGGTTTGCTTGCAACAAAACCGCCGCGTATTCTTGTTCGGTCAGTGAATTCATCTGCGGGGTGTTCATGTTTTCAGCAGTGATCTGTTGTTTCTCTCTGCAGGTTGAAACGCCTGGCTCGTAGTTTTTGGGACAAATGAGAATTGATCCAGGCACGAATGGGGCAGGAACTTGCGGGGCGCAGGCGGGAAGAAGGGTCGCCAGAAGAACAACCAGTGCGATAACCGCATACAACTTGATTTTTTTCATTCTTAATACTCCTTGTATTTTAGGTTTTTCAGGTTCGGACGAGGTATTATAACAAAACCTATAGGAAATCGCAACCAGGCTCTATTTGAGCCTGAAGAATTGAAGAGACTCGTGGGTACCGTCTAATCTAGGAAGCTTTGGGTACTCCCCTACGAGTTCCAGTTTGGCCATTTCTTTCTCGGGTAGTTTGTTTCTGGACTTATTGATCACAAAAAATCTTTCGTTGTCTTTGGCTGAACCAGTTAGCCCTTCTGGGATAATGGTGGCAATAGGAGTAGAACCAACAATGGTAATGTTGGGGTATTTTTGAGTGTAAATTTGAAGACCGTCGGGAAGCGTGCCAAAAAAGCCTTCGGTAAAGACAACTATTTTTTTACCCCGATTACTTAAATTGATTAAATAGTTTGAGATTTCTTTTTGACCCCAACCGGCTGTCCACTCTTGATAGTAGCCAGTGGCCATATCGTATGGCAAATGGGCTGATACTGGTAAATAAATATTAATAAGAGAAAGGGCAAAGGGATAAAGTAAAAGTGGAACTAGATAGTAATTTTTTAATTTTGAAAGACCAAGAGAGGCAAGAGGAATGAGAGGCATAATGGCAAAAAGAATGTAACGACTGGTGTAGACCTTGGCAATAGCTCCTTGGGCAAAAAGCGGCAATACGGAACAGAGAAGTAATAAAAAGAAAACTGAGCGGAATTGTTTTTCCTTCCAAGAAAGAATAATTCCTAATAAGCTAACTGGGGTTAGGAGGGCCCAAAACCAGCCCCAAGTAGTTTTTAGATTGCCGACAATGGGGATTAAGGGGTGAGAGAGGACTTCTTTGTAAGTGTAGAGATAGTCTAAGTTTCTGGTACCGGCAGTTTGGGAATTGGGTCCCAACTTTAGAATAGCGTTTAGGCCTTGAGAAATTACTAAAATATAAAAGAAACCTAAGGCGAGGATTAGTAGTGTTTTTTTGGTTTCTTTTTTGAGGTTAATTAAAAATATTCCAGCAAGAAAAAGCCATATGTAGAAAATAATAGCTGGTGACTTGGTGAGCAGCCCTCCTCCCAGGGCAAATCCCGTAAGCATGGCCCAGTCCAAGCTTCTTGTGTCTAGAAACTTTTTAAAAAATACCAGACTCCAAATTCCAAACATAGCGAGCAGGCTGTCCGCTAAAGCCATACGATCGAAAAAGACCGTAAAGGGTGTAATGGCATAAAGCAAGCCAGTGAGAAGCGAAATAGGGAGACTATTGAAGAATAAATAAGCTAGTAATGACAAACCGATCAGGGAACCAAATCCAGCGAAGGTGGAAAGAGTTCTGGCTGCCACAAGTGGGTCAGAAATAAACTTGAGGAAAGGAATAGTTGACCACATGTAGAGAGGTTGTTTGCCGTCACTCATGGGGAGAAAGCGTAGCGAGGCTTCGGCTTTCATTACTTGCGACCAACGAACATAAATAGCTTCGTCAACAAAAACCGGGACAGAATAGATACGGGAAAAACGCAAGAAAGCGAAAATGCAAAAAATTATAGTTGCAAATAATATTTTTGAATTAAGTTTTTTCATATATTAACATGCTCGGAGATTGCTTCAGCACTTCGTAATTCGCAATGACGGGACTAGTTTTGATCATACTTTCCTTGGAGATCATTGAGCTTTACTCTGGCGATTTGTTTTAACATATCCATGGATTCGTTTATAAAGTTTTTGCCTTTATCGGTTGAGGTGTCTTCGTCGCGCCAGTTGACATCGACCTCCTTGAGATTGTAGCCAAGCTTCTCAGCAAGAAACAAAAGTTCAACATCAAAAGCTGATACAGACCAGCCCTTGGAAATAGCTTTGGGATTCTTAATTATTTGGAGCATTGGGAAAATTTGTTTGGCCACTTTTATATCGAGAGACTTAAAGCCACACTGGGTATCAACAACATCGTGGAGCAAAAATACTCCTCTTACAAAACGGAAACCCCAGGAGGTAATTTGCCTCGTTAAGGGAAAGTTTTTTCGCATTTTACCTCGAGATCCAAATACGACTTGATAATCGTCATCGAACCACGGTAGAAGCTTTTCCACTTCCTTTAGTGGAGTGGATTGGTCCATGTCTGTAAAAAAGACAATATCTCCTGTTGCCTTTTGAATACCGTTCCAGATTCCGGCGGCTTTGCCACCATGGTTACTTTTAATCAATTTAAAATTTTTGTTTTTTTCGACAAATTTTAAGATAATCTCGTCACCACCGTCGGTTGAACCATCGTCGTTGATTATTACCTCGTATGGGTAGCTAACGGTCTTGAGATAGCTATTCATTTGCTCCAAAACGCCACGACGAAGGTTGGATTTTTCGTTGTAATTGCTCAAAACTATAGAAAGCTTTTTTTTCATGGCTTATCGGACCTTATTTAAAGATGGCCTCTTTGTAGTATTTTAACTCATTTATTGATTCCAGGATATCGCTTTTGGCACGATGGGCGAAATTTTTCGGATACACAGGTGTTTTTGGATACCAGCGCCTAACTAGTTCCTTGACGGTATTGACATCAACAATGTGGTGGTGCAGATAATTGTAGATCTCGGGCATGTATTCTCCCAAAAATTCTCGATCAATATAGACCGAGGAACCAGCGAGCATGGCCGTTTGGAATCCGCAGTTTTTTTTGATGTATTTAAGAGTTTCATCGTAGGCTTTCTTTAGGGTAACTTTTGAGTCTCTAATCTCATCCAATAAGCCGGATTGAGTAAAATTGTTTTGGTTCCACATAACCATTGAAGTTAGTACTTCTTCTGGCTGATGAATTATTAAGGAGGGGCCTTCGGATTTTATTTTTAACTTACCGTCGGTAATTAAGGTCGAAATTTCAACTATTTTACCCCTTTTAACGTCTAGGTCTGTATATTCTAAGTCGATCCAAAGTAAGGGTGCGTTGGCAAAAGGGCTCATTGTTTGTGAACTAGTTTAAATAACCTGAGCCTGTCAATTCTCCACTCTGCTGAAGTGGAGGCCGGTCCAAACATGGCAATTTGATAAACAGGGCTACCCTCTGGCTGGCACTTATCGCCATCTTCACAAATAACAAATAACTGATCAACAACTCGATCCTCTCCCCTGACCATTAAGGATTTTTTATTTTCAAAGAAATAACGGTATGATTCGTCGTAGTTTTGTTTGGCGATGAGGCCAAAGTTAAATGGAGCTCCGTTTGAGGCCTTGATGATTGAGTCGACCGCTTGTTCTGTAACCATTAATTGATTATTGGGAGTGTCTTTTAGGGGTGAATATTTGATATTTAGGAATAATAAAATAGCAAGGGCTACAGATCCAAAAATTCTTGTTGTAGTATTTTTTTGAATTAGACTACTTAACAAAACTCCAAGCAAAAGATACATAGCAGGATACATAAACCCTAGGTAATGGATGTAAACGTGTTGCTTGTAAACAGCGAGCCCTAGGATGGAAAATAAAATCCAAGTAAGAATGTAAAGGAGAGGAGTCTTTACCTTACTAAATTTGGCGAAGTAAAAACTTAGAGCAAGGGTAATTAAACCGATCAGTTCTGGTAATAATTTTTGGCGAGCCAAAACAAGATCTGTGATCATGGTCACCATAACAGGGACAAAACGATCAGACTTGGTTGGATTGAGATTGACCGTGGTTTCTCTATTGGTAAAAAAAGTCTTGAAGGCATTGAAGTTCATCCCTTGGTGTTTAAGATCAAAAAGAACTAAAGGAAACATCATTAGACAAAAAAGTAAAAAGGCGTAAAGAGTCGAAATTAAGAGTTGGCGTTTTAAAACAAGATTGTTTTTGAGAGAGTTAAGGGACAGAAGCCAAAAAATGCCTAAAAAGGGTAGGAGCAATAATGAAAGATAGTGCATTTGCAGAGCACTGGCAAAAGAGAGCCCCACCCAAGGAAGCCAGCGGTAATCTTTTTTTTGCCAAACCTGATAGATACCGTATGCACAAATGAGCGAGAATAGCGGAGTGGGGTTTGGATTCCAAGACGAACGTGAATAAATAATAGCTACTGGAGAAATGGCGTAAAGAAGACTGGCAATTAGACCGGCGAGGGGTCCAAACCATTGTCGACCAACGAGCCAGACTCCAAAAACCGTGACTGTACCAATCAAAGCGTTCATGACAGCAGGACCAACTGGGTTTAAACCAAAAATGGCAAGGGAGGGAGCGATTAAATAATAATATAGAGGGCCAAGGTACATGTTGCCGACACTGGTTTGGGGGCCAATAAAGACCAGATTTCCTTTGGTGATAAGATCGCGAACGATACGAACGTCTCTACCTTCATCGCCCAAAAAGGTTAAGTAGTGATCGATTTTGTAAAGCCTGAGGAGCAAGGCAATAAAAACAATAAAAGAAATTAAAATTATTTCTTTGTTTTTTTTAATAAAATCATTCATGCTTATATTTATGGATCCCCGCCTTCGCGAGGATGACGACTACGTCAATTTCTTCCAGAGAGTGAAGAGATCAACGAAGCTTTGAATAATAACGTCGATGTTTGCCCCCGTTCCTTCACCTTGTTTGCGGGGGTAATGGCTAACACCTATCTCAACAATTTTAAAACCGGCTTTTTGAGATTTGATTAAAAACTCGCTACTTATAAAAGCTCCTCTTTTGCTTTGGAGTTTTTCAATTTTTGTCAAAACTTTTTTGGAAATAAGTTTGAATCCACAATCAATGTCTTTAACTTTTAGTCCAAACAAAAGCCAGACAATAATTTGCCAGATTTTGGTATTTAACTTGCGAGAAAATGGAACTTGCCTTTTTTTGTAAAAACCGATTACCAAGTCCGCATCAGTTTTCTTTTGGGTGGCTATAAAATTCTTAATTTCGCTAAAGTCAAACTGACCATCTGCATCAATAAAAGAAATCCAAGGGTATTTGCAAGCGTAAAGGCCACTTATAAGGGCGGGTCCGTAACCCTGGTTTGGATTGTGGTGAATGACCTTGATGCGACTGTCTTTTTTGGCGTATTTGTCGGCTATTTGACCTGTGTTGTCCTTTGATCCGTCGTTAACAATTATCAGTTCCCAGACAGGAATGTTTGCTTTGAGGGCCTTTACCACGTTTGCGATTGTATTTGGTAAGTTGGCACTTTCGTTGTATGCCGGCAAAAATACTGATAGTTTGTCTATTTGTCCCATGATATTGACAAGTATATACTAAAGCTCATGAAGCTTTTAACTATTTTGCTCTCTTTAACCCTATTAACTTTTGTAACTTGGTTGCCATTTGGACTTAGAGCGACGGTGCCAATGTGGAAAATGGACTTTAGTGAAGGCCCAATTGCTTTATGGAAAAATTATGATGGACCAAACTATTTGATAATCGCCAAAACCTGGTACAACCAAACACAAATTAAAAGAGATTTTTCGGCTCCATTACCGGTCGAATACTATCCAGCCCACTTACCGCTCTATCCAGCAGTGATATCCTTTTTTGATCTTTTTCTGCCTGGACCAAACGCAATGCTAGTAGCTACTTTTGTCGGCAGCCTCCTCTTTTTTGGAATGTTTTTTAAATACTTAACAGAGTTTAAGCTAAGCCTTAACCCTTTGTGGCTCACAAGTATTTTACTTTTTTTTCCGGCTCGATTTCTGTCTCTGCGGGTAATTGGATCTCCTGAACCCTGGCTAATGTTTTTTGTTTTAGCTAGTCTTTACGCTTTTCGGAAAGAAAAGTTTTGGCTTGCAGGAATCTGGGGATACCTGGCTCTACTAACCAAAAGCCCGGCTGTATTACTGCTGGCTGCATACGGAATTTACGCCTTGATCGAATCGATAAAACTGAAGAGAATTCAGTGGAAGTATGCCCCTATTTTACTTATGCCTTTGGCAATTCCCGATTTGTTTTATTTTTATAAACTGAGGACTGGGGACTTTTTTGCTTACTTTAATAGTGGTGATAACATTCATTTGTTTTGGCCTCCATTTAGCATTTTCGCGCCTCAAGGGCAAGTTTGGGTTGGTAATTTTTGGCTTGAAGATATTATTATGACTTGGTTAGTTTTTGGACTCGGTATCTTAGAGCTTCGAAAAAAAGAAACCCAGATAGAGTATTATTTTGCGGGATTGTTTTTCCTTTCTACTTTATTTGTCGCCCACCGAGATGTGAGCCGATACATAATCCCCGTAGCCCCGTTTATGCTTGTAGGATTGGATAAATATTTGCAAAAAAAGAATTTTAAAATCATGCTTGCGATCCTCGCCCTGCCAATACTACTGTATTCTTGGAACTTTTTACTCCATAACATAAGCCCGGTATCGGATTGGGCGCCATACTTGTAAAAACTCAAAGTACAAAAAATCAAAAACTCAAAATAATGAGATCTTCTTAAAAACTCAAAGTACAAAAAATCAAAAACTCAAAATAAAGTGAAAAGTATAGAGGAAAGATCAAGAGATTTATTTATAGAAGTTATTAAACTGTGTAAGTTGATAAATATTTCCCCAATTAACGAACGAATTATAAAACAAGTCGTAGCGTCTTCGGGATCTATCGGGGCGAACTTTCAAGAAGCAAGTTGTGCTATGAGTAGTAAGGATTTTGTTAAGTGCCTAAAAATTTCAAGAAAAGAAGCAAGGGAAACATCTCACTGGCTACAAGGGTTAGCCGTAACAGCTGACGGAATTAGTAACAAAATAGACATACTAATCAAAGAAGCAAATGAGCTTAACTACATCTTAACAAGTATTATTTCTAAAGAAGAAAGTAAAACAAAATTTTGATTTTTTGAGTTTTAGAGTTTTTGAGTTTTTTTCCAGATGACGGTGTTGTAAATGAACCAGTTAAGGGGAACGGTAATACAGAAAACCGCAATAACCAAAAAGAGCGTTCTATATTTATCGCCAAAAGTTTGAGTTCCCAAACCAATAACAATACTAGGGATAATAATGCCAGAGACAACAGAGCTGAGGTTGAAAGTAGCGAACTTTTTGACAAGTTTACTCCCCCAAATAAGTTTTTCGTTTTTGAAGGTCCAAAGATTATTAAGAATAAAGTTGCTGATTATAGAAACTTCGGCGGCTAAGGCATTGGCAACGGTGTTTCTTAACCCCACCAAACCAATAAGGTTGCTAAGCAATTTGGCAAAAATATCGAGACCAACTTTGTTGATGATAAAGCCAAAAAGACCAATAGAGCCAAACTTTAAAAATTTTTGAGTAATCGGATCATTCCAACGCAAAAGAAAAACAGTTCGAAAAATATCCTTGGCTGTTTGAGGTTCAATCTTTGACTCACCTGTTTTACGAAGGCCAAATTGAAGAGGTATCTCTTTGACCTTGGCGCCCAAGTTGATCATTTTGTAGAGAAACTCAAGTTTGTAACCAAAACTGCGTGTATAGAGATGATCCATGTCCATAGAATCCACAAAACCCTTGACTCTAGAGGCTTTGAAACCGGTAGTAGGATCTGTTATTTTGAAAAAGTTTTTGGTCGGAAAGAAAAGAACCATTCGAGCCACAAAACCACCAGCTTCACTAAAGAAAAGACGTTTAAAACCCCAACCTTTAGGATTACTTCCGCCTTTAATTTTTCTAGATCCCAAAACATAATCCGCCCCATTGCTAATCGCCCTTAGCATAATAGGAATATCTTTAGGTGGGTGTTGAAAATCGCTATCAAATTCAATTAGTACATCTGCCTTAAACTCTTTTATGGCGTGCTTAAAAGCTTTGACATAAGCAGCACCAATACCCTCCTTCTTTGTCTCGACGAGTAATTTTAAGTCAGGATATTTTTTTTGCTTTCTTCTAATAATGTCAGCTGTCCCGTCTGGTGAATTACCATCGGCATAAAACAACAAACAGTTCCAATCTTTGATCTTTGGAAAAACATTCGTAAAAAGATAGTCGATCATTTTGGCTGTGTGACCAGCTTCGTTGTAGGTTGGGATAACAATAACAGCAATTTGTTTTTTACTACTCATCTTCATTTTCTTGTTGGCAACAATTTTCACCACAACAACCACCATCACAAGATGTTTCCACTTCTTCTCTCTTACCCTTTTCATCGTAGACGTAAAGCTTTTTCTTGTCCTCATCGGTTGTTTTTAGGTGAGAGCCATCACAGAAAGGCTGGTTTTGGGAAAGGCCACACATACAAATGGCTTTATCACCAACCATAATAGGACCATGAGCGGTTTTTTGGACAAGTCTGGGCATAACGCTATTATATAGCTCAAGAACTCTAGAACTCAAGAAATCAAGAACTCAAGGCATTGTGGGGTAAAATAGAGGGATGAAGATAGATGTTTTAACCATATTTCCGGAGATGTTTGAGGGGGTTTTTGGGACCTCAATAATCGGCAGGGCGACAGGCACGGGAAAGGTAGAAATTAAGGTCCATAATCTGAGAGATTGGAGTGATGATAACTATAAAAGTGTAGATGGGCATCCATACGGTGGTGGGGCAGGAATGGTAATGAGAGTGGATGTAGTGGAGAGAGCAATAAAAGAACTCAAGGAATCCACGCCAACAGCTTCG
>CAZPFY010000011.1:23089-27027 GCA_964586045.1 uncultured Pseudomonadales bacterium | reverse complement strand
CTTGATTGTAACTGTCGGTCGTTCAGTATTGTCTTAGTTTACGGGGTACCTATCATAGACATACATTAAATCTAGCACAAACTTAAATATCCAAGGCTTCAAATTCCGAAGAAATCCGTAGAAATTGCTCCGCTTGATGGGTAATACAAGAACCTATTTCAAAGACATTGAAACCAATTACTATTCAAATCAATCGATTTTATGAAATGCCTTAAGGTGGCTTTTAATACTCTTTCCTATGACTTTTGTCCCAATAAAACGGGAACAGCATTCCCTATTTGCTTAGCGGTTCTAGTAATCCCGACCTCGTTAGGTTCTCCAAATTTATAATAATTCGGGAAACTCTGAAAAAGAGCAGCTTCTCTCAGTGAAATCGCTCTGTTCTGTTCAGGATGACCAAATCGCCCTGCTCCCAAACTCACACAATGGGTACTTGACATTAGTTCAAAAAAATAAATAGTAAAACCTAGACCATCTTTGGAATTCTAATTCTAATTTTTGTCATTTTGCTTTTGTCTAAATATAGCGATAATATTTCAGAACTATTAATTAAATCTGGGCCACTTGCTCCAGTAATAGCCTTTATTCTTTATCCCCTTTTAGCCATAACTCCCATTACCACAGACCCCATTACAATAATTATGGGAATCACTTACGGCCCCCTCATCGGCACTTTAATTGCTTTTTTAGGTAACACCACGGCCGCCATGATTGAATATTATTTTGGCCTCAAAATTAGCAAAATAACCAACTTCGAAAAAATAAAACAAAAAAATGCCTTTGGGTTTCAGCAAAATGCCGGTTAACTCCCTTGGATTTTTAATTTTTGGTCGCATGATCCCAGGCTATGGTAGCAAAATCATTAGTATTTTAGCCGCATTTTACAAAGTTCCCTTTGGTCGTTATTTTTAGACTACCGTTGCAACAAGTCTCTTTGGCTCTCTTCTTTTTTCCTATGGCGGATTCAGGCTTATCAATCTCTTAAAACACTAGACTTAATCCCCTCAGCACCAAGATCCATCTTCAAACAGTCTACCTGAAGATAACCTGGATAATGCATGCAAATAGGCTATGATATTTATATGAAAAATATATTTACCTTGATAGTGGTGGTTATGAGTGGATTTTTACTAAGCGGATGTGGTGTAAAAAAACAAACCATCACCCAAATCGAAAAATCAACAGAGTCAACGCCGACGGCAGCAATAACCGCCACTCCAACCGACTTCACCTATACCTTTTTAGTAAAACTGACCAAGGAAACAAACATCCCCTTCTCAGCCCCAGCGAAGGCTGATATCTTTTGGAGTGAAGGAGAATCACCATCCACTCTCAAAACATTCTTTGGTGACTCATATTTGATTAGTTACACAACCCCAACACCAGAAGATGAAAAAACCATTGAAAAATACTTCAAAGAAAACAACTTCACCTACATGAAGTTCAATGAATCAAAAGGCGACGACAGCCATAGAGTTGGTTATCGCAAAGATAACTTAGTTTGTAAGTATGACTGGAGTAAGTATCCAGATGAAGAAGTCCCCCACCTAATCGTGTATTGCTCCGACTCTGACAAAAAAACAGAAAGAAAATAAAAAAATAAGTAAATCTAAACTAGACCAGAAAAAAGAAGAGTCAGAACTATTGCTGTAACAATTCCAAAAATTCCCACCGTTTTTACAAACAACTCCACCGCCTCCTTCTTCTTCCCTTCAACCAAAAGTAGTATTGGCTGATAGAAAAACAAGTAAGCCATCACTGCCGCCGAAAGGGTCAACACAAACAGCATCACAATCGGTGCAAAAAAGGTATCCGGCTTATTCCTAAGTGGCTGCGTTACCAAATTCATCACACTAACCACCAAAAATATATACGCCGCCGCCCCAAGAGCACTTACCACCGGATTCTTATTCATACACCAAATTATAAACCCGATCTCACTAACATATAATAAATTACATGAAGCCAATTGTCTTAGCCGGAACCTAGATCATCAACGCGCCTCGGCAAAGTATCAAAAAAATCGTTTCCGCAATGATTATTTAACTTCTTCTGAGTGCTTTTCTTGGGTAATACTTGAGTAATGCACCCTTATTGGTTTCCAGTCATTTGATGAACTGACCTTAAATATCCAAGTTTCTCTATATTTTTCCTCAACAACCTTTTCGTTAGGAAGCTTGAAAACAACGATATTTTTCAGTCCGATAATAGAGTATGGGTTCCCAAGTAGTGCTGTAAATTCCGAAAGCTCTCTTTTTCTCGGATACCAATTTTGCGTATTATCTATTATCTTAACCATCTCAGATAGATTCGTAACCACTCCATTGTTGTGAACAAACACGGTTTCTAGGCTACAGATTTGAGAAATTCTTGCTGTATCTCTTTCGTCAAAGGCCTTGAAAAAATCAGCAACTGTTTCTTCAAGCGTTTTTGTTATATCCATATAAAGTTATTCGTTAGAACCGTAATAATAATCTACTATTCCTTCGGCCAATACTTCATCAGAGCTGATTGTCCTGTTGCCCAACGCTTCATAGTTAATGGCTAAAGGAAGTTCGGTACACCCTAGGACAATAGCTTGCGCACCCCTACTAAAAAGGTCGTTTAATGCCCCAATATACTCATGTTTCTTATCAAACGCTTTTTGGCCAGCCAAAACATCACGAATAATACTGTCGGCAATTTCAATTTCATCTTCAGTTGGTAAGACTAACTCAACACCACTATTCTTTAACTCTTGTTCATATAAACCCGACTTAACCAAAACTGGGGTTCCCAGTAGTCCAACTTTATTAAAACCGTGTTTGACACACTTTTTAGCCACTAACTCAATCATTGATATAAACTCCACTTCTGTGATTTTCTTTAGTTCCTCAAGCAAGATGTGAACTGTATTGCTCCCAATACACAATCTTGTAGCACCTGCATTGGTCAAAGATTGAACTGATTTAATTAGCATTTCTTTGGCCTCCTCTATCCGGCTTGTGTCAGATATAAAATCAGGTACGGGTACACTTTCAATTAATATCTGTGGATAGTCGTCATTATTTTTAGCACCATATTTTGATTGCGAAAGGTCAATGATTTTCCCATAGATAAACTGGGTCGCTTGCGGACCAACTCCACCTATAATTCCGACTTTTTTATTATTTTTTTGATTCATATTTATGACTTTTGTAAATAAACGATATACCTAATATAACAAAAACCGCACCAGCTAAGTAGGATAAATAAAACGGCTCCTTCAGTATAAAATAACCTAATATAAGGCTACTTACTGGCACCACACCCATAAAAACCCCTGCCGCAGACGCATCCACTTTAGATAATCCTCTAAACCATAGTTGGAATGAAATAACTGTCACAAATAAACCGTAATAGAGAATTGATACCCAATCGGCCATATTAGTTTGTGCAAAATTAAACCTTAAGCCTTCATAAACTGAAAATGGTAAAAACATAACAAAGCTAAAAAATGTAACAAAAGCCGCCATAACTAGAGGGGTTACATTGGTTGACACCATCTTAGCCAATACGCTAAACAACGCTTCCACTATTACACTTCCAAAAACTAAACCAAAACCCAGCAAGAGAGCCGCTTTTTGTTCGGATGTAGCAGTAACTGTAACTGTATTTAGATTGATTATCAACACGCCTAAGACCGAATAAATTATTCCTATCAACTTATTCCTTGTTACTTTTTCCTTTAATAGAAGGTAAGAAAGCACTCCGATAACCGCAGGTCCCGTGCTAGTTAGTATTCCAGATTGCATAGCGGTTGTATGCCTTAAGCCGTATAACAACAATATCCTGTAAATAAAGGTTCCTAAAAAAGCTTGAAATAGGATAACGAGAATATCTTTCTTGTTAAGTTTTGGTTTAGCTTCCTTAGAAAACGCTATTAAAAACAAGAAAATAAGTGAGGCTATACCAAGGCT
>CAZPFY010000011.1:3862-23079 GCA_964586045.1 uncultured Pseudomonadales bacterium | reverse complement strand
CAGAAGCTAAAAACACAGGAAAACTAGATGTAATTATCTTACCCACGACCATAGAGCTACCAACGATAGCCATAGCCGCAGTCAGTTGTAGATACGGAACAAGCTTTTTACTGTTTAATTTCATATGTTCTTAAATCTGCCTTTCGCAACTTCCTTTGAACCCTTAGTTACCGTAGCTATCCCCACCTTTAACTTTTCCACTATGTCCCTTTGAGGCATGCCTGCCTTTAACATTTTTACAATCTGAAGCCGACGAGCTATCTCATCCAATTCCTTGGATGTGAGCAAACCCTTAAGTAGGTCTAAGGTGTTATCACGGTTTTTAGCCTGCAAAAAGGCTTCTACAAGCTCGTTTATGTTTTTGTCTTTCATATGGGTAGCACTAGTGTACTAGCACATTAGTGCATTCTAACAAAGAAGTCTCATTCTGTCAACTAAATATCCCAACTTGAAGCCAATTTACAAACTCGAAAAACCACAGACAACTAGCTCTATTTCAAAACTTTATAGTGCAACTGCACAATACCACCATCAATTTTCTCAACTCCCATCAGCTCCATAGATAATTGAAATTCATCAGGACTAAATACCGGAATACCTTCCCCCAACACCACAGGGCTCACTGCAAAAATAACCTCGTCAACCAAACTTGCCTTAACAAACGAACTATTAACTGAAGCACCAGAAATCGTAACCTCTTTAAAACCTTCTGCTTCTAGTTTTGATAGAGCCTCCTTTGGAGAATTAGTCAACTCAAAACCTTCCCTTAAAACTGGGTTAGATCCAGAAATTACAAGTTTTTTTATTCCGTCCAAATCGTTCAGGTATTCTCCTTCCCAACCAACCATCGCCTCGTATGTTTTTCTTCCACAAATATAACAGCCTGTCCCTTTTGTTTGTTTTACAAACCATGACCAGACCTCATCCGAAAAAAAATCTTCACTTCCCGCCTTAGTAGCAATAATTCCGTTGGCGGTAATGGCCATCGTCAAAATAACTTTCATACTGAAATTATAATCTTATTCAACAGAATTAACTTCATCCGTATAGTAATCTGTTATATTTCCGTCCTTATCAAACATAAAACTACCCACTAACTTCTTCCCCTCAAATACTTTTGGCATCCAAATCCTATCATCAGACCACATTTGATCGTACGGAATATCCTTAAGATTAAACCATTGTGGCTTCATTTCTTCTGACTCCGATGGTTCACCTTGCCACTTGCTTGCGGTAAATATCCAAACTTGCATACCAAAGTTATCGTGTGGAAAATAGTACTTAAACACAGCAACTTTAGCTGGATCTACTGGAGTTACACCAACTTCTTCTTTTGATTCTCTTATCGCTGTTTCTACAATGTCCTCGCCTGGATTAGATTTGCCTCCCACACCGTTCCATTTGCCAACTCCAAATCCTCTTTTTTTCATCGCAAGCAAAACATCATCATCTCTTAGCAAGAGCATCACTGTCGCCTCTTTCAAAGGACCCATTAAAGTTTGTTCGTATTCCTTTATTCCCATAGTCGCATTCTATACCAACAAAACAAACTGTGGAATTATTATTTGCATTTTGCTTCGCCCGATAGACGACATTAGAACCTATCACTTGCCTACATAGCACTTTTTAATATCTTTAGTGATGTCATTCAGATCTTTAAGAATTCTAATTTGTTCTTCTTGCCATTCGCGACTTGATTCATCAGACTTAACGCTAAAATAGATTGAAACAAAAAGAGCGATCACAAATATTTCCCAATCGTCGCAAGCTCCCTAAAAATAACCAGCTCAAGAGCTAATCTAACCCCACAATTAACAAGCTTTTGCAAGGCTTTCACTAACTTTAGATTTGTTGCTCAAGTCAGAGAAAAAACAGAAGCCTCTTATTTAAACTACTTATTCCAAACACATTTATTTTCGTGACTACAAGTAGTCGCCAAACACTGTTGACCAACACAATCACATTCCTCACTAACTATTTCCAATTTTCCACCAACAAGCCGACAAACTGCAAAATTTCTTTTTGCAAAATAAGAAATAAGAATAACAGCAGCAATGATAACAACTACCACAAACAAAATTAGCTTATTTTTCATAGTTACCATTATTATCCAAAAGTATATTAAGTACCAAGTGACTCGCTAGTCCTAAAATTATAATATCAATTTCTGAGGCTATAACCAAAGCTTTTCAAGATCTAAAACAAATTGAATCAATCAAAAATTTATAGAAAGAAGCAAAGCATCTTCAAAACACCACCCCCACTTCACATTCTTCCCAAACAAGCACCCCCGCCTAAAACAGACTAGGCACGCCCTGATATAATCCATATCACTAAATATCAATTTTTCCTTGATAGTACCTTGAAATTATTATTTTTTCGTCTTCGTAAACACACTTTTGAATCGCTTCAGAAAAAGTCATCCACTCTGGAACACCCTCCGCAGAACTCACAAAGTCTCTTTTGTCCGTACTCACCAAAAAAGATACGTGAACCGTAGAATACTCCTTCTTATGAGCACAAGAAGACGCTAGATACCGCAGGCCCATACCCTCAAGGCCCAACTCTTCCACCACCTCCCTTTTAAGGGCTTCTTCAAAAGACTCACCAACATCCACCCCTCCGCCTGGCAAAGCGTAACCATCTCTATACGAAAGCTTTATCATCAGAACTTTGTCTTTGTCAACAATTAAGCCAGAAACGGTAGGTATTGGAGGCAATTTTAAACCAAATAGTTTTGCAGTTTTTGCAAGCAACAATTTTATTCCTCTATCCATAAAGAAAGTATATAGCACAAAGGAGGCGGCATGACCACAATAAGTATTGTTCTAAAAGCAGTTAGGTGGAACGAATGGAAAGACACGAAGTTGGTTTTCTTTTTAATTTTTTTCGCCACTTACTGCCCTAAAACAAATATTTTTTATAGCGTTTATGAGCTAATTTTGGGAATTATATTTGTTAGTATTTGTTTGTCTCTTGGGCATATCACCAATAATATTTCAGATACTGATCAAGACAAACAGGCAGGAAAACAAATAATCAAACCTGAAGTGTTGAAAATAATTTTAGTTATCTTGATTATCTTGCTTTTTGTATTTTCCATTCATTACATCACTGACCTAATTTCTTTAATCATTATTCTTTTTTCGCTCTTTCTGGGTATTTCATACTCAAAGAGACCGTTTAGGTTTAAAGAGAAAGGGTTGTTAGGTATCATTGTGGGTGGAATATCACAGCGTGTTTTACCACTACTTCCAATTGCTTATTGCTGGCACGCAATACCATCAGCTTGGCTATTCTTTTTGGTTCTAACATTCATTAGTTTCAGACAAATGATTGTTCATCAAATAAAGGACCACCAAAAAGATCTTCACAGTCATACCAATACCTTTGTTACCAATATTGGTATTTCAACTTCAAAAATCATTATATATGCCCTCTCGTTAATTGAAATATCTGCCCTAATCATATGGCTTGTGAATCTCAACACAGTTCTTCCTTTAATTACGTTCCTTATGTTCCTGGTATTTCTTGTTGCAAGCTACACACAAAAATCAACTTATTGGCAAAAAATTTCTATTCTTAACTCCTCAAGGTATCCACTTAGTGACTTTTACTTTTTGCTTTTACCAATTTTAGGTTGTCTTTTTATCTCACCGCCGCTTACTTACATTTACCTAATACTAGCAATCGTCTTTCAAAAATATTTTTTGTTCGAATTCGCCTACATTTTTAGGAGGTAAAAATGCGCTATCTATTCTATGTTGTTAATGGTATTGGTATTGGACATCTTTGTCGAATGCTCGGTGTTGCAGATGCCGTAAAAAAACTTGAGCCAACGTCAGAGATTCTTTTTATAAGTGAAGTTGATGACCCACAAATGCTAAAGGAGCACGGTTACGCATATTTCTATGTCCCTCCGCTACATCGATTACTTGAAGACAGTGGATATAAAAATCTTCCAAGTGATCCCCTAATAGCAATTAGAAATTCTACTATAGACTCAGTCATTCTTAATTTTCAACCAAACGCAATTGTTCACGATACTCTGACAGATAGTCGCATAATCAAAATGGGAAAAGTCGTTGGGGCAAAGCAAGTTTTAATACTACGTCTTCATAAAGATATGTCGACATATATAAGTAAAAATTATGATCTCTTAAAAGACATGTCGCTAATAGCTCTCCCGTATCAAAATCGAGATGAGGTACCCCTAAAACTATTCTCAAGGCTTCAAGAAAAATTAATTCTTGTCGGTCCAATTCTTAGGAGATCGCTCTCACAGATAGATACCACCTCTACAAAAAATAAATATCAGATTAATGATTCAAGATTTACAATTGTCATTTCCAATGGTGGAGGCAGTGATCTTCATGGATATTTAGATAGTTTTTGGGAGACTATATCTCATGTGTTTTATCATAAGGATTTGCAGAATAATGGCATTGATATCATTGCGATAACTGGCCCGCTAACCAGCTACACCCAAGTATTTAAAAACAATAAAATTAAGATCGTTCAATTTGAACCAAAACTAATTGACTTGTTCGCAAGTTCCAATCTTGTTATTGCTCGTGGTGGCTTCAACACCGTACTAGAGCTAGCTATTGTTGGAGTTCCATCTATCTGCATTCCCGCCTGGAGAAAATCAGATAATCAAGATGACAGAGTAGTTCAAGCATCTGAAAAATTCCCCAATATCTTAAATGCAAATCTAGATCCCGCCGATATATACCAAAAAATATTATCTATATCTAAATCTGCTAAATGGCGCTTCCAACCACAAATGGACGATCCAATTGAAAATAATAAGAAGTATCTTGCTGGATTAATTATCAAACAAGCCACCTAAAAGGTGGCTTTTTTACAAGAAAAATATATTTTATTAAAGGTTTCGAATCCCAAAGAAACCCTACAAATTATCTTCCTGTAAGTTGTTTCTTCCCAGAATAATTTCAATAACCGTCGGTGACAAACCACGAGCCACATCCTCTGCATTTCCTGGATATATAGGAGTCGCCACACCAAAGATACCGGTAGTTTTACCACCTTTTTGGTAGTGAATTTTTACACCGCTTAAAATATCTTTAATTTGGCTTTTTGTAAAATCTCTTATTTTATCTAGCCAGGAAATTATCCAAACAGTGTCAGAATTAAGCTTACCATCATCCTTAATAGGCAAACTCGCTATCCAATCAACATTAAATTTATAAGTTTCAAGAAATCTATCTATTTTTTTCTCATTTTTTGAAAAAAGCACCAAGATAATCCTTTCCTGATCCTTGCCAGGTGGTAATAGCCAATAGATCTTATTATTATAGCGATCTGGAACAGTAAGCGGGTCCACAACCCACAGGGGAGGAATAACTATCGTTGGGCCTAACACCCACGAACCAAAAACAGGAACCGGGCGCAACCATTTCAACAAGGCTCTGTCTCCGTGTTTAGTCCATTTGTCAGAATTTGATGCAAATCTCCATCTTCCCGAACTATGCAAGCTAAATTTTTGTAAAAAATAAGAAAAGCGCTGAGCGATATATACATCAGAACCACTCACGGTAAACGACCACAACGTTGATTGCGGACAATCAGAAGTTCCAACCCCCAAACGGACTGTTTTCTTGCCCATAAATTTTGCTCCGCTTGATGGACGAAGTCAGAACCTATTATTTTAGATAATAGTAAGTAGTTTAAGCTTCATAGGCAGACAAAACTGGCCCAGTTGGTTGATTTTGATCTTCTTTAGATCTGTCTAGCAGTTCTCTTGTCATCTGGAGCTTGAGTTCATCCCCGCTCAGATACGACAATAGAACCTCATCAGATATAGCTTTAATTTGTTCTATTGTCCCAACGCCATTTCTAAAAAGGGTTAAATAGTCTGATCTTGAGAGTCTTCCTCCAACCAACATCGCCAGGTCAGCGACACCTGAAGGTACGCCTATCTCTAACCGCACCAGAAGTTTGGTCAATCTATCCTTCAAATTCAGAGTCGGATGTAATATTTCCCCAACTCGCGCGACTGTAGGTAAAACATCAATCACCCTACCTCTGACGCTCCTAATATAGCCAGCAACACCATCAAATCTTCCCCAAGTTTGAGTAAGTAAACTTTCTATCTCATTTAGTTGTTTATCGGTAATCCACAGCAAACAAGCAACCGCTTTCTTTGCTCTTAGTCCAGGTTGTCGGGCATTTGATACATAACGAGATAGATTGTTGAACACGAGTCCACAAATATTTTGTCCTCTTAATTCATTCAGCCACTGGTTAGGTTCAGATTGAGAATTGGGATGCATCGTAAACAATTGTTTATCAACCTCTATTGTTATCTGTGCTGCCGCCAGCAATGTCGGATCATTTATCTCTGCGGGATCCACAGATTTAAACGCATCCACTAATCTAATAATTGACTCCACCTCAATACCTGTTTCTCCACTTAGACGACCAAGGTCACTCAGTTGGTATGTTCCATCAACTTCTCTGTTAATTAGTTTATGAGAGACTAGGTTGCTCAAGGAGTTTATTAATGTTTCCTTGCTCCACTTCCAACTCTGGTCACGCAAACGTTCCTGAAAAGAACCAAAACTCTCTTCTATAAAACTTACTACGTCATTTTCAGACAAACCTTGGGCAGCACTCTTTTGAGCTGCCACCAAAACTTTTATGATCAATGATCTGGGGTCGGTCTCTCTGGAAAAAAGTTGTGACTTGATATCTTCTGGTTGACCTTTGACATATCTACTCCAGTAGTGGTGGGCATCACTGCTACTCAAAGCCACCAAGTAAGATGCTCCTTTTGTAGATTTTCCCAATCTACCCGCTCGCCCTACGATATTTTTATATTCAGCGATTGAGTAAGGAACATTCTCTGGATGCATTAGACCTGCCACTATAACTGCCTCAGTCGGAGTATTTATTCCCATTGCAAGAGTAGTTGTTGCCACAATAACCCTGATTTTACTTTCAGGTTTTCTGAATTCTTCCTCAACGAGAACTCTCTCTTCAGGGTCTAAGTCAGAAATATGGAAAGCAACACCACCTGACAAGCATGATCTAAGTTTGGATGTAGAAACTGATGGGTCACCAGTTGGTAATTTATCCATAACTTCCTGGGCTGGTGGCAATCCTAACAATGGAACCAGATAATTAGCACAACCAGTGGCGTCACCTCTCTTTTCTCTAAATACAATTACTTGCTTACCTTCATTCACCAGGCGTTTAACCAAAGGTTTAATTAGCATCTGACTACTGGGTTTACCATATTCAGGAGTAACGAAATTATCTAGTGTTTTCTCTTGATTGTCCGACGAATCAATAAATTTGTAGCCACCATCACTCTTAATAATCCCCTCGTCAAGCGGAACAGGTCTTTCAGTTCTTTTAAGCAATCGTGCCCCCAACCATCTTTCCAATCCATTTGTTTCACCAATCACAGCAGATAGACAAATCATTTGAGGTCCATTCTTTTCTGCTTTCCTCACCTTCAATAGTGTCAAAATGAATTCCAGATTTGCCCCTCTTGTTTTGTCAGTAATCATCTGAACCTCATCAACAACAATCGTATTCACCTGCTCCAAAAGAAAAGCGTTTGTTAACACCAAAGACGAAAACTTTTCATAGGTTAGCAAACAAATGTCGTATTGACCTCTCATTAACGGTCTCATGTCATCGGTTGTGCTGTCACCTGTAGCCTTAATTGTCTTTATCCCAAAAGAACCATAAGTTTCTATGAAATATTTATATTTATCATTGACAAGTGCTTTCATTGGAAAAAGAAATAGTGCCCTCTTCCTATCAATAGCCCCTTTTAGGGCGGCAAGTTCACCAATCATAGTTTTACCTGAAGAAGTGGGTGCAGATACAACCAGCGATTCACCTCTTAATACTCCAAATTTATTAACAGCATCCAGCTGCAAGGCATTTAAAGAAGGAATGTTTTTTGACCATATGTCAATTAAATCAGGAGGAAAACCATAAATGCTCAGACTGTTTATTTGAGGGATGACTTCTGCTATTTTTCTTTCAGGGAAAACAGCGTAAAAAATACTTCCTGGTTTCAACAAAGGCAATTTGAATTCACCATCCATAGACCCACGAATTGCGGGGTTCTGTTTTTTTCCTACCTTAGAAGTGGCGTCAACCACCTTCCTTGTTACATACTCCAAAAGAGAATATATCCCAATTTTTCCCTCTTTTACTGTCTCTTCAGTTCCTTGAAGTGCTTCAAGTAAAAAGTATGTCATCCAGCCATGACCCAACCTCTGATTTTCCCACGACTTTTCTTTAGCACCTGATGCAGTAAATATTAATCTTCCTTCTCCTGACAGTTGAGCAAGCAAGTTTTCCTCAGACTCCACATCTCTAGGTTGATTGTCCATCTGAAGGGCTTTAGCTCCCATCCCACCTGAAAAGCAACAATCAAGAACACACACTACTCTCTTGGAGGGAATTAGAGTAAACCATTTTGTAAGAAGATCTAATGGGATAGCTGTTCTGTGAAAATCCCAAGGGTTGGCATCGTGGGTTACTAGCTCATGAGTCTCAGTACCATGACCAGAAAAATAAATTAACACAAAATCGTCCTCTGCACTATTAACCAGTCTCTCAAATTCCTTTTCAAGGTTACCGCGAGTTGCCTGTTCATCTACAAGCAAAGTTGCGTCTCCACCAAAGGTATCTGAAAACAGAGCATGCATTGCTGTAGCATCCCGCACGGCACATCCCAGCCAATTTATCATTGATGATCCATACCTATCTATCCCAACAAACAATCCTTTGAAAGCCATGGCTGCATTATATAGCAGTCCAAATCTCTAGAACTCAAACATCTCAGACATCTTCATCTTTAGTGCGTTTGCAATTCTCCAAACCGTTTTAAGCATTGGCTCTCTATTTCCATTCTCAATCTCATTTATTGTGGTCAAGTCCAGTCCAGACTTTTGAGACAACTCAAGTTGTGACAATTTTCTCTGCTTTCTTATTTTCCTTACTCTTGACCCAAATCTTTCTGTAATAGTAGGCATCTTGCCAGAGTATCGCTTGCATGCCATACTATGTCTGTGGCGAGGATGCCATATTTATAGATTAAACAATGGCTAAAATAAACAACATAGAAGGTAGATTTGCCGAAGTCTCAAACAAAGAAAAGGGTGTGCTTGAATGGGCCTCAGATGGAATACCAGTTGCACTCTTGCTGTGCCCCTTCTCACTACTACTCCTATGGATTAACTTAAAACTTTCCAAAATATTTATTCCACAAATTGAAGACAGCTTTGATCCAGTACAAGCGTCAATCTTCACAGCCTTTACAACATACCTTTGTATTCAAATCTATCAAAAAATTTCAAACAACAATTTAAGTCAACACGAAAACAGAAGCCTTGTCATTAAAGGAGTAGTTGCCCTGATCTTTACCTTTCCTCTGCTTTCATTACTAAGCTGGCTACAAGTACTCTAAGTGACTAACAAAAAAAGAAAAATACTTGCAGTCGCAACAGTTCTGATTGTGGCTATCTTATTGTTTTTAAAACTTAAACAGAAATACACACCAGTTTATACAGAAACCTTTCTAAACCCAACAAGCGAGGAACTTGAAAGCTACAGGAATGTGTACAAACAGGAACCAGTAAAGTATCTCAGAAAAGCTTTAAACGCTTACCTGGCAAACAACAGTGATGATGCCTGTATCGTTGAACCTGCAGTAATGGGAGGTGAACCGCCAAAAGATCTGGCAAACATAACAACAGGATTAAGTTCGTTTGAAAAAAAGATCTATAAAAGCAAGTTTGTCGTTCTTAGCTACTTAACACCAGAAAATAGCGGGTATGGTGACGACATGTATCATATACAAATATTGTTTCAAGACTACCCACACAGAGTCTTTTACACCACTTTAGGTAAGTTCCAAGACGATGATATCTGTTTGCTTGGCTTTGGTTCAGATGAGGAGATGACTGGCTTCAAGCTTCAAGAAACCTTGCTCCCTCTCAAAAATTTCTTAGACTACGAGGATCTCGCCATATAAAGGCGTACATATCAAGAAAATTCTCTCTACTGTATATGGATGATGGAATATTAAACTTGGCACCCCCGCAACATTGAGCTACACCTACCCCCATATCAACATTTTTGATGTGCAGTTATACAATACAACCATGTCACAGCTGGGGAAAACAACACCACTTGCTTATAAAAACATTAAGCTTTTAATAAGAAGAGAGATATTTGTTAAGGGAATCTCAATAATTAGAAGAAGATACGGCATACCAAAAGGCGGATACAAAACAAACGATGCGTACAGACTTTGGTTTATCTACCAATGTAGAAAAGAAAGTTCACACAACAACTTGCTATCTAATTATTCTGAATTTCTAAGCGACATCAACAGTCTCAGAATTCAGCTAGAAAAAAGTATGCACTGGAACTACTTTCTTGAAACATATGCAACTATGGGGAAAAAGATCAAATCCTCCCCTAAGCTAAGAACAGGACGCACTTCGTACACTCCTCTTGAACCGACCGTAATAGAAAAAGAATATGCCAATGGATCAAAAATAAAGTTAATACAAATACAACTCTTTGCCAACACAAAAATAACAGACATCAAAACCGTTTGGCCTGCAGTTAAAAAACTACAAAAAACCTTATCTGACTACGACAAAACTAGAAACAAACCAAAGTTAAATAGAGACATTAAACTCCTTGGAAAATCAATAGAAGAATATCATAAAAATCAACCTTTTAGCTTGAATATTGATGACATAGACAACAGGGGGAACGGCGACACTCTTCGCAAAGCCAAAAGCAGAATAGAAAAAGAAATAAGCTAACACCCCCCTCTCTTAATGTCCTGAACTATTAACTTGTCAAAAGTATAAATATCCCATGACTTGGGGCAGTTATCTAGTCATCAGAAAACAGTCTCTGAAAGCCCCACTTCAGGGGCTGTTTTGTTATCAAACACATGTTAAGCACAAAAGCTATCCATGAATTCAAAGAAATATACCAAGAAGAATTTGGAGTGCTTTTGGGTGACATGCAAGCAATGGAACTTGCAAACAAATTTCTAAACACTATGAGGATTGTCCTCAAACCATTATCAACAAAAATAAAAAATGAAGAACACAAACAGAGCAAAAAAGTTTAGCCTCGTATTGTCAAAACAAAACGAAAAAAACGAAGTTGTGACAATAAGGATGAGAACAAAATCTCAAGCTAAATTTACCAGAAAGCTAAACCAAATCACAAATTTAAAATCTGCATTTCTAAAGATTGGCTATGAAGACGGAGGGGTGAATGCAGGAAACTACCCTGACAAGGAAAAACTCCTTCAAGCTTACTTAGGATTTATAGAAAACTAACATGAAAAGTACCAACGAAATTTTTTCAAACAAAGAATTGTTAAGTAAGTACTCTCCTACTGTTAACAGTATAGATAAAGATAATACATTAACTCTTAACAGTAATAAAACAACGATAGAAAAAATAGAAATTTTAATAAAAGAAGAAAATATTACACCAGAAGGAATAGCAATTCAGTTATCTGAAATACTTAACGACACCGAGAGCGTTAGCTACTACACATTACTCGTCAAAGAAATAAACCCCGCAATACTCCTAGACACCGCTTACTATGTGCAAGATATTGATAAATCAGGAAAAATTAGAACAAAGAAAGCCGTGTATTTTCAAGGAGTCCTAAAAAGAAAAGGTTACACAACAAAATTCAGAAAATGAATTCAAAAAGTTGTATATTAGTAATTGAGCTCAAATTAACCGAAGGGATTTTTAATGGCCGTTTTGGACAAATCTTTTCGGATTTGAGCTCACCAGAACGGCCATTTAAGATATGAACAAGTACATAATTTACTGCAGAAAATCGTCAGAACAAGAAGACAGGCAAGTCTTATCTATTGACTCTCAGACAAAAGAGTTAACAGATCTTGCCAAAAAAACCAACTTACCAGTTAATGAAATAATTACAGAAGCTAAGTCAGCCAAGATAGTTGGTAGGGCTAACTTTGGAAAGATGGTCAGCTCAATCCAAAAAGGACTAGTAAACTGTGTCATTGTGTGGCATCCAGATAGGCTTTCACGCAACCCTATGGACTCAGCAACGATTGTTTCTCTTATGGATTCAGGTCTGTTATCCGAAATTGTCACCCCCTCTCAAACCTTTAGAAACAATCCTATGGACAAGATGATGATTGGTTTCTTCTTAATGCAAGCAAAGTTTGAAAACGATAGTAAGGGTGTGAATGTAGTTAGAGGTCTTAAAGCAAAAGCAGATAAAGGGTGGTTGCCAAGTGGCGCAAAAGCTGGCTATATTAACGACAAGTTTGCAGAGAAAGGAAATAAAACAATCCTCCCTGATCCCACTAGCTTCCCGCTAATCAGAAAGATTTGGGATTTAGCTCTAACAGGGTCATATTCAGTGAGACAAATGCTCAAAATATTAAATAACGACTACGGATATAGAACCACAAAACGAAAAAGCATAGGCGGAAAACCGATGACTATCAGCCAAATATATTTAACTCTTTCAGACCCTTTTTACTATGGTGAATTTGAGTATCCCAAAGGTAGTGGAATATGGCACACAGGAAAACATCAACCGATGATAACAAAAGAAGAGTTTGATCTCGTTCAGTTTTATCTTGGCAAGCGAGGCAAGCCGAAACCAAAAACTAGAAGCTTTTCATATACAGGACTTATTGTTTGTGGTGAATGTGGAGCAAATATCACCGCCGAAGAAAAGTTCCAATTAATATGCCACAGATGCAAACACAAGTTTTCATCACTAAACAAAAATGAGTGTCCAAGGTGTCAAAATTCTACATCACAAACGCACAACTTCACCCCCCTACACTACACCTACTACCACTGTACAAAAAGAAAAGATCCTCACTGTAAACAAAAAAGTATTAGTTTGGAAAAACTAGAAACCGAGTTTGACCAATTACTTTCAAGAATTCAAATATCCGAAAGGTTCAAAAATTGGGCTATTAAATATATAAACGAAGCAAACGACACAGAGGCAAGTAACCATATTGCGATACAAAAGTCACTAACAACACGCAAGGCAGAAATAGAAACAAAATTAAACAATCTTTTGAGGCTAAAAATATCACCAGAAAACAGCGAAGGAGAAATATTGAGCAACCAAGAGTACAAAGAACAAAAAGACCTTTTAGTCTCAGAAAAGAACCTAATTATTGAAAAAATAGATGGTGATGATTTTTTATCAGACAAATGGAAAGAAATCGCCGAAAAAACATTCAACTTTGCCTGCCACGCTAGACATTGGTTTTCAACAGGAAACAAGCAAGAAAAACGGGAAATACTCATAGGTCTAGGTGCGAACCTAGAACTTTACGACAAATATGTGCGTATAAGTTTACAAAAACCATTCCAATTCATTGAAACAGCGATCTTAGAAGAACCAACAATATCTGCAATGTTAGAACTCAAAGAAAAATCAGATAGACCAACGAATTTTGAGTCACTATGGTCTCAAAATCCAGCAATGCTCCCCCGGCAGGGCTCGAACCTGCGACATCCTCCTTAACAGGGAGGCGCTCATACCAACTGAGCTACAGGGGAATATTTACTTTTAAAAATTCACGGCCAGAACCAGATTTAAAAAATTTCTCTCTGTTTCTCGCTTCTATTCTAGTCGCAAATCTTTCAAAATAAATCAATCTCCAGGGCGTATTTGCCCTTGTTGATCGATTTTTACCTTTATTGTGTTCAAATAATCTTCTTTTTAGATTATTTGTAAGACCTTTGTACAAATCACCATTTTTATCACTTTTTAATACATATACATACCAACCCACAAGTAATTGTACCAACTGACCTGCCTGCCGGCAGGCAGGGCTACAGGGGAATAAAAAATGTACAGTTCTTGCGAACTCTGTTATTGTACCAAATTAGGCATGCTTTATTCAAGGTCAAGAGTCAAAACCAGTAGTAAAATATCCTTATGATCAAATTCTTAGGCTCAATACTAGTTCTTCTCCTCATTGTTGCCCTAGCAGGGTTTAGTGTCGCCGGCCTTGTCCCAGGCCTCTCCTCCCTAGTTGGCGCCTCTCCCAAAAACTTTGGTATCACCATTACCCAAGCAGATAGCACCTTAGCCCAAAACAAAGTTGGCACCGAAATAGTCGCTGCCCCCAAAGGAACCGCTGATTCAAACGGCTTTAAATTGGAAGGCAAAAAAGATGCCCAGTTTACCATGGACTCCAAAGAACTGACCGCCTTAAACAACAATCGTGCCTGGAAAAACTATCCTCTCAAAAACGTCCAAACCAGAATTAATGCCGATGGCTCTGTCGAAAGCTCTGGGGTTATCGTCGTCAAAAAAGGCATTCCTTACGCCATGGGACTTGGATATTCCGAAACAGATATTAAAAACGCTATGAACAAATACAATCTCCCAACCATTGAGGTTCCTTTTTATCTCAAAGGTGTCGGCTCGGTAACTAACGACCAAGTAAAAATAAATGTTTCGACTATAAAAATTGGTGCCATTTCGGTTCCTCAAAACATTGCCAACTCCGCTGCCTCCGAAGCCGAAAAATTACTCGATGACGTCATTCGCAAAAACTCACAGTCATTCCACTGTGAGTCTTTAACTTTTACCGATGGCAAAATGAACTTCAAGGGTCAGGTCGCCGAAAAGCAATACGTCGTTACCGAGTAACGATCATTTCTTTTTCTTCTTAGTTACGGTTTTAATTATTGTCCTTACAACCTTGGTGTCATTCTCTTCTTTGCCCCAAACCAAAAGATAAACAATTGGTAAAATTCCCATACTGTTTATAAGTAGCAAAGCCAAAAACCACCACTGTTCTTTTCTTCTAGCTGCTCGCCAAAGAGCAAACCCCTTCCAGGCAAGATCCCACATAGCCAAAAACCCAATACCCCCCATAAAAAATGGTGAAAATCCTCCGTAACCCCCCATCATTGTTTCTCTCCAGTACATATTATTTTATTTAATTTTTGATAATACAAGGTTTACAAGAGACAAAACTACCGCAGCTAGTAGCGCTACTCCAAAGCTTTTTACACTAAAGCCTCTTACCAAATTACTCATTAACATAATCAAAAAGGCATTGATTACAAAAGTAAAAAGCCCCAGGGTCATAAAGTTCACCGGCAAAGTTAAAATTACCAAGATTGGCTTCAAAATCAAAGTCAAAATTCCCCACACTACCGCCACCACCGCCAAAACCTGAAAATTAGCAATTACTATCCCCGGCACCAAGTAAGACACAATATAAAAGGCCAAAGCGTTTACAATCAGATTCATTAACATATCTTAATCATATAATTTTTCTCCCCCTTGTCAAATTAAGGAACAAGGACCTAATATAAAAACACCATGACCGAAAAACTAAAGGGTATCTCTGGCTCCATGTGCGCTGGCAAAACAAGGCTCCTGATAGAAGAAGCCAGAAGAGACGAATACAAAAAAGAAAGCGTCCTTGCTTTTAAACCAGCCATAGATAATCGATGGGAAATGCCAGATTTTTTAGTTTCGCGGGAAAAAGATGGCAATAATTTAAAAACTTATCCTGCCCACTCCGTCTCCAACCCTTCAGAGATAATAGACATTGTCCTACAAAAAATTAACACCCACGGCTGGGTAGACAACGTTATTATCGACGAGGTACAACTATTTGATGACTCAATCATTGATGTCATCAAATATCTATTAGACGCAGACATTAAGGTTATCTTTGGTGGACTTGCTACTGATTTTAGAGGCGAGCCGTTTGGCTCTATGCCAACTCTTTTGGCTCTCGCCGATGAAATAAAAAAACCGTCTGCTGTCTGTGTCTACGAACAAAATGGTGACTGTTGTGGCGATAACGCCACCAGAACCCAACGACTAATAAATGGCAAACCAGCAAACTACAACGATCCAGTCATTATGATTGGTGACATAGAATACGAACCTCGCTGCGTAAAACACCACCAAGTCCCCGGCAAACCAAAGCCAAAAATATAGATATTTTGTGCAATAAATTTATGAGCAGAGGTCATGTTCTTTGTGGCGATATTGCAAAGTGCGTAGAGCACGATGATTTGCAAGCGAAAGGTGAGATTGTGTTTTGTTGTGCGAACTTACGCAGACTCAAAATGCTTGGATCCTGTACTCAGGAATTTTGAGTCGAGTATGTAGATAGGCCGTATCCGCAGGAGATACGGAACTATCGGTCGCAACAACAAAATTCAATCGATAATTGAAGCGAGCAAAAACAAAATCAAAAAATTATTCCAAATAATCCTGCAGCTTTCTTCTTCTGCTTGGGTGGCGCAGTTTACGGAGAGCCTTACTCTCTATCTGTCTAATTCTCTCTCTCGTTACTCCAAATACCTTACCTACTTCTTCCAAGGTCAAAGGCTTACTTCCGTCCAAACCAAATCTCATTCTCAAAACCTTACTTTCTCTTTCTGTAAGCGATCCAAGAGCATCCTCAAGGTTCTCATGCATCAATTGTCTTGATGTAGATTCGTAAGGTGTAGCTTGGCGCTCATCTGGGATAAAGTCTCCAAGCATTGAATCCTCATCGTCACCGATTGGAGTTTCTAGCGAAGTTGTCTTTTGAGCAATTTTCAAAATCTCTCTCACCTTTTCTGGTGTGGTTTCCAACTCTGCTGCCACCTCGTCATCAGTCGGCTCTCTCCCCAAGTCCTGCATTAATTTTCTCTGAGTTCTAATCAATTTATTTATCGTCTCCACCATGTGAACCGGAATACGAATAGTTCTAGCTTGATCTGCGATGGCGCGGGTAATGGCTTGGCGAATCCACCAGGTAGCATAGGTCGAAAACTTAAAGCCTTTGGTCCAATCATATTTTTCTACCGCTCGAATTAACCCTTTGTTTCCCTCTTGAATCAAGTCCAAAAAGCTCATTCCTCTTCCCATGTATTTTTTGGCAATAGAAACAACCAAACGCAAGTTCGACTTCGTCAACATGTCCTTAGCGTGAGCATTTCCTCGCTCAACCTTTTGGGCCAAAGCAATCTCTTCATCTCTTTTGAGTAGTGGAATTCTACCAATTTCCTTAAGATACATGCGGACAGGATCATTTACTTCTGTGTCCTCCATCTTTGATAACGATTCCAGTTCCTTTTCTAGTTCACTTGTCGCCTCCAAAATTTCTGCATCTTGCCCCGCCAAAACACTTTCAAAAACATCAACATCGGCTTTAAAAAGAACCTCATAAAGAAAATCCAAGTCGTTTATTTCCTTCTCCGGGTTCGGAAAAAGCTCCAAAATATCATCTTGTGTTACAAAGCCCTGTTCTTTGCCTTGCTCCAGAATTCGATCAATTTTCTGTTGGTTTGAGAGTTGTCCCTTTTTGTCAGCCATAAATAGATTCCCTAGCTTATCACATTTTTAAGCGAAATCAAGGGAAAAAAGCTTGTTTTCCTTGGCGTCCAAGTCCCTCAGGCTCATCGTTATTTCCATTTCCTTCTCTATCTCCCCCTTTTCTTCCGCCAACTGTCTTTTTTTGGATAGCTCTGCCCGCTGCTCCTTTATCATCTCCCTTGCTAGCTGAAGAGCTATTTCCAGGATATTTTTCTCATCCGTTTCCACCTCATCAGTTAACATGTAAATTTCTTTCGCTACTTCCTGTATTTCTGGTGGCATTTTTTCTATTAGCTCGGCCGGCTCTACTATTTCTTCATTATCCAAAACAAATTTCAACAGTTTCCACAACCCACCAACCCCCTCCAAACCTTTTAATATTCTTTTTACTTTTGCCCCAGCCCCAACTCTTAACAACAAGCTACCTACCAATATTTTAATCAATTTATCGACCCTATTTTCCACTTTTGGTTTCTCCTCTTTTTTTACAAAAGCCGTAAACACTTTTCCACTTTTATTTTTTTCTATTTCTCCCAAAACACTATTCAAACTAACTCCAAGTTTTTCTGCCAATCGTTTTGCCCACACTTCTCTAATAACTATATTTTCAATTTTTGAGAAAAATGGAATCACTTCCAATAGCACTTTACTAATACCGTCAGGGGTTCCGTCGTTATTTTTCTTTACCGCTTTTTCCAAAATAAATTCGTAAACATCAACCGCTTCTTCTACCATTTTTTTCCATTTTGAGGGAGAGTTTCGGGAAATTTCATCCGGATCTTTACCTCCTTCTATTTGTACAACTTTTATACCCACACCTCTTTTTTCTGCAAGCTCTACCGTTCTTTTTATCGCTACGTATCCCGCATCATCAGCGTCCAAAGAGACATAAACTTTGCTAGCCAAACGAGCCATCATCTCTATTTGGTCTTCTGTTATTCCCGTCCCTCCCACTGCCACCGTTTCCGATACTCCACTAGCAAAAGAACTTATTTGATCCATCTGCCCTTCCACCAAAACCACTCGTTTATTTTCTCTAATTGCTTTTTTTGCTTGGTAAAAACCATAAAGCATTTTGCCCTTATGGTAGATCTCTGTCTCTGGTGAATTTAAGTATTTTGGTTCTCCTTCTTTTGCCGTCTCTGGTAAAACCCTCCCCGTAAAACCAACCACTCTCCCAGCAGAGTCTTGCAAAGGAAACATTATTCTTCCGCGGAATTTGTCATAATACCCACCAGCATTTTTCTTAACAACAAGTCCTACTCTTTCCAAAAGATCTAAGGAATAGTTTTTCTTTTTTGTTAAATAGTTTATAAGCGAGTCCCAACTCCCAAGCGAAAACCCCAGGTTGTAGGTCTCTATTATTTTCTCCGAAATTTTACGCCCTTTCAAATACTCCTTTGCTTTTTCACCAGACTTTCCAGATACCAACAGCCAGTTGTAGTACCTCGCCGTTAGCTCCATGACTTCGTACATTTCCGCTTTTTTATCTGCACCGCCCCCATTTCTTTTTTCTAGTTTTATCCCTACTCTATCAGCTAGCCTTTCCAAGGCATCCAAAAAAGTAATCCCCTCTATTTCCATCAAAAACTTAATCACGTCCCCTCCCGCACCACAACCAAAACATTTGTAAAGATTTAACTCTTCGTTTACCAAAAAGCTAGGCGTTTTTTCCGAGTGAAAAGGACAAAGGCCTTTGTGGTGTCTCCCTAACTTTTTAAGTACCACATACTGCCCCACAACATCCACAACATTATTCCTACTCTTTATCTCCTCAACTTGATCATTCATCTACTAGATTCTATCATCCCTAACCTTTTCTCTAAGATACCAA
>CAZPFY010000011.1:0-3852 GCA_964586045.1 uncultured Pseudomonadales bacterium | reverse complement strand
ACCGCAAGAAGTAGGTTACCCAACACTAGCGATCCGAACATCGAACCTCTAAGAATTTCTTCATTCAGAGAAAAATCCCTTACCAAAGCATAAACAACTACTGACACCGAGAGCATCAACAGACCCCTACCCACGCTTCGCATTACTTCAGCCTTTCCAAACAAAGATTCTTCTTTCCTTCTTGGTTTATTTTTCATCAAACCCTTCTCACTTTGCAATTCAAATACCACCGAAGCCATTGGATCGATAATTAGCTCCATCAAAACAATGTGTAGCGGCAAAAGCAACATGTGCTCTCCAAAAAGTATCGGTAGTAAGGTTATCCCTGCAATTGGAATATGTACCGAAATCAAATACATCATCGCTTTCTTAATATTTCTATAAATCCTCCTTCCCATCTCTACCGTTGTCACCAAAGAACCAAAATCATCATTCAAAAGTACTAGGTCTGATGCTTCTCTCGCGACATCAGTTCCTCTTTTTCCCATCGACACTCCCACATCTGCCATTTTCAAAGCCGGCGCATCATTCACCCCATCTCCGGTCATTCCTACAACTTCCCCATTTTCTTTAAGGGCTTCAACTATTTTTAACTTTTGTTCTGGTCGAATTCGCGCACAAATCATTGTTTCGCAGAGCCTCTCCTTCAAGGTCTCTATTGTCATTTTCTCCACCTCATCTCCCACCAAAATATTTTTTTCTTCCACCCTCATCCCCGCATCTCGTCCTATTTTCATCGCCGTACTGGGATAGTCTCCAGTTATCATCATTACCTTTATGCCAGCCGTTTCACAAACCGTCAACGCTTCTACCACACCCTCTCTCAGGGGATCTTTTATTCCTAGTAGTCCCAACCATCTGTACCGAATTTCACTTTTTTTCTTTGGCAATGCTCTCAATTTTTCTGCTACCGCCACCCCAATCACTCTCATCCCCTCACCAGCCAATTGCTCCACTTGTTCAAAGATAATCTCTTTTGTTTTTACGCTAAGGTTGCACTTTTCTATTACTCCCTCGGGGGAACCTTTCAAGGCAACCAAATATTTTCCACTTTTTTCCTTCCAACCTCTCGCCACCGTTAGTCTTTTACCCAAAGAATAATCTCTCTCCAAACTAAAATTGGTTGGAAACTTAATTTTTTGTTTTTCAAACAAGCTCTTTATCGCCACCTCCATCGGCTCAAAAGGATCACTACTACTTGCCATCATTGCAATTTTTAGTAGCTCTGACCATCGTCTCCCCAACATCTTTTTTGTTTTTTCTACCCCCTTTATATCCGCCACCACTTCCACACTCATTTTGTTTTCTGTTAGCGTTCCAGTCTTGTCCACACACAAAGTCGTTATCGACCCCAGTGCCTCTATCGCCGACATTTTTCGAGTCAATACTTTATTTTTTGATATTCTCCAAGCTCCTAAGGCCAAAAACACCGTCATTACTACTGGAAATTCTTCTGGTAGTAGCGCCATCCCCGCCGTCAATCCCGCCAAAACCCCCTCAATCCATTCTTGTCGCAATAAGCCAAAATACATCACCAAAATCATACAGACCGCAATCGACAAAAAACCAATATTTCGTACTGCTTTCTTTGTCTGTCTTTGCAAATTAGTTTCCTCGGTTTCTAAGTGTTCCAAACTCTTCCCAATTTTGCCCATTTCCGTCTCTACTCCGATAGCTGTAACCTCAATTAAACCTTCTCCTCTCACCGCCATTGTTCCCATAAATACTTTTGTCTTTTTTTCTTTCTCCAGCGGCACCGACTCACCGGTTAGCAGTGATTCATCGACCATCAAACTTTTGGAATACACCACTACCCCATCTGCCCCAATTCTTTCTCCTTCAATTGCCCAAAGCAAATCTCCAACCACGACTTCCTTTCTTTCTATTTTTTCTTTCTGACCACTCCTTACCACTGTTACCGTTACCACAGCAAGACTCTTCAAAGCCACCAAGGCTTTTTCTGTTCTTCTTTCTTGATAATAAGATATAAACACCACCACCCCTACCGACAACGAAAGCAAAAAAGCTTCCGTAAACTCTCCAAGAAAAAAATACAAAATTACACTCAAAATCAAAAGCAAAAGCATCGGTTCTTTAATAACTTCCAAAAAAATCATCCACCCACCCTTAGACTTTTCCTTCGGTAACTCATTAAAACCGTTCTTCTCTAATCTTTTTTTCGCTTCCTCTCTCGTCAAACCAATATAATCCATCACTACCATCTTACTGGAAAGTAGCTCTCGTTGTTTGATTTATCTTGTCCAACTTTATCTCCTTTTTTTTGATTATCTTCAATATTCTTTTCCCATACTTCGAATTTATAAACTTGCTGATGTTTTTCTTTGCCAATTCATTTAACTTTTGCTTGCCAACCTTCCGGCTTTCTCCGAGCACCCGTCGATATTCGTCTTCAGCATTATCAACTTGCCAGACAATTTTAAAATTGCTATATTTTTTCTCTAATATTTTCTTCTTTTTTTTCCAAACTCTTGGATAATCAGTTTTCAACTTATCCAAATCAATAAAACAAATGATCAAATCATACTCTTTACCTCTGATTGAACTTACACACCGCGATAATATATCCTCAGGAGAAGATCCAGAAGCACTGTCATAACTTGGCTCCCACTTTTTCGTATGATATTTAAATTTTTCCAGCTCCAACAGTGCGATCAAAAACTTTTTATCATTTCCCCCCTCTCCAAACAATAGGCAGGAGTATTTCATACTAAACTCTAATTTTTGGAAAAGCTCCATACACTCCGGTCATGTATTTAGCCATAAAATTTTCATCTGGTCTAATTCCTTTTATTTTATTTAATCGACACACACCACTGTTACTCTTGTTGTCTTTATTAACTAGATATATTTGGTGCATATCTAGCCTGTCCATAAAACCAAGAGCGTGAGAAGAAAACAATAGTTGAGCTTTCTTATTCTTATTATTGTCAATAAAATATGCTATTAGTTTGTTTAGTGCCTCTGGATGGAATCCAGCTTCTATTTCGTCGATTATTACAACTCTATTATTCTTTATAGCATTTAAAATATTTGCCATCGCAAAAAACAACGCCCTTGTTCCTCTTGATTCATAACTAAAATCTAAACTAACACTTTTTACTCCCACCTTGTGAAGCCCATTAACTGTAATTTTTATCCCTTCCTCCTTAACTTCTTTTTTTATATCAAAACCAATTAATCCCAAATCAAAATTAAAAATAAAATCCTCCATTTCTTTTTTGATATCTTTATCTTCTATATACACCTCAAGACTATTGAACTGATGTCCAAAATTATTTATATCCCCCCTTTCGTTTATATTCGTCACAAATTCGGAGAAATATGCATAAACTTCATTTATCACATCAACATTGTAAGCCGACTTCTTGAAAAAAGTAATAAAAGAAACGTCCTCTCTGATATTCGGAAAAGAGTCCACTAACAAGTTAGAAAAATATTTGTTATTTAAGTATTTAACTTTATCTCTCTCTCGTTTAAAAAGACAAACCTTAACAGTGCTTTTTGGTGATTTTTTTATATATAACGTCTCCTTCAAAATAATATTATTTTTAATTTGAAAATCATAATAATAAATTTCCTCCTTTTGCTCAAACTCAACTAAAAAACTAGACGGAAGATTGTTATTGAAAAAAGTCTTAAAAGGAACATTAGTAACTTGATGAGGATCATCCTTAACACTTCTTCCAACAAAATACCCTAAAAAACTAAACAATCTCATAATATTAGTTTTACCAGAGGCGTTCCCTCCAATAAATCCTGCTATTTTAGTTATTTGATCATCAGCTAACGAACTTGAATAATCATAAGTTTTCTTTTTTTTTGCAACAAAAT
>CAZPFY010000010.1:0-27713 GCA_964586045.1 uncultured Pseudomonadales bacterium | reverse complement strand
TGCATAGATATCTCCTTGTAAAAGAAAGTGGATTTTGGGGGTATTATATCCTATAGAAGGGTAAAAGGCAAGATTGGGGGTGATGGATAGACAAAAACCCCCGCCGGTGGCGGGGCTGTGGTGAGGATGGGATTACCTTCTATTTGGGAGTAAGAGAAGAATGATAAGGGCAACAAGGCTCCAGAAAGATAGTCCGATGATTAATTGTATTATTTTACAGACTGGATAGAGATATGCTTCGGGAGATTCAAGACAAAAACAAAAAGTTTGATAAAGTCCCATGGGGCCTCCGTAGGTGATTTGGTATATTGTACACCAGTTTATTTGAGGTCAAAAGAGATGAGGTTAAAGGTGTCTGGCTTTTGATTGAGATTGGTTAGGGTTACAAGCTTGGTGCCATCGGTGCTGGGAACAGCAAAGTTGTTGAGAGGAATAATGGGGTTAATGTTGACTAAGTTTTCACCGTCGTAGTCGATAACATTGACGCCGTTATTGTTGACAATAATTACTTGGCGAGAGTTGCTGTACCAAATTATGTTGCTGACGTAGTAGCTTTCGGACTGAGCCTTGAGCTGCTTGAGGGAGTTAAGGTCGGCCGAGGGGGTGGCAGATGAGGCCAAAATTAAGTCTTTTTGAACTTCGCCGGACTTAGTTGCGACATCTAGGCGGTAATTGGTTCCCTCCTTGAGGTCAAAGAGATAGGTTTGGTTTTTGATTAGAGATCTGGTGTCTGGGGTGGAGTTGATGTTTGGCAGAGTGGTTCCTATATCGTTTGTTGGTAAGGTTTGGTTTGTTTTGGGAGTATAAATTACCTTTTCTTTATCGGGGGAGAAATAAACATTGTAGGCCTCGTTGGTTAAAATATTTTTTAAATATTCTGGAAAAAGGGCGAGAGTGGGTAAGTTTATTTTGGCATATTGATCTTGCCACTGGGAAATAATCAATGGCAGTCGAATAGTAACGTCGACTAAGGGGTTGGCATTTTTTTCTTTGGTGGAGAGAAGGTAGGCAGAAGTTATTTTGTTGACGGCGGGGGATTTTTTGGTGGCGGAGATGGTTTCGGTGAAGACGGCTAGGACCTGAGAGCTATCCGGGGACCAAATGAGGAGACTATCGGTATAGTCGCGGCCAGAATTCTCAGCAATTTGGAGCACACTGGAGCCCAAAAGATTACTGGTAATGGAACGGACGTACAAACCGTTGCTGGTGATTTGGGGGGAATTTGTAAGGGTGTAGGCGATTTTGGTGCCGTCGGGGTTTAAGCTGGCGTTTTTGACTTGGTAGAAGGTGAGAGGTGAGGTAGCGGTAATGATGGGGAAGAGGCGGGCGTCGGTAGAGGTAACGAGTTCTGGTCTGATGGGGAGGTTTTTGGTCCAGGGGTGAAAGCCGTCCTTTTCGATGGCGATTTTGTAGGTGCCTGGGGTGAGGTAGAGCTTGTCGTCGGTTACGGTAGTGAGCTTGTCGTTAATTATGACTCTGGCGGACTTGGGGTAGGAAGTGAGGCTAAGGAGCCCGGTGCCCTGAATGGAGCGGTCCTGGAGGCTGGGGCGGTAGCCCTTGGCGAACTTAATAGCGACAGCCGTGCCCAAAATGAGGAAACAAATGGCGATAATGTTGACGATTAAGCGCTTTTTTTTGGGGTTTTTGGTCACAGATATATTTTAACATTTTTTGTCATTGCGAGCGAAGTCTTGCCAAAGCAGACGAAGCGCGGCAATCTATGCAGATTATTCCAGATGGATTGCTTCAGTCGCCTAAGTCGACTTCGCAATGACGAGGTGGTGGGGTGGACAAATATCCTATATTGTGGTAGAATACGGCAAAATATACCCTAAAAACTTAAAAAAGGAAGGTAAAAATGACAGGCATGACTTTGACTCACGAACAGTTAGTGTTGGGAATGGCTGTGGCAGCTCAGATGAAGGAGCGAGATTTCGCTGATCACAGCTACCTGGGATCGCTCTTGAAGCAGGTAACAAAGTGACAGGTGGGGGAAGGCGTGTTTATATCATCTATCGTGGTGATGGTTTGGTAGAAACCGAGAGATCTGTTGACATTGGCTTGACAACTTTTTGGCTTGGCGACAAGAAAGAAAAATATGTCTTTGTGCGGCTCCACAGCGGAGCACATCTTGAAGGCATGGTTTCGGTAAAGATGTATATGACCGTTGAAAATGACCTGGCGAAGGTTGTCATGGATGTTTGGCCGGTTGATGAGACTGATAAATCTTTGGTTGGAACGATTTGGATGGTTGAAGGTTTTGGTCAGTATAGCGGATGGGGTGTTGCTCCCACTTTTGCGGCTGAGAGATTGACTGTAAATTTTCCCTTCGCCAGATTTGCCGGAACTTTAAACGGTTTTTGTTTTGGTTTGGTACGGTTCGATGAATTTGATTTTTTTGACAGTCAGGTTGCCGTTAGCAACATGATGGAACGGATCGCGGCTGAGCTGGGTGAAGGCAAACCAGAGAAAACTTTGCCGCTGGTGATTACTCCATTTGGCGCTGCCCGCGGGAGGGTAAAATCGGAGTACTTGGTCGGTGGCAAGTTGCCTGAGAAGAAGCCGTTTGTATTATCCTCGGGATACTTTGAAGTCCTTCGAGCAATTTATCACGATGGGATAAAGATCATTGGGCTTGAGAGCGTGAAGGATATCTTGACGAAGCTTGAGGTGTCTGAGGAAGTTCAGTCAAAATTTATTCGGCGCATGAACGAGATGTCAGATGAGGGATGGTTTGGTGTGGTTATGTATGGAAATGATACATACTACGTTCCCGCTCCGGAACTGATCGTTGTTTTAAGGTAAGAGATAAGAATGAGTACGGACTCCCTGGTTCTTTTGGAACTGGGGAGTTTTTTGTGGCTAGATGGTGGCCTATAGCTTGAGAATTTGCCATGGGTGTGGTAGAATGGCTCCAACATACACTAAAAAGTTACAGAGGAGAGAAGATGGATAAAAAGATTGAAAAAAAGAAATATTTTGTTTTGGCACACGAAAACGATCGGGACTTGGTCGAAACCGTTATGTCCCAAATACGTTGTCTGAGAAAATATTTGGTTCAGGTGAAAGACCTGTCGGAAGCGGATATAGTTTTGGTGTTTGTATCGCCATCTTTGGTGGGTCAATCAGAAATGGTTACCGTGGTTAATTCGCTGCCTAATTCCGACTCAGTACGTGTAATTCCGATACTTACCAAGCCCTGTCTTTGGAGAGAGATCTTGGATAGAGTCGCTGAGTCTTTTCCTTTTCCGTATGCAAAACCTGGAAGCGGCGAATCTAAATGGTTATCGCAGTTTGGGGAGTCGACCATTGATGGTGTGGCAATGGATATTGCCGGACGAGTTGCCTCCCATGGTGGGTATGTGCCCCAGATGATCAAGGACTAGGCCGTGAAAAAGATATTTTTGGCTTATGCTTCGGTTGATAGGCAAATAGTGGCCCCTTTGGCACGATTACTTAAGGCAAGCAATGACTTTGAGGTTTTTGATTTGCACGAGGATGTTCCCTTTGGCGAGGATGTTCCGGTTGTTTTAAAAAGTGAACTTGGGGAATGTGATGTGGTTATTGCCATATTGACTTCAAACTTTTTTGTCATTAGTAGCTCCACGGTTCAGTGTGATAAATATTTTTTGTCCGCTCTTGCAGGTTTTGCAAAGAAGAAATACGCATACTTGATGAGAGCATGCATTATAAACGGAGCGGTTGGGCAGTTTGAGTTGAGCGTTGGGGGACGGATTTTGGACGCTGTGGCTATTGCCGAAAACATTGTTAAGACTCTTGGATAACCAAGAGTCTTTTTTTATGACTTATGATGTTTATTGTTATATATTGATGCCTTTTGTGTGGGGATGGAAATTGGTACAATTGGGACAATGTCTTTTAGTTTTAGTAAAAAAGTAGGAATAGATTTGGGCACAGCTAATAGTTTGGTGTATGTGGTGGGTGAAGGAATTGTTTTGGAAGAACCAACTGTGGTAGCCGTGTCCCTAGTAGATGGAAAAGTTTTGGCTGTGGGTAAAGAAGCACAAAAAATGTTAGGAAGAACTCCGGGAAATATTAAGGCGAGTAAACCAATGAGGGATGGGGTGATAGCAGATTACGCTGTAACCGAAGCGATGATGCGGTATTTTTTACGAAAAGTAGGAGCCTTTAGTTTGTTTCGACCAGAAGTTATGGTTTGTGTGCCAGCGGGAGTAACTCAGGTAGAAAGAAGGGCTGTTCTGGGAGCAACTTTGGAAAGTGGAGCTCGAAATGCGTATTTGATAGAAGAACCTCTGGCAGCAGCTATTGGAGCGGGGATTCCTATTTCCGAGGCTTCGGGAAATATGATTTTGGATATGGGAGGTGGGTCCTCGGAGGCGGCGGTGATTTCCTTAGGGGGTGTGGTAACTTTTAAAAGCGTAAGAGTTTCCGGTAACAAAATAGATGAATCTATATCAAAGTATATAAGAAGAAAACATAATTTAGTAATTGGGGAGACAACGGCGGAGAATATAAAAATAAAAGTTGGCTCAGCGATACCTATGAGTAGAGAAGAGATGGTGGAAGTTACAGGAAGAGATAGTATCACTGGACTTCCTAGGCAGATATCCTTTTCGTCTAATGAGGCTTATGAGGCTATTAGAGAGCCTCTGGGAAAAATAATAGGTATGTTAAAGCAAGTAATGGAAGAGGTACCTCCAGAGCTTTCTAGCGACATTATTGATAAAGGAATCGTTATGAGTGGAGGAACGGCAAATTTGCGAGGTTTTGATCGCCTCATTACTCAGGAAACGGGTGTTCCGGCCTTTGTAGCCGAAGATGCACAAAGGTGTGTAGTAAAAGGTATAGGTATTGCTTTGGAAAATATTGAGTTATACAACACAAGCATTAGGAAATAGTTTTTCTTTGGCTATTCATCAAGTGATTTTTTGTTCTTTGTCAGACCAGATAATTTACTGCTAATTTTTGTTTCAGGTTTAAATATTGATTTTTAAAAAGTATTTTATGGGATGATCTTTTTTTGATATTGCGAGGAGTGTATTCACGACGTGGCAATCCAAGGGATGGATCGCCACGGCCGTCCTAAAGTCGAGCCCCGCGATGACGAAGTTGATTTGGTTCGGGGTAGACTAAATCGCGTAATGACGGGTGGGACATGTTAATTAATTTATTATGATGGAATTTTTGGAAAATTATCGTCATTGCGAATTTCCACAAAGTGGAACTGAAGCAATCCCCGAGGTAGGGCGAAACCTAGAATGGGGAGATTGCTTCGGCCCGATTACGAGACTCGCAATGACGTATGATTTGTTTTCACGGAAATAATTGATATGGGTGGGGGTAGGGGGTGTGCATATTTGAAATACATTTTGCATACCTAGTTGGGGTACTGGATTAATTATTTATAAATTTTTGTTTTACTTTTTATATATATGGGGGGTGGGGTATGTTTGCTAAAAAACTCAAAATTTAAAACTCGAGAACTCAAAATGCAGTATTTATTTGATGGATTCTTGCCTTCCCGACGTTACAGCCGGGGCGAGTCGTAGGAATGACAGTATTTGAGAACAAGTCAGTAATGAGCTTTTAGTAACTAACGGTTTTTTTCGTGTGTTGGTAATATTTAGGTAGCTAAATAAAGCATTATCTCTGACGAATATTTGACCAGATGGGGTTAGCAAGTTGAATGAAAAGAGATTTTTTAGGGAAAATATTTTGATTGTATTTTGATGCTTGCGATAAGGGTTACGCATGATTTTTGAGGCCGGTGCAGATAAGGGGTAGTACTGCTTTTATATCTGCCTCAAAATAGATACTGAAAATATTTAATATCGGGTACTATTTGTTTTTTTGAACTTCGCTATTCGTTGTGTTTTACTTGTGGTTATTTGGTTTTATATGTTTATATTATATATATTTATTTTTAAGGCTAATTTTATTATATATTTTAGAGAATAGATTTGAATTTAGAATAAATTATTTATTCTAAAAAGTTATTAATTTAGTAAATATTTTATTTATTTCTTTAATATAATATTATAGAAGATTAAATTCGTAGCTTATTTATAGAGGGTAGATAAAAATACCTTATAAGAATAGTAAAAAAGGACCTAATTTAATCTTATAACTGTATTTAGTCTAACTTGCTCGATTTTTTTTGAACTTAATGTAATTTGTACACTGTATAAAAGCTGGTTACAAATTTAAATTTGTATTTATTTATCCGTAAATTTTATCTAAGGTCTTGTTTATCAAACTAAGTATTTGAGTGATAAGATTGTGCCTGGGATTTTTATGGATTGCCGTGTGCGGATACCTCCTCGTAATGATAGGGAAAAATTGGGTTAAAATGGGGTTATGAGAGAAAAGGTTTTGGGGATACCAGTGGATGTTTTGACTAGAGAGGAAACCTTTGATGTGATTAGGAACTGGCAAAGAACTGGCGTAAAAAAGCCAAAAATCGTGGTTACAGCATATAGTGAGTTTTTTGTGAATGCTTTGAGAGATAAGGAGTTTGGCAGAATAATAAAAAAGGCGGACTTGGTGACGCCAGATGGGAAGTCGGTGCTGGCTGCTGTTGCGTTTGATAAAAAAATTCAAAAACTCAAAAATTCAAAAAATCAAAATATTGTGAATACTTTTGGGGAAGGGTTGAGAGTTGGGGGGAAGATTTTGAATGGTACTGTTGGGGAGTCGGTAACGGGGGTTTGGTTGTTTGAAAAGATTACCAAAAATGCAGGAAAACACAATTGGAGAATCTTTTTGCTTGGAGGTTGGGATAATTTGAGCGGTGAAGTGGCTACAATGCTTCGTAATCGGTTTCCAGGTATCCGAGTTGAGTCTCACGACGGCGAGAATGTTGTGGGAGAGGACCCGGCCACTGACAAAATGGTAGTCGAAAAGATAAATAAATTTAAGCCAGACTTTTTGTTTGTACAGTACAGGCCAATAGTTCAGGAAAAATGGATTGAAAGTCATATTTCAAATTTAAAGGTAGGGGTAGCTATGGGGGTGGGTGGAACTTTTGACGAATACGCGGGAAGATTAAAAAATTCGCCGGAATGGATGGAGAGACATGGTTTGAAGTGGTTGTGGCGGCTTTTGATACAGCCAAGGCGCTGGGGGCGAATGATTGACGCGGTAATTGTGTTTCCTTGGTTGGTGTTTAGGGAGAGTCTGCGTAGATAGTAGACCACAGATCTTAGACCCACCTGCAGGGTGGGCAGGTCTCAGATAGTGTCCTGTTTGTTGATTTTATGGGCCTATAATGGTATAATTTGGTATCCTTTGACATGCGGAGAAAATATGAAAAAGAAGTTAGCTATTTTGGTATTTGTTTTTTGTTGTGTGTTTTTGGGCACACTGGCAACCTTACCAGCTTTTTTTCCTGGATTTAGTTCAAAAATTGCTGATGGAATTAGATCTGTGGCTGGACCCGAGTTTGTGGCAGGAATGGAGGAAGTCTCTTTTTCGATTCAGGATTCTTTCCGTGAAATTAGTGCACCGTTTCGCAACAACGAACCAGAAATATCGGTTGAGAAGTTACCAGTTGTTCATTTGGAGACCGTACCTCAGGTTGCCACCGAGACTCCAACAGCTACGTCTGTTCCAACGATTGCGACGGTAAAACCAATTGAGACATTGGAAGTATTTAATGTCGTAACTGACTCGCCTCAGATTGGTTGGACGCAGTATGGATCTGAGGTAAAAGGTGAGCCTGTGATGGCACAAACTCTTCTGGAAAATGATCCGGAGAGACCTTATGCTGCCATTGTGGTAGTGCGGATGGATATGAGTAAGTTAGATCTCCATATGGTCCCTGGTTTTTTGGAGCCGTCTAGTTCTGCCGAAGTTCAGAAAGCATTTCCAAATTTGGGAGAGATCCCCGAGGCAGATTTGGGGCGACTGGTGGCTGCCTTTAATGGTGGGTTCAAGGCTGTGAATGGTCAGTTTGGGATGATGGTCGATGGGACTGTCCTTTTGCCACCCAAGGAAGGTCTGGAAACAATTGTTCAATATGATGATGGGTCGATCAAGATTTTGCTGTGGACGAATGATATGACGCTAGACAACATTGTCAGCCTTCGTCAGAATTGCCCGCCAATTTTGACCAATGGCCAAATTTCCGACCAAGTGTATTTGGATGATCGAAGAATTTGGGGACAGACAATAGAGAATACTTCGATTACTTGGCGAACAGGTTTGGGATTGTCCCAAGACGGCAGGTATTTGATTTATGCCGTTGGTAACGCGACATCGGTGGAAACTTTGGCTAAGGCACTTCAAACTGCGGGTGCTTATAATGCAATGCAGATTGATATTAATCGGCATTATGCGAGATTTGTAACCTTTAAATCGGATGACTCTGGCAAAACTGTGGCCGCTAAGCTTCTTGCTCAAATGGAAGATGACCCGACAATTTTCTTGGTGCCTCGGTCGCGAGACTTTTTTTACATAACTTTTAAGTAGAGTAATTTATTTAATCAGCGTCTTTGTGGAACAGTTATCTGTTCCCAGGGACGCTTTTTTGTGGGAAAAATGGCAAAAAAAAAGACCTCCGCAATTGCGGAGGTCGGTAGAGATGTTATTTAGCGGTGGGGAACTCGAGATACCATTCCCACTGATGTTTTTTGGGATCCATCAGTTTGGCTTGCCAGGTATTGGCGTCTTCCAGTGGGTAAGCACGCTTGTCCCAGGCACCCTTGACAGGAGCTTCGGGCCAGCCGGCTGGCCAGGGGAGAATCCCCTTCTTGAACAAGTAAATGCGCCAGTCGTTGCCGGAGACGCCAGGGAGCTTGAAGGCAACTTGTTTACCATCAACCATCTGGGTCATCCAGTCGGCAGGAGCCAAGTTGCAGGGGAATTCGATGGGGTGAACAAAAGTGTCTTTGTCGTCGGGGATCATATCCCAACCATTGTCGGCTATGTTGTACATAGTGCCAAAACCGTTTTTCAGTTCAATGTCGGGCAAGATTTTGCCGCACTCATCGGTTTTAGTGTTTTTGTTATCAAAGCAGGTAATGGTATAACCGACAAAGAGGTTCCACTTTTGACCCCAGGCATCGGTAATAACGGTGGGGCGGAATTCACGACTGCGATCGTAAACCGTGAAGCTGCCTTGTTCGACTTTGTCGACGATGTATTTGATGGTTGTGTTCACACAGCCTTTGGCAGTAATAACGCAATCATCATTGACTCCGGCGACGACCAAAATTCCTTCAGGGTCTTTTCCATAAAGGTCGTTGGATTTCCAGGTAGTAACGCCACCCGTTGTTTCCCAGCGTTCGGCTCCGCAGTTGTTTTTACAAACTGCTTTCCAGGTGGAGCGCTGTTCGGCTTTACAGGTTGCGGTTACAATTACCGAGAGAACACCGGAACCAGAATAGCCTTCTTTGGCGGTCCATGTCCAGTTGTAGTTGCCTTCGGGGACGGCCAGTAAAACAGTATCCTTATCCAGGATTCCGTACGAACCAGCGTCAACAAGGGCGTTTTCGATATAGATGGTGAGATCGACAACTGGTTTACCAGTAAGTTCGTCGATACGGCACTTCATCTCAACGTAGGGATCGCCGATTCTGGGTTTATCCTGGAGACACTCTTCGGTTTCGTAGATCGTTGTTTTGGATACAGTGAGGGTTTGATCTCCAACAGTAACCGAAAATTCTGAGACTTCGGCTGTTTCGAGATTGTAGATATCGGACCAGGAGCCAGACGCGTAGACGACTTTTTCGCCGCCATCGATCTGGTACCAGGCGCTCCAGCCTTCACAACCATTTTCTGTATCGGAAGTGATGATATGTTCTTGTTGGCAGTCGCTGGGCTCGGTTTCACTTCCGGAGGGGATTTCAGCGATGTCGTAAAGTTGACCATCCGGTGCTGTTAGCGGATAGGCGGAGAAATTGGCTGTTTCTGTCGTATAGGGATCGGACCACAAGCCTGAGGCGTAAGTGATCGGGGAGCCGCCATCTACAGAATACCAGGCAGCCCAACCAGAGCAGTTGGCATCCGAGTCATAGGTTACACGGTGAAGAGCTTGGCAGGTGCCAGGTTCTGAGACGCTTGTAGCCGGGATGGTGGTGAGATTGTAGATTTCGCCCGCAGGAACTGTGAGACTGTAAGCCGGGATGCTGACGGGAGGTTCTATGGTATAGGGATCGGACCAGGTGCCAGAGGCGTAGACGATAACTTCGCCGCTGTCAACTTGATACCAAGCGGACCAACCATCGCATTTTGACTCGACACCGTAGTTGACGGTGTGGCTTTGCTGACAATCAGTGTTTTCTTGAACAGTTTGGGCGGGGATGGTGGTGAGATTGTAGATTTCGCCCGCAGGAACTGTGAGGCTGAAGGGGTCGGCATTGCCGGTTTCCAAACCAAAGGGGTTTAACCAAACACCAGACGCGTAGACGACTTTTTCGCCGCCATCGACCTGGTACCAGGCACTCCAGTCTTTACATCCAGCTTCGATATCGTATCTTACTTCGCGGGCCTTTTGACAACCACTTTTTTCGGTGATGGTGCTCGCGGGGATAGAGGTCAAATCGTAGACTTCGCCAGCGGGGGCGGTGAGACTGTAAGTCGGGATGCTAGCAGATTCCAAGGTGTAGAGGTCGGACCACAAGCCTGAGGCATAAGTGGTCGGGGAGCCGCCATCGATGGAATAAGTTGTCCACCAGCTATCACAGTTGGAGTCTGAGGTGTAAGTAACCTTGTGTTGCTGTTGGCAATCTGCTTTCTCGGTCAAGGACTGGGCTGGGATCTGAGAGAGATCGTATTTTTGACCTACTGGAGGGGTAAGGTTGAAAGCAGGAATGGTGATTGGCTCGAGAGTATACGGATTGGTCCAGAGACCAGAGGCGTAGGTAATAGGCGAACCGTTATTGACTTTATACCAGCCCCACCAACCTTGGCAGTTGGAGTCTTTGCCGTAGGTGATTTTTTGGGTGGGGATACAAGTGTTGGTTTTGTTCAAACCATATGTTTCGGTTTGGATTTCAACCCACTGCCATTTACCCTTTACCTTTTGCCATTCAGACATGACAATTTGTCCTGATGTTTGAACGGAGCTGTTGGCTGTACCACTGACGCTGAAGAGAGAAAAGCCATTGCTGGTCCCTTCCCAAGATCCAGAGTAGTTAGTGGTGTTGCCGTCGATAGTAACGTTGACGTTCCAGTCTACTTTGCGAAGGCTTGATCCGCCTACGTAGGCACCACTGACGCTATAGACGAAGCTTGTCCCTTGACAGTTGGCCTGGTCTACTTTTGTAACGTGATGCGCAAAGGCGGGTCCGACGGACACGAAGGCGGTAATGAGGATGGTAAGGAACATTGAGATACTGAGCGCTAATTTTTTCCAAGGTTTCATTTTGTTCTCCTTTTGGATTAAGTGGGGTTTGGGGAATACCGAGAGAGATGTTTTTTTTGGATTCGTTCTCCTTGTTCTTATTTCAATATGCAATTCGCAAATTTTTGCGAATGTTGGATAATATCACAGTGAGCTAAAATTCTCAAGGGTATTATGCCTACGTTGATTATAATATGGAGGGGGTGATTTTTGGAGGGTTTGTCCAGGGATTGACAAATTGGACCTATAAGAGTATACTGTGCCTAAGTTTTTCAAAATTGAGAATCTATAAGGAGAATTTATGAACAAAAATAGGATTTTGTGGGCCGTTTTGGGACAGATTGTTGCTTATGCAGTGTTACTGATCCTCGGCTTTCCTGTGATTGGGGAATATGTTGAAGGCGTGGCTTTTTTTGTTGCCCTCGTTTCTATCTTGGTCTTGTTTGGCCTTGGTGGTTTGTTGGGCAATATTGGGCCAGAAGTATCGTCTGAGGCTGCCAGGTTTGGGTCCCCGTTGCCATTTTTCCTGTGCCTGTTTGGATCGGCCGGGATCTACTTTGTCGAAAAGCTGATTTTGACTTTTGTTTTTGGCTTGGTCTTTTAAGGACAATTTACAATCTTTGACTCACCTTGCTTATAGCGGGTGAGTTTTTTTTGCAATGTTTTGCGAGGTTAAGTCCTATATTGTATAATTGCATATTCTTACATTTATAACTTGGAGGTTTTTATGAAAGCTATTTGGGATCAGTTTTACGCTTGGGCTGCAAATAGAAAGTGGTTTGGCCTTGGGGTAGCCTTGGCACTCATTACTTTGCTGGATGTGCTATTTCTCTGGTTTCCGAGCGGGGGTGAGCATGAATTTTCGAAAGTGATCTTGGCAATATCTTGGTGGTCGTTTACGTTTATGATTTATAAATTTTCTCTGCAACTGATATCGGCAAGGTCGTTGGTGATTTCCTATTTTGGGGATTATGATTTGTTTATTTTGCCTGTTGGTAATGCGCTTTACATTCTTTTTGTTGGCTTTGTAATGTCGTATTTTGGTGTTTTGGGATAAACGTTTTTGAATTAAAAACGGAGGAAGAAGGTGCTGACAAAAAAGGAAAAAGCGGTTAAGGCATTGACGACGGCATTTGATGTGGCTTGGGCATTGTCTGGAATTTTGCTAGGGCTAGCCATTAATTATGTTTTTGTAAACATAAATATTTGGATAATGCCCATGATTGTTTTTGGATATATTCACTTTGGATTTTTTTGCTCAACCTTTTTTTCGCTTTGGATACTGGAAGAGGAATTTGATTTTATTGTTTTTGCGGTTGTCTCTCTGTTAGCAGCTGCCTCAAAGGGATTTGTGCTTTGGACTATTTTGGTAATCGCATTTGATTTTTTGAATTTAATTTACGGATTCGTTACGGGAGAATGGCTTCCATCTCTGACTTCGATGTTGATTCCAAACGCAATTTTGGTGACGATATGGTCCCTAATTTTGTTATCTAAAACCAAGAGAAAATTTAAACAGCCGGGTTAAAACCCCGGTTTTTTTTGTAGCTTAATTGTTTGGAGTAGGGTTTATTCCTAACATCCACAAAACAGATTCTTTTTTGTAGCGGCGGTCGCCACGAGAGTTGATACGAATGGCGGGAAGTTTGCCTCTTTTGCCCCAGCGTTTGATGGTAAGAGTGGAAACACGTAACAGTGTAGCTACCTCAGAAACTGTTAGGAGATCGGGAAGATTAGTAAGATCTACACTTTTGGTTTTGATAAGTGGGGTGGTTGTTTGATTGTCCATGTCTGATATACAAGTTATCAGAAAGAAAGTATTAAGTCAATGTAAAAATGCAGTAGAATATTTAAGTGAGACACTTTGACATTGGAGGCCACTTTGACGCTACCAAATTATAAAAAATATCTTGGTTTTAAAATTACTTATTTTTTTCCTGATCCTGGAGTTGAGGAGTTTGTGCAAAGATTTAATCCTCAGTCACGGCATCCGGAAATAGAGACGTTTTTAAACTACAAATACGCAATAGATTCAACTCACTGCAAGGAAGTAGAAGTGATTGATGTGAAGCCAAGATCCAAAATTATTTTGCCTTGCTCAAAAAATAAGGATTGTGCAAAGGTGTCGTATGTTGGGCCGGAACCGGAATTTTTGGGGTTGAACAAAGATAAGGATTTGGAAGCGATTATTCCGGCGGAGTGTTGTGTGCGAGTAGAGTTTGGTGGTGCTGGGTATAACAAGCAAACTCACGTTAAGTTTTTTAAGACAGTGTAGGTTGAGAGAAAATCCCTCGCTTTAGTGGGGGATTTTTTTGCACAAAAAAACACTCTCTAAAAAAGAGAGTGTTTGGTGAGGTATTTTGCTAAGCTGGGTAAAATCGTATGGCGCGGTTGCGGATGAGTTTGAGTTTTTCGTTAAATTTTGCAGATTCTTTTGCCAATACTTTCCTGTGGGTATCGATTCTTAAAGTACTGGCATCTTTTTCGAAAATTTCTCGAGTCGAGATTTCTTCGGCACGCCATTTTTTGCCAAGCGTCTTTTTATAATTTGCTGCGTCAACTTCCATGAACGAGTTGAAGCTTTTGATGGCGTCTAGCAATATTATTGCTTCGGAAAGGCAAGCATTTATTTCTCCAAGATCGTGTTGAAGTCCGCCTAAGGCGCGGTACCAAAAATCGTGCTGATGAAACTTGAGCTTGCGATAACCTTGGCGCAGTTCCTCGATAAGGTCGAGGAATGGTTCTTCATCAATCATTTGGGCTTTGTAATTTTTGATCAGCTCGTCAATTGTTTCACTCGCGTATTTTTTGATTAACAGGTTTGTAAGAAAATATAATTGAGTATCACTCAAAGGAAGGTGAGAGGTAGCTACGAGTTTAAACGATGTAGTTTTGATACTTAAATTATGACGTGTTGACTTGTAAATCCAAGTGAAGCCGAGATCGAGGTCTTCGCTGGCAATAACGGCGGCGACTACGACATGGAAGCAGAACTTCAAACTGTAGGCTTTTTGGGGAGTGATTCTAAATGAAGTATCATCAACTCTTTCTAAGGTGCAACACTTTTTAGCTAGCATGACAATGTAGTTCCAAGCGCGATCCCTACTTTCTGGTTCGAGGGTAACGGTTAAATACTTATCTTGATAGTTTTCTATCACTGGGTTCGTATCAAAGACGGACATTTTTGCTCCTTTTTTAGCGTGCGTGGGGTGAGTGGGTAGACTTCCGAATGAAGTCATCGGAATTGTAACATATTTAGACCTATAATTCAAGATGTGGATAGGGAAAAGGTATTGGGAGTACAAAAAACCGCTCTTGCGAGCGGAATTTTGAAGAATTTATGGATTCCTGCCTGCGCAGGAATGACAAAATTATTTGAGTTCTACCTTTGCTCCAGCGTCTTCCAATTTCTTCTTGGCGGCTTCGGCGTCTTCTTTTTTGGCACCTTCCATAACGGTGGCAGGAGCTTTTTCGACTAAGTTTTTGGCTTCAACTAAACCAAGATCGGTCTTGATTTCGCGAACAGCTTTGATAACTTGGATTTTGTTGGCACCGGCGTCGGTGATAACAACATCGAATTCGGTCTTCTCTTCTGCAGGAGCAGCAGCGACAGGGGCAACGCCACCAGCGACAGCTACAGGAGCGGCTGAGACACCAAATTTTTCTTCGAGAGCCTTGACGAGTTCGGCGACTTCCAAAACGGAAAGTTCACTGACGAGGTCGACAAGTTTGGTTACTTTTTCGGTCATTTTTGTTTTTATTATTTAATAATTTACGAGACTAATTAAGCGGACAACTTAACTTTGAGGGCTTCGAGGCCGTAGACAAAGTTTTGGATAGGAGCAGAGAGTTGGCGAACCAGGGCTTGGGCTGGGGCTTGGAGTTGAGCCAAGAGAGAAGCCAAAAGCTGATCTTTACTTGGTAATTTGGAGTAGGCTTTGATTTCGTCGAGGGTTACAAATTTGTTGTCCATGATGGCGGACTTGATTTTGATGGTGTCGTGATCTTCGACAAACTTGGACATGACTTTGGAGGTAGCGACGGGGTCTTTGCCAAAAAGAACGGCGGTGGGTCCGTTGAGAACGGAGTCGACTTGGTCGGCGGTTTCTTTGGATTTTTCTCTTAGGGCAATGCGGATGAGGTTGTTTTTGGCGACCATGAAGGTACCATCGGCTTTGTTAGCTTCGGTGCGGAGGGTGTTTTGGTCCGTAACGGAAAGGCCGGCGTACTCGGTAAAGATGACTGAGGAGTAATCGGCCAAGTTTTTGGTTATTTGGGCTAGTTGATGAACGTTTTTTTGGTTTGGCATCTGATTTAGATCACAGATCTCAGATCACAGATCTCAGATTGTGGTTATTATTTTTTATAAATTAAAAACACGTGGCAAGACGTGTAGAGAAGTGCTCTACCTGGGACTTAGTGATAGCCCAGGGTCTTGGAACTGGGGTGAGTATAGCATGGGCTTGCATTTTTTCGCAAGACTTAAGTGGCTTGGACCCTTTTTTGTGGTTCGCGCGGGTACACGTGATCTTCGACTTGACAGGTGGCTATTTGTGTTAAAATATACCCCATAAGTCTTTCTTTTAAAACTTAAATCGAATTTATCATATTTTAGATATGGAGGAGTAATTATGTTAAGAGTAAATCTGGATAACTGGTTTAAAGAATTTCCCAAAATGGATAGGCACTTAAGATCCGCTTTTATGAAGGCTTTTACTTCGTATCCTAAAGATAAAAAGGATCCGACGCTAGATGAGTTGTTGGTAGAAGCGGTAAGAGATCCAAGCAATATTTTTACAATGGAAATGATGAGTACTGCCCTCACCCAGTTTGGGGCTGATACAGCCGACATTCTTATGTTGTTGTCAAAAATGAAGGAAGAAGTAGCCAAAAAAGAGCAACCGCAAGTTAATGCTCATATTAAGCCTGGTGCGATCGGTGTGACCCCTCCTCCTGGCGAGCAGGATGTAATTGATCCTCTTGCGGGTACCCAAAAAGTTGGTTTGCCGCCTAGACCAAATGCGTCTAAAGTGCTTCGCGGCCCCGGTGTTCCTCTATCTAAGACCATCCCCTTGATTTTGCCGGTAGATGGTGGTGGTTCTGACGCAGATACTGAAGATGTTGAAATTTCTGGGGCTGAACCTGGCGGTGTAAAAAAGCTGTTTAGTGGTTTTGGAAAGAAGAAGGACGAAGTTGGTGAATCAGACTTGAAGCCATTGAATGCACTGAAACCAGCTGGGGTAGTTCTTAAGACCCCCGGAATTGGTTTTGGTGGTGGAATAAATCGGAATATGCCAGGTATGGGTAGTAGTATGGGTCGTCCTGGTTATGGTGGTGGGGCTGAAAAGAAAAAGCGAAATCCAAACGTGGCGAAATGGGCCGCTGGGATTTTGGTTTTATTTATTCTTTTGATTTCAGTTGGAGCTTTTTTCCAGCTTAACAAATCAAATCGCTACTCTTCAGAAGGATCGTCTGAATCTTCGTCTTCTTCCGGTGCCTGCACAACAGATGCTGGTGAGGAAGGAATAACTGGTTACTTGGTAATGCCAAAACCAGAAGTTTCGGGAAGCCGAGGCTATACTTCAGATACACTATCTTCGGAAAGCGCCAACACTCCTCAGATTGATTCAAGCAAGAGCTACTACGCCATTAAGTCGGGTAGTAATTATATTGTCGCTACTGATATCAATGCGGCGGTGTATATGAGTGCATCGAGTTTTTTTGATAATCCGGCAAGTGAGTGTATTGGTTTGTCTGTTAGCGGCGTATTGTCTGATAAAGTGCAAAAAACCGGTACCCCAAGTGTGGAACTTGCCTATCACCTCAACGTTAAAAGCTGGAGTGGTTGGATGGTAATTATTGCTATGTTTGCGACTTTTTGTTTCTCGTTAATTTCGTTGTCGCTAACTGGTAATAACTTGTGGGATGTTTTTGTTTTCTTGATTCCGACAACGGCAGTGGTATTTCTCAGTAAAACAATTTCAATTATTGTTGCGAATCTTACAATAGATTCTGCGGAAAAACTGAGTGTGCGAATATTTGGTGCCTTTGCGTTGTTGTTTATTGTTCAGTTTGTGTGGTCGGTGGGAGCTGGTTCAAAGTCAGAAACGAGACAGTTCAGCGAGGAGTTTGCGGCTGGGTCTCAGTTTAAAGTGCCAGACTCGTTTAAGCCAGTGTTCGAATCTCTTTCTCGTGGTTGGGGTTTGATTGGTGGCTTTGATTGGACTATGGCCATTATCTCTCTTGCTACCTTGATGGTGGTGGGAGCATTGGACCTTACGGCTTCTCCGGCTTACATGATGTTTCGCAGTCAAGTGGCCTCGATTGTTTTTCAGGCTTTGCTGATCATTGCCCTCTGTGGTTTTGAAACAGCGCGTCGCGGAGATAAGTATGATTGGTGGTCATTTGGCTGTGGATTTATTGGCTTCCTGGACTTTCCACTTTTAATGGTACTTTTTGGAAGCAATCCAATTTCAATTTCAGGAATGGCCCCAACTGCTTTGGCGATTATTTTCTCTCTTGTCTTTTTTGTCATTGTTTTTGGAGCAAATTTTTACTTCCAGACAAAAGGCGAGAGAATGGAGCTGATGCGCGACAGAATGGCAGATGGAATGCTTTTTTACTCTGCCTTAAAGTTGTCCGCTATTTTGCTTTATATCTTTCTGTTTGTGTAGATCGTAGACCCTGTTTCGACTTTGTCGGGATGGGGTCTCTTTTTTTTTGGCATCCTCCAGAGGCGGATTAAGTAAAAAAAAGACCCCGAAGGAATCGGGGTTATTGTTTTATTGGTTGGCGTAATAGGTAGCGAGAACATCGTCGGCATAAGCATAACCAACGTTTGCTGGTCCGTAACTAAAAAGAGCGTTGCGAGGATCGGCGGCGGCATTGCTAGCACTTAGCATGTCAGTGCCATACGCAATATTGACTTCGGGATTTAAAAGTTCTAAGGCTGGTGGGCGAGTAGTAAAGCAACCACACGGGTGGACGGCAGCAAGGCCATCGCTAGGCATAATTTGCATTAGGCCAATAGCGCCACTTTTGGAACCGCAGATTTCGATGTTGTTTATCATCATGTGGCCGGCGGGATTGCAAGCCTCGGGATTGCAAGCCTCGGGGTTGCCACGGGACTCCTTCGTGATAACGGCAGCGACAAGGTTGGGGTCAAGGCCTTCTATTTTTGCGTAGTGGGTGATAAGGCCACACCATTGGAGGACTTGAGCTTCGTACTTTGAGCTGACCTTACAGGGAGTAATGATGTTAATTAGATAATGTTTGGGATTGTAGGAAGGCTTGTGTGGTATAGATTGAAGATAAAAGTAATAGGCAACGGCAATAAGGCTTCCGACAATAACGGTAGTAACGACAAAAGTGCGAAATTTTTTGGAAAAAATAAAAAAGAGGAGAAAAATAGCACCGGCAATTAACCAGATTTGCCATTTGATCATGAGAGGGACTCCTAAAGAGTTTATTGTTAGAGATCGGCGAAGTTAACTGATTATACCAAACCTATAAGAGTAATGAGTGGTATAATTGGGTATCAAAAAACCTTGACTTGTTAACGGAGGAATAATGAAACTGTATGAATTGTTTAGGAGTTTGCCAAATGAGTGGCAGATTGGTATTGGGTTTGGCATTTTACTGTTGGTTGTGGTGGCGCCAATTGTGTTTTTAACCTGAGGAGAAAAAAATGACCACTTTGGTTCGGCAAATGAGAACATCTATTAAGATTTTGGTAAAGAATAAGGCGAATGTCTTACAGACGATATTGATGATGCCTGGTAAGGAAAGAAACTTGGATATTTGCCAGGATAACTCCTTCGAATGGATTGACTTTAAGTTTGTCGAAGGGCAGAGACACTACTTGTTTGAGGAGGCTACTTCGCTGGAAGAAGCCCTGGAGCTGTGGCACTGGCGCCCAGAAGTTGATGAGGCTGGCAACATTGTCAATTTGACCTTTACGGGTCGATGCGATGGGGATTATGACATTTTGTTTAAGCAGATTGCCCCTTGGATTGAACCGGGAAGTTTTATTGAGATGGTTTATGAGGAAGGCCAGCACTCTCGATATTTTTTCCATAACGGAAAAATGACCGAAGAAAAACTCAAGAAAATGCCTGGAGTTGATGGTCATTGGGATCGGTTTTGGGAGGGTAAACTTGTTGATCGATATGTTTTGAAAGGCTTGCGCTTGGTAGCTGCCGACGTGCGCCGTAACCTGAGCTTGTTTTTCAGGGAGAAAGAGAGAACTCTGCAAACAACTTTGCAGGCAGCGTTCGATGCAGACATCTATCTCTTCGCCCCTCAAGGTGATGCGCTCTTTGTTTTCCGGATAGAAATGACCGAGAGTACAAGAGGCGTTGGAATTCCCCTCCTGTATTTTATTTGTAAGATTTGAAGAGTTATATAATGGCAATTGAAACTTGAAAATATACTGTGAGGTAAAAATGAAAATGAATAAGAAAATTGTATTTGTAGTGATTTCTTTAGTCGTGCTTTTTCTGCTTGCGTGTAGTGCAGAGATGATAAAGTCTCCAAGTCCCGAAGTAAAGGGTTTGTTAGAAAAAGAGCCGGCAAGATCGGAACGTCTGACGACTGAAGTAACAGTAGTTAAATGTTATCAGTCGGGAAAATGGCTTTTTGGATTGACAACTGATGCTAGTGGTTTGGCGATTGGAGAGTTTGTGGGCGAGTCTGGTCTGTCTGTAACAGCCTATTATTGGACTACTTATGATGGCGAGGATGAGTTTTTAATTAAGGATGACTCAACAACTTGCCATGGTTATTGAATTACAAGTTTTTTGTTTCAGGAAGTTGAAATTTCCTTCCTATGTTTTATTTGCATGATTTGAATTTAAAAAACGCCCCGATATTCGGGGCGTTTGTTTTAGAAAACGAGTAGAGCATTGGGGTAGTAAACAACGATATAGTAGGGGATGAGGATTGTTTGACCGATTGAGGAGACTAAATACCAGCGCTTGGCGCTTTTACCTTGGACAGAATAATGGGTGCCGAGGTACGAGCAAATGTTTCCGGCGATCATGAGTCCTGTGCCGAGAAAAACTGAGTGCATAACGAAAGGTGAGAGTCCCGCGGCGAAGAGAATAAAAGTTAAGAAAAAGAAAACAGTGGTTAGATTTTTTTTCAAGGTTGCCTCCAGGAATTTAGGGTATGTGAATTATACTATATTTTTATCCTATAAAAACCCCGCCATCTGGCGGGGGACTTTTTCTTTGGTTTAGAAAACGAAGAGACTGTTGGTAGCCCAGGTGGCGAAAAGAAAGGCCAGTTGCAAGATGATTCCGAAGATTAGGGCGTGAATGGTCCATTCTAGATAATCGTCCAGAGTGAGCGGTTCGTAGTACCTCTGGTAAGCCTTTTCCTCGTCGTATTTTCTGTAACTAAATAGCTGTTGCCCTCTTCTGTAGAGATGGTAGGCCTTGATATTCATGTATAGGCAAATCAGAATGTAGACCCAAAAGATGGTCTTGAACAGGTCGCTGGTGACACTGCCGGCTCTGACTGCGAGATTGTCTTCAAACCCCAGATCACAGATGAGGCCATGGTGAGCGAGAGGTTTGAGAAAAGCGAGGCGATAGATGTCGACCATGGGGATGCCCAGTTCGTACCAGGTAGTGATTGAGGTGAAGAAGTACCTTACTTCTGAAAAAAGGGCATAACTTGATTGTGGGGTGTCGTCTTCATGAGATTTAGGATCGGTTGTCCAACTTTGAACGCCACTCTCGATACCCCAGTTAATCTTGGGATTATCTTTGAGGTTAATGTAGTCACAGTGGGTAGCAAGCCAACCAGTCCTGATCAGGGGATTCATAAGGAAGATAATGGTGATTAAGAGGATGGCACCTTTGTAGGGGCGATCAGTGAAGTGCTCACGTATGAAGTTTCTGAACTTGGTTTTCATTTTTTCTCCTTTATTAGTGTCCGTGGATTGAGTTGAACTGGAACTATTGTCTCATAATATTGTAATTAAACATGACAAAAAGTGGATAAAGAGTGGACACTTTTGTCTGTTTCATGTTATATTGAAGCTATGGATGAGAAAAGAGTAACTAGATCAGAGAAGTTAGCCGAGTGGATTGAGGGTTGTAAACAGAGGGAGATTAATGGTTTGGTTGTTTCGTTTCCTGGTTTGGGGGTTTCGTACGTTGCAAAAGAGTTATCGACAAAAGAAGGAATTGTTTTTATAACCGGAAGAGGTAGTGAACTTGGAAGGGCGAATATAATTTATTTGGACTGGGTAAATAATTTGGAATCAGTTGAGACCTTGGACAAGTATTTTTTGGCAGCAAAAAGTGATCAAGTAATTATTGCGGTTTTGGATGATCCATCTTTACTAGATTCCGAAGTTTTTAAAAATTCTTACGCCTCAAAGCGTTTTTATGACCAGTATTGGTTTGGAGTAATGGACAAAGTGGAGACGTTTGAGTTGATTGAGTCGTTTGTGGCAAAAATACCCGAGAAAGAAAAGCAAAAAATCTGGGAAATTTCTGGAGGGATTCCCCAAATTATTAAGCACCTTGCTCTTAGAACCAAGAGTAGAGATTTAGAGAAGTTGGGTGGAGAGTTTGCGACGCAAGTGATTTGCCAACCAATGATAAAGATAATAAATAGAACCTCTAAGACACATTTGGAGAAACTAGGTATTTATTCTGGATTCCGGGTCGGCGCCCGGAATGACAAGAATATTAAAGTGCAATTGGTGAGTAGTCTTTTGGGTAAATTAGTGGGACAAGATAGTTTTGTTTTTGATATAAAAATTAGACCCGATTTGTTAGTTTTGGAAGACGGAGAAAACTATAAAGAGAGACTGTCGAGGTTGGAAAGAGATATATTGAGTAGGATGCTAAACAACGGTGGTTTTGTTACCAAAGATCAGGTGGCAGAAATTAAGTGGGGTAGTGAAGAGTTTAGTAAATTTTCGGATCAAGCGATAAATAAGACAATGAGGAGATTGGATCTTCGTTTACATCGATACAAGGTAGTGACAAAGTGGAAGACTGGTTATGTGCTTGCTGTTAGAAATGATGACTGACGAGTTGAGATTAAATGAGATTGGTGAACAGGGCGAAAATTTTGGATCTTTTAATTTGGATTTTTACGGTCAAGGGGACCACTTTTATGTGACAGTAGCCAAACCGACAGATGAGTATTCGGGTGGGGTATGTTTGCCGTATTTTTTGGGGGCGTTTGCTGATCAAAAAAAATGGTATATGGAATCTGGATACACCAGTATTGAATTTGGTCTGCCGGAAAAAGAAAAAGCGGAAAGAATAAAAATATTTTTAGCAATGGGACTGCCGCTAATTTTGACAGTTTACGCAGCCTATGGCGATTTTGATCCAGAAGAGGTGAGAGATAATTTGCCCAATAGGAAAGCCTCGGTTATTGGTCTGGGAGCTTATTACTCGGGTAGGGGTAAAACGATGTTGGGAGCAATTATTAGTCATTTGTGTCCAGACGTGGAGGTGGTCAGTGCGGAAGTATTCTCCAGTAATGACGTAAAAAAATATAGAGAGGTGATTGCTGATTTGCATGCAGACGAAGATACTTTTGATTTTGACGTGGCAGTGGAGAAGATGAAGGAGACGGCAAAAGAAGATAAAGAACCGGGTGGAGGGACAATAAAAATGGTGATGGAGAGAATTTGGAAGGCATGGTTTGAGAATGAAGATAAGGAAATTATTTTGGTGGACTTGCCTGGCAGAAGCGAGTTGGCAAATTATCCAGCTAATTCTTTTGGGTTGTTGCGGTATGGAATGTCAGCTTTTGAGGTGATTAGGGAGTATGAAAACGGGGAAGGTGTTTCAGCAAGTGTAGAAATTGAGACAGGAGTGATTAAAAGTTATTTTGAAGATTTTCGAAGTAAGCGGGGCGGAATACTAATGGAAAGTAAGTTATTGGATCGAGAATTTAAAATGGCAATAGACGCTGGTTTGAGACAAGAGGTGCCTGCTCGGTTGGTACAAAATAGTAGGGAAATGAGAAAAATTTAAAAAAAGTCCCCCGTCTAAACGGGGGACTTTTTCTTGGCAAAATTACTTTAATTTAGATGGTGCCGATACTGAGTTTGACGCTGGGAGTGTGGGTGCAGGAGAGGTAAGCGTTTTTGATTTTGCCCAAACCAATGCCTTTGAGAGCCTCGGCGACGTTGTCAGCGAGGTCGGACTTGTCCTGGTTGATAGAGCCTAAGTTGAGGTGAATGATGGGGAACTTGGCTTCGGTTTTGTAAGGAAGGGTACCGCCAGAAGAAAGTTCCTCAGCTCGCTTCTCAGGATTGTCTGTAATGGTGCCAGAACGAGGATTTGGCATAACTCCCTTAGGTCCAAGGACACGGGCGAATTTGGCCAATTTTGGCATGTCTGCGGGGGTAGCCAAAAGGATGTCGAAGTCGATTTTGCCGGTGTTGATTTCGGTAGCGACTTTGTCCGAGAAAATGGCGATTTTGACGACTTTGCCGGTGGAGTGAGGGAGCTTGAGCTCGCCTTTGATACCTGTTTCTCTGGTGTTGACGTGGAGTTCAACGGTTTTGAGCTTGGTAGCTTTACTAAGCTCGGCAAGAAGTTTGATACCGTCTTCTATGGCGTAGAGCTGGTCCTTTTTGAGCTGTTTGACCATAGCTTTGTACTTGCGAGATCTACTCTTGGCTTTGGAAGCTTTTTTGGTTTCAACAGCGGGGATTGCTTCGCTGTTGCTCGCAATGACGGTGTCGTTGGTAGCGATTTTGGTGGCAACTGGAGCAGAGTCGGTGTTGTAAATAGCGCGAATGGAGTTGACGTCTTCCTCTTTGATGCCTTCAATAGCCATTAGTTCACCATCTTCTTTGGTGATGAGCTGCTCTGGCTTGAGACGGGCGGTTCTTAGAGCTTCGGCGACGTGAGTTGGAAGATCGTTGTAGAGGTTTTTCCAAACAATTCTGGTGGTTTTTGCCTTAACTTCTTTGGTTTCTTTGGTTGTTTTTGTAGCCATATTATTTATTCAACAATGTTAATTCCCATGGACTTGGCAGTGCCTTCGACCATTTTGATAGCAGAAGCGATATTGCTGGTGTTCATGTCAATCAACTTTTTTTCGGCAATGGCGCTAATTTGGGCTTTGGTAATACTGCCAACCTTCTTTTTGTTTGGTTCGCCTGATCCAAGTTTAAGATTAAGGACTTGTTTGATGAGAGCCGAGACAGGAGGAGTTTTGAGTTCAAACTTAAAGGAACGGTCCTCGTAAATAGTGACGAGAGCTGGGACCATTTGGCCTTTCATATCGGCGGTTTTGGCGTTGTATTGCTGGATAAACTCCATGATATTAACACCGTGCTGACCGAGAGCGGGACCGACTGGAGGAGCAGGGTTGGCTGTGCCACCAGGCAGGTTCAGTTTTAGGATGACCTTGACTTTTTTTGCCATGTTTTTTTATGTGTGTCATTGCGAGGAGTGAAACGACGTGGCAATCTCCGAGTCGGTGATTGCTTCAGCGCTTCGTGATTCGCAATGACAAGATTAATAAATAGTTTACGTAAAAAGGGGATAAGTGAATAGGTTTGATGTATTAGTTAGTAGATATACCTATTTCGCTAAACCTTTTTGGTAAGCTCCCTTGCCAGAGGCGAGGTAGGATGATTTTAACATAAGTGCTTGCTCGTTGCGACAGGATAACACCGTTATCTATCTGTCTCACTTGTGCTTCCTCTTATATTCGCTCACAACTTCGTTATGATGCTTGAATATAAAAAAATCTCCGCTACCCAAAAGAGAAAATGCGCAGACATATTGCTGTTATGGATGTCATTTACAAATGTGTTCAGTTGTTTTTGCCACTGACCTTCTTCGTAAGCGCGAAAAGAAATTGCAGCCAAGAGAACGATCCAAAAGATATATCCCATTTTTGCTCCTTTTTAGTGTGATTCTTTGGGAATTATATCAAACGGAAACGTGGACAGTGAGGGGAACGTTGAGGGCTTTGGAGAAGCGTTTTATGGTGGAAATAGAAGTATTGGCAGAGCCAGATTCTACACGGGAGACAATGGCTTGGGTAGTTTTGGCTTTTTTGGCCAGTTGGCGTTGAGAGAGATTTTGAGATAATCGAGCCTCAATTATTTGTTGAGAAAGGTGCCATTCTGGTTCGGACTCTTCCCAAACTTTGCGAAATTCTGGGTCCTGGAGACTTTCTGCTAAATGCTGTTCGAAAGTGTAAATTCTATTTGAGTTCATGGTTATAATATACTATATATGATATCATAAATCAAGTTTACTGTTTTGATATCTGGAGTAAGCAGTATTAATTTCTTTTTGGGGTGTTTTTTGGGTTTTCTTTTGAAATCCATGAAGCAAAAGGATTGAGGTTTTTGTGGGTACGATGTAAATTACCCTAATATTGTCATTTCCTAAAACTCTAATTTCCCAAAAAGGTGTCTCTGATAGTTTTTTTAGATGTGGTATGACAGAGGAAAGTCCGTAGTCCTCAATATTTTGGAGAATACGAAATATTTTAGCTTTCTGTCTTTTGTTTAGGGAATTTAAAAAATCTTTGACGGGATTTTCTTTGTTTGGAGTGATGTAATAATCAACTCGCATGTATTTTTTTTGATTAGTTTGAGGTTGGGAGAGTGAGGGGGGCAGATGTTTGAGTTTTACACTCGCCTTTGGTGGTGTTGGTGGCTTTGGCAAGGCTGGCTTCGCAGTCGTTGGGGTAGGTAATGTTTTTGGTTGTGTCGCAGACTGGTGAGTAGAGGTCGGAGCAAATAACCTCTGGTTTAAGTGAGTTGCTTTGGGGAGGGAAGGTGGGACGGGGCTTTGTGGCGGTAGGAGTGGTAACGGCTTTTGGCTCAGAGGCACGAGAACGCGGATCGGCGGTGATGGTAGGCATAATGATAACGCCAGCAATGAGGATTATAAGAACAATGAGGATGGGGAAGACGCTTTTGAGGACGTCTTCGGGACTTTTGTTTTGGGTCATCTGGGTTTAAATATGGCAGAAAAGTTGAGAAACTGCAAGTTTTCTGCTATATTACGGGATAAATGCACTGAAAAAATTAAACTTTTTGGAGGAAGAATGGACAAGTGGCTTATTAACAGAAAAATTTGGTTATCTTTTTTTTACGTGGCCTTGGTGATTTCTGTCACAGGGTTTTTAACCCTTAGGTACAAAATTGAGCTATTTTCTGTGTATTGGGTTATAAGTGCGACAATAATCTGGATAGCCTTTATTTGGGGGTCTTTGTACCAGTCCAGAATGATGTGTAAATTCGAAATTCGTTATGAAAATAGAATTACCAGAGTTAGATTTTTTGTCGCCAGTTTTGTTTTTAATTTTTTCTTTTCGTTCGTTTTCCTAACATTTTTGGTTGGTCTTGGAACCTACTTTGGTTTAACCTTTGGTTGGAGAGGGATGCAATGGGTTTTTTAAATTTTAAACCTTGGATTGTTTTTGTTCTGTTGTTTGCCTTTGTGATTTTGTTTTTCCCATGGCTTGGAAGTTTCTTGCTCGCTCATGGGTTTTGATCTCTCCGTAAGGGGGGATTTTTTAATGCGAAAAAAAAGCCCGGGTCTCAGATAGAGACTCGGGCCTGTGGAGCAATTGCCCTACATGTGGCTTATGAAGAAGCCAGTGGCGGACATGACGATTAATATTGCGCCAATTGGAAGCGTGATAATTGCCCAGGGATCATCGATTTTGTATTGAACAATGCCCGAGATCATCACGACAATGCCGACGATGAGGAGACCGACAGCCATATTTACGGTCATCATGTAGATGCCGAAACCAATCGTCCAGAGACCAACGAACGCCAGAAGCGCATTTTGAAGCTTGGCATACTCGTCTGGATCGGTTGTGGTCATAAGACCGCCGGCGATAGCGCCGACAACCAGGCTGGATAACACTGCTGTTAATACCCAAGGGGTATCGACACTAAAGTCGAAGCCATAGGCGTAGAGTAATGCCACACCAGCGAGGAAGTAAGCTGTGGTGTATACCCCGTGGATAAGCAAGTGAGCAAGCCGGTGCTCGTCGGCTTGGGCTGTGGCGAGCGCAATGCCCAGGGTGATGACAGCGGCTAAGAAGAGCACGCCGGAGATACTTCGAGTGCTTTCAAAAAATACCAAGACTGTGGCGATGGCTGCCATCATGACCGCAGTAAATCCTGCACCCATAATGAAGTGCTCACGCTCGTCCTGGTCGGGGAGCCAGGCGCGGATAGTTGCACCGAACTTGTTTTCTGCGTAGAGAATGGGTGGAAACGCCACTAGCAGGCTCGTGAAGACGAGTAAAAACGCAATTTCATTTTGGGACATGGAAATCTCCTTTTTTTTGGGTTAGGTTGTCAGGTAATGTTCTTTTAAGCGGTTGATTTAATCGGCGCTTTTTCCCCTTGTATTGA
>CAZPFY010000009.1:0-30271 GCA_964586045.1 uncultured Pseudomonadales bacterium | reverse complement strand
ATCAATACAAGGGGAAAAAGCGCCGATTAAATCAACCGCTTAAAAGAACATTACCAATGACTGAGATATTAACGGAGTACATGATAATAGAATTCTCACATTTTCAACTAATAATGTAAACCCCGATAACAGGTAACAACCTACGTTTTCGTCTATTGTTAGTCTTTCTCTATATTTACCTAGTCTGTTTCTGTTACAAGTTTCGCTCTTTGTGCCTAACGCATTCTGAACCTTCGTGCCTAAGTGCGAAAGTCGTATCTGTCAAAAACAGAGGCTTTAATATTGGTGATAAGCAGAAAAGAAAAAAGGAGGATGTATTCTGGTAAAATTTACATGATTGAATTTGATGTTCCCCAAGGTCGGGGGTCTGGTGTTGAAAATGGTACTCGGTTTAGTGTGTTTGGACCATATAAAATTACTAAATAAGCGGTAGGATATATATATGACTAAAAATCTAAAATGCTAGAAAGGTGTAATGGTTGTGGTTTGTGTTGTGAATTGTTTTACATTAACTTGTCGAAGGAGGAGTATAAAAGTGGAAAGTTTAAAACGGAGTTGGGGGAATTTGGAGAATTTGAAGATTTTAGTGAGGCTAAGAATTGTGGGGCAAACTTGCTGGCAAAAAAACCAGACGGGAGCTGTATATATCTAAAAAATAATAAATGCAGAATTCATACAGAGAGACCCAAGGTTTGTAGAAGTTTCTTTTGTACTACAAAGGCCAAAAAATTTCAGAAAATGGTGGAGATAATTAAAGATGAGGACAAGGAAAAAATTTCTTCGGTATTTAGAGGGTAACTTCTTTTGCTAATTCATCGGTTTCTTGAGTGTGGCCTTCTTTGACCTTGGTTTTGTAAAAAATCGTAAAGGCAAGAATGCTTAGAAATGAGGATAACAGATATGGGTAGTTGTGGTGGTATTGAAAAGCCAGGCCAGAAATAATGGGAGCAATAATATTAGCTGCTGAGCCAATAGCAGACAGAACTCCGACAGCTTCACCCCGTTCTTTAATGTCGGCCTCACCGACAATTTCGCTGGTCATCGCCACACCCAAAACAGATTGGCCAAGAGCAGAAAAGATCATGCCAAGGATAAAAATATAAATGGAGTGGATGGACATTAGAAGATAGCCAAAGGAGAAGAAGCCTAACATAAGGAGGATGAGTTGTTTTTCCTTAAACTTTTTGAGCCAGAAATTTTTTAAAAGATAGCCTTGGTTTAAAGCTAAGATAAGGCCGATGCCGGTAAAAAACATCCCGGTAGTAAAAGGACTGAAGCCGTAAGACTTACCCAAAAACAGAGCAAAAATGGTATTAGCGCCAACAGCGATAACATTAAACATAAACCAAACGAGATATAAAGTTCGAAGATGTAGGTTTTTGGAAGCAGTAATGAGCGGTTTAAGAGGATTCCAAGTTATTTTTTTATGATGATCTATATTTTTATTTGTTTCTGGCAAGAAGAAGTAAGCCAAGATGACGTTTGCTAAAGATAAACAGCCTACAAAAATAAAAGGGAAGGAGTGAGAAACTCGGCTAAGGAGCCCACCAAGGAACGGTCCGGCTACAAAGCCCAGACCAAAAATCATGCCGATTATTCCTAGATTTCCGGCTCTTTCTTTTGGATCTTTGGCAATATCCGAAATTGAAGATTGGGCGGTTGAAATGTTTCCGGCGGCGAGACCATCGATAATGCGACCAAGTAATAAAAGGGGAAGGCTGCGGCCAAGAGCAAAAATAAACCAGCCAAGAGAGGTGCTGGCAATACTGCCAATTAAGACTGGGCGTCGGCCTATTTTGTCGGATAGGGCTCCTAAAAAGGGAGAGCTCAGAAAGGAAAAAAGAGAATAGGCAGAAAAAAGAAGGGCGACAGAAAAAGCAGAGATCCCAAATGCTTCGTCGTAGACAGGGAGAACGGGAATAATTATTCCCAGACCAATGACGTCAATAGCAACAGTGAAGATAATTATCGATTTTTCTTTGGACATAAGCGTTTATTTTAGCCCTTTTTGATAGAAGAGTATACTTACGAGATTAGCTGGTTTAAAAGATTATGTTAGTTTTAATTTTATTGCTTGTGGTTGGGTCTTTGCTGGTTTATATTTCGAAGTTTAATTTTATGTTGGTAACGGTAAATTTGGGGTGGTGGGTTTTTAGGGAAATTCCTTTGTTTTATGTAATTGTGGTTTCGATGGTCTTGGGTTTGGTTTTGTCTTATCTGTTTAATTTGATTCAGGAGATTGTTAATACTTTAAAGTTGCGGGGTAAAGATAAAGAAATTAAAAAAAATATGGATGAAGTTTTGGAACTTGCTAAACGAGTTCATCAGCTTGAGCTAGAAAACGAAAGACTTAAGCACGGAGATGCGGCTGAACCACTAGATATGACCTCCCTGTGAAGAATTTGTTGACCAAGTTGTGGGGGTTGTTGCATTTTCCCAAAAAAGTGCAGCTTTTGATAATGAGATTTTTCCAGGACCAGTTTTTGGTAGGAGTAACGGGAATTATTTTTAACGATAAAAAAGAAGTCTTGCTTTTTAAACATGTGTACAGGGCTCATCAGTGGAGTTTGCCTGGTGGATATTTGAAATCGGGAGAACACCCAAGAGAGGGGCTGGAGAGGGAAATAAAAGAGGAGTCGGGACTAGTGGTTAGTGCGGACGAACTGCTTAAAACTAGAACAGACAGAGAAACGGCAAGATTGGATATTTGTTACGTTGGGTGCTATGTTGGTGGAGATTTTGTGCCGACTCACGAGGTTTCAGAGTATGGCTTTTTTTAGTTTGGATAAAATGCCGCTTTTGAGGAAGAACCAACTTTTTTTGATAGAAGAAGTGCTAAACAAGTAGTTGTAGCTTGACAAGTAGTTGTAGCTTGACAAGTACTACAATTAGTTGTAGTATGACAAGTATGGAACCGAATGGTAAGCAAAGAGTAACAATATTTTTAGACCCCAAACTTTTGAAACACACAAAAGCACAAGCGGTAATTGAAGATCTGACTTTAACTGCTCTGGTAGAAAAAGCCTTAATTGAATACTTGCCGGAAGAAATTGTAATTGTAAAGCCAAAGCTGAAGTAGTTTATTTTTATTGAACGAATCAATTAGTACGTGAGGTGTAATAAAGAAAATGATAGATCCTAAAAAAAAGGTTGAGGTCGGTGGAGGAGTTAGTCCTGTAGTTGCTGGAGTAGCTGGTGTGGTTTTGGGGGCTGGTATGGCAGCTGTAGGAATGATGGCAGCAAAAAATGATGACCTGAAGGAAAAGGTCAAAGGCGTTGTTGGTGAGGTAAAAAAAGGGGCTGCTGACTATGTTGGTGGAATTAGGGATAAGGCCGAAGAGAGCAAAGAGGACTTAAAAAACGTTATTAATGAAGCAACTGATAAGTTGAGAGAGCAAGTTGAAATAACAAAAAAGAAAGTAGATAAAAAATGGAAGAAATAATTAAGGAAACGGTCGTCACCAAAGCTGGAGTTGTAAACAATAATCCGACAAAAATTAAAGCTACAGATACTCAAACGACAGAGTATGTTATTTACTTTTTGTTCGGGATGTTGGAGATTATTTTAGCTTTTAGAATGATTTTTAAACTAGCTGGAGCAAGTATGAGTAGTGGGTTTGTCCGATTCGTTTATGGATTAAGTGGAATTTTTATAATGCCATTTGAGGGCATATTTAGAAGAGGTTTTACTCAGGGATTAGAGACGACATCGGTTCTTGAGCCGTCAGCCATTGTGGCGCTTTTGGTATATATGGTTTTGGCTTGGGGGTTGGTTAAATTATTAGGAATCTTGTCGGGAGAAGTTCAGACAGATTAATTATTAAATAAAAAGAAAATATATGAATTTTTTATATTGGATAGTATTTGGACTTATTACCGGTAGTGTGGCGGAGTTTATAGCACCAAGCACAAGAGGTGGGGCAATGGGCTCTATAATTTTGGGAATTGTTGGTGCGGCGGTTGGTGGCTATTTGGGTCATAGATTTTTTGGGGTAGATGTAACAGGATTTAATTTGGAATCCTTTGTGGTAGCTGTTGCGGGATCCTTGTTTGTAATTTTTATAGCACGATTGTTTTGAATATAGATGGATATTTTGGAGAAAGTATCTGAAGGAGAGGTGTTACCTCTGGATAAGGATATGGTCCGACAAGAGGTAACACAGGTAGTGGATAAAAATAAAGCGATGGATGTAACCTTGGTCGCTGGAATGGTTAAACGATCAAATAGAATATTGGTAACGGTATCCTCTCACCGACTTTTTGATTTCTTTCCGGATACTATGAATGTGGAGGAGGGAAGGATTACAATAATAACTCGTAGTTTTTTTCTCTCCTCTCAGGTTCATAGTGTGGATATTAAAGACATTTCCAATATTTTTATAAATACAGCGCCTTTTTTTGCACAATTGGTAATTGTTTCTAAGACTTTTGCAAAAAATGAGATAAGAATAAAGTATCTGTGGAAAGATGAGGCGATCTACGTAAGAAGAATGGTAGAGGGATTGAGGGTTTTTGAAACAAAGCAGATTGATACTTCTGTTTTTACCTTGACAGACTTAAGGGAAAAACTGAGTCAGTTGAGTACCACGGAAATTGTAGTTTAGATTAACCCTAGTTTTTTACCAGCTTTTTCGAATGCCTTGAGGCCAAAATCGAGATCATCTTTGGTGTGTATCGAGGAGGGCATGACTCGGATGCGAGCCTTACCTTTGGCGACCATAGGGAAAAGAATGGGGGTAGCAAAGACTCCTTCTGCGAACAACTCTACACTTAGCTGTTTGGCCAATTCTTCATCACCGATCATAACAGGAGTAATGGGGGTTTCAGAGACGCCGGTGTTAAAACCTAGATTTTGAAACTTTTCTTTTAAATATTTTCCGTTTTCCCAAAGTTTTTTTACCAGCTCGTCTGAGCTATTTAAAATTTTAACAGCTGCGATCAGCGCGGCGGTGTCGGGAATAGACAGACCAGTGGAGAACGAAAAAGAACGAGCTTTCTGTTTGTAAAAATCAATTAAAGTTTTACTACCTGCAAGGCAACCGCCAATTACACCTAAGGCCTTGGAGAGGGTGCCGACTTCGATGTCGACTTGGCCATGGAGATTGAAGTGGTCGACAATACCGCGGCCGTTGGAACCAAGAACACCTTCTCCATGGGCGTCGTCGACCATGGTGAGAGCACCATATTGCTTGGCCAGTTTAACTATTTCGGGGAGAGGAGCAATGTCGCCGTCCATACTAAAAACACCATCGGTAATAATGAGAATGGTTTTATCTGTGCCGTCGGCTCTTTTTTGATTTGATTGAATTTCCACAGCCTCCTTCAGCTTGGTCTCTAAGTCCGAAATGTTATTGTGGAGATACACATATTTGGTTTGAACTTGAGATAGTTTGACAGCATCGATGATACTGGCGTGATTCAGCTCGTCGCTAATAATAATATCTTCTTTGTCGAGCAGGGTTTGAACAGCGACAAGGTTAGCAACAAAACCACTTTGGACGACCATTACGCTTTCTGTGCCTTTGAACTTTGCGAGTTCTGCTTCGAGCTGTTCGTGAAGAACAGAATTGCCAGAAAGAGCTCGAACAGCTCCGGTTCCAACTCCGTATTGTTTGATAGCGTTGATGGCGGCCTCGGTAATTTGAGGGTGGGAGGCTAAACCGAGATAGTTGTTGGAGCAAAAGTTTAGGACTTTTTTGCCATCAGCTTCGATCCAAGCCCCTTGAGGGGAGGAGATAACGCGATATTTTTTAAACGCCCCGGTGGTTTTAAGTTGTTCAACTTGCGAGGTAACTTTGTTTAAAGGGTTGCTCATAGACTTAGTTTAGCACGGAAAAAGAATTTTTCGGTATAGCATATAGTATATAAATAGGATACAATACAGGATATTGATATCACAAAGGGACACCTAGATTTTTAAGTTTGTTTGGTTTTTCTTCCTGAATTCTCTATATATTATGAAAAAAAGGGTAATTTTTGATGTTCTTGTGGTGTATACGGAGTCTTTGGCTTTGAGCGCTAGTGGTGGTAACGACAGCAAGACCCCCTTTAAGATTGGGTCAAAAAGTGAGTCATACAATAATGTGTATGGTTATTTTTTAGAAATTTGTAAGAACAAAGGCCTTAAGGTTGGATTTTCGACTTCGGCTGATGTGATTGGTAATGGATTGTGTAGAAGTTACTGGTCTTACAAAAACAAGACTTGGTTGAAACATGATACGGTTTGCTTTTCGAGTTTGATTTTTGATAAATTTTCTCCTACAAAAACGGGAATTGCGAGAAGTAGAAATTTGCTTTTTGGCTCAAAAGAGATATTGCCATTTAATGACTCAGAACTGTTTGAGGTGTTTTTTGACAAATTGAGAACCTACGAGGTCTTGTCGGATTTTTCGATACCTACGGTTTCGATAACGGGTTATTTGCTGGAGGATGTAGAAGTAGCTTGTCGAGAGTTGGGAAGGATGTTGGAGAAGGTGGAGATTAAGAAAAATGATTTTGAAAATGAAATTGTAATGAAAGATAGGTTTGGGGCTGGAGGGAGAAACGTTTATAAGTTTAAGGTGGGAGAATGCGATAGAATGCAGAGAGTTATCAGGAGACACAAAAAAACCTCGTTCGTTATTCAGCCTTTTGTAAAGTTTGATAAAGGATTTAGTTATAAAAACGTTATTTCCTCTACGGATATCAGACTAGTCTTTTTAGGAGGAAAAATGGTTCAATCATACATTCGAGTGGCAAAACAAAACGATTTTCGATGCAATGAGCACCAAGGAGGTCTTTTGACGTATGTTTCAAAAAAAGAGATACCTGAGAAATTAATAATGAAAGCGAATTTGTTGTCAGAAATGCTGGACAAAAAAGACTCTCTTTATGCCTTGGATTTTATCGTTACAAATAACGGTAACCCTTACTTACTGGAGGGAAATACTGGACCAGGACTTGATTGGAATGAGGCTCTCAAAAAAAATGAGCTGGAAGCAAAAAAATTAATTCGGCTGGTAGTGGCTGAGTTGTCCTTGCGGGTAGAGAGATCTAGTTTGAGGATAAAAAAGCGGTTTGGAGAGATTTTGGACTTGCCATATACAATTGCTGTATAGAGGATAAAGTAAAATGAAGAAATGAGGAAAAAAGAAGAGTTTCCGGTTTCGCCAGAATTATCAAAAATGATTGGTCCGAGTTTTTTGATACTTGCCATGGGGCTTGGGTCTGGAGAAATTATTTTGTGGCCATATTTGGTCGCGAATTATGGCTTGGGAATTGTTTGGGGAGCGGTACTAGGGATTTCTTTACAGTTTTTTATTAACATGGAGATTGAGAGGTACGCTTTGGTAAAAGGAGAAAGTGTTTTTGTGGGATTGTCGAAAATATTTAAGTGGACACCTTATTGGTTTATCTTTTCAACGTTTGTTGGTTTCGGATTACCGGGGATTGTGGCTGCTTCGGCTAAACTTTTTGGCTATTTGCTGGGAGTTGATAATTTTGGCTTGATTGCTATTTTGATGTTAGTAGTAATGGGAAGTCTGCTAACTTTTGGAAAAACAGTTTACGCAACGATGGAGAAAGTAACAAAAATAATAATTATTACCTGTGTACCAATTTTGTTTTTGCTTGTGATTGCTGTAAGTACAAAGCAGGGGTGGTTAGCGTTACTTGATGGGTTGATTGGAAAAGGGGAAAATTATTGGTTTTTACCTGTAGGTATAAACTTGGCGACTTTTTTGGCTGCCTTTGCGTATTCTGGGGCAGGGGGAAACTTGAACTTAACACAATCGATATATGTTAAAGAAAAAGGTTACGGCATGGGAAAATATTCACAAAAAATAGGTGGTTTTTTTAGAAAAGCAGAAGAGGTGGAAGTCGACTTGGAAGGAGCGCTTTTTGAAATAAACGAGAAAAATGTAAATAATTTTTATTCTTGGTGGAAAAAAATAAACACAGAACACTTTTTAATTTTCTGGTTGTTGGGATTAATATCAATGCTGCTATTGATGTTGCTTTCGTATTTGACTGCTTATGGTCACGCGGGGAATGCAGAAGGAATTAATTTTGTTTTAAGAGAAGGGGAGCAGCTAGGGAGGGTAATTGGTTCTTGGGGAGGTAAGAGTCTGATTTTTATTTTATCCTTGCTGCTTTTTCAAACCCAGTTGGGAATATTGGACTCAACAAGTAGAATTATGGGGGAGAGCTTGGCTCTGGTCCGACAAAGAGGAGATGGAACAAAGAAAATGAATTTAGGGAAGTTTTATTTTGTTTTTGTTTGGTCGCAAATAGTTTTTGGAGCGCTTGTTTTGGGTTTTGGTATTCATGAACCAAAGAGTTTAATTGTTTTGGGAGCGATAATAAACGCCTTTGCTATGCTGTTGCATACAATACTTGTATTTTTACTTAACAGAAAAATGTTACCTACTGGTTTTGGTCCGAACTGGAGGAGAAAATTAGCAACAGGAATGGCTATTTTGTTTTTTGGCTTTTTTGGCTTGGTTAATATGTGGGGAGCTTTTTGGTGATGTAGTTCAGATGTTTCTCTCTTTCTTGTTTGAAGGCGGAGTGGCTTAAACCAAGCCTGGCCAAAAGATTGGTAATGTGTTTGGCTCCGAGATAATGGGGAACGACGACATAAGTAGCTCCCTCCTCGTATAGTTGTTTTGCCTCTTTGAGATCATAAGAAACAATAATAACGATGCTGTTGGGGTTTGCTAGCTTGGTTTGATTGGTGATGATCAGATTGGTTTGAAGATCGGGAATAGTGGAGATAACGAGTTTAACTTGGTTGAGGTTTAACTCTTCTAAAAAGTCCAGATCTTCGGCGTCGCCGTAACGGTTAGGAATATTTTTTTGATTAAGTTTTTCGATGGAAAGAGGGTTAATGTCGATGACGAGAAAAGGTTTGTTTAGAGTGCTAAAAGCCCTAACAAATTCTTGCCCCACCCGATCGTAGCCAAAGAGCAAAATTTGGTGTTTTTCGTCGAGAAGCTCTTTGGAGTTGGGTGTCTTTTTTAATTCTAATATTTTTAAAAACCATTCTATTTTGGAAAAGATTTTTTCGGCGTAAAGAATAAGATAGGTGGAGGCGGAAATGGTAATTAAGCCGACTAGGGTAATTAGAGAAAGAGTTTCTTGGGGGATATGTTTTAAATTAAACCCGAGAGTGGCAAGAATAAGGGAGAACTCACTGATCTGAGCTATGGTGAGGCCGGTCATAAAGCTAGTTTTTCTTTTGTGGCCAAGAGAGTTAATGAGAAGAATAACAATAATGGGATTGCCGATAAGAACAAATAGCGAAAGGACTAGGGCTTGAGGAAGAAGGACGGTGATATTGTTCAGATTCATTTGTGAGCCAATAAGAATAAAAAAGAGAACAACAAAAAAATCTCTAATGGGCTTCAGCTTGGAGGCAATTTCGTAAGCGAAAGGGGTGAGAGAAAGTGAAACTCCGGCAACTAAGGAGCCAATTTCGATGGAAAAACCCAAGAGGTAAAAAATAGAGGCGAGCCCGAGTCCCCAAGAGAGAGAAAAAAGAAAGAGGAGTTCTGGGGTGCCGGCCAAGAGGTTGGTGAGTTTGGGTAAAAGGTAGTTGTTGAAGATAAAAATGGTGATTGCCAGAAGAAAGGCTTTTGTGAGAAGAGTAAGAACTAGAGTTTTCAAATCAAGGCTTTGGGAGGTAGAGAAGGAGGAGACAAAGAGAAGAATTAGGGAGGCAATAACATCCTGAACAAGAAGAAGGCCAACGGCAATTTTGCCGTAGAGTTTGTGAAAGTCGCCTTTGTCGGAGAGGAGTTTAAGAACGATGATGGTGCTACCAAAGGTTAGGGCGATGGAAAGATAGAGGGCGGAGATATTGGGGAGGCCAAGGATTTTTGCGATAAAAAAGCCGATTGTTGAGGTAATGAGGACTTGTAAAATGCCAGTAACCACGGAAACCTTGCCAACCTCTTTTATTACTTTGGGGTTAAGGTTCAGACCAACAATAAAAAGAAGAACGGAGATACCTATTTTGGAAAAGATTTCAAGTTGATTTTGGGACTTGAGAAGATTTAAAAATATTGGCCCCGAAATTATACCAGTAAGAATATAGCCGATAATTAGAGGTTGTTTAAGCCATTTGACAACAAAAGATATTAATGTGGCTAAGGTTATTATGCCGGCGAGTTCTAAAAAAGTTTCCATAAGGGCAGGACAGAGAGACAAAAGATAATAAAAGCTAATATAATTCTATAATATCCAAAAGGTTTAAACCCTTTGTTTTTAACGATATTGAGAAAGAAGTTAATGGAGAGTTTGGCGGTAAGGAAGGAAAGGAAAAAGCCGACGATGAAATAAAGAGAGTTTTGAGGGGATTGAAGCAACATGTCTTTGTTTTTTAGCAAGTCGAGGGCTGTGGCGGCGCCAATGGTGGGAATAGCCAAAAGAAAAGAGTATTTTAGAGATTCGGTTAAGTTCATGCCAGAAGAAAGACCTCCGATAATGGTCATTAGTGATCGGCTGGTGCCAGGAATAATAGAGAGGGATTGAAAAAGACCAATTTTGAAGTAGTCCAAGAAGGTGAGTTTGGTTTTCACCTTTGGGTTTGTAGGGAGCCAGAAAATAAATATGCCGCCCAAGAGTAAGGTTAAGCAGATGACGGTAATGTTGTTGAACAAATAACCCTTAATCAGAGGATAAAAAAAGTAACCCACAATGGCAGTGGGAATAAAAGAGATAAGGAGGTTTAGAATTTGTTTTTTGTTTTGGAGGAGTTCTCTGTAATAGATGTTGACAACGGCGAGAATAGCACCAAGTTGGATAAAAATATCGAAAGAGGAAATCAGATTACTGTTCTTAATTTGAAGAAGATGGTTGAGGATAATAAGGTGCCCGGTAGAGGAAATGGGAAGAAACTCGGTGAGACCTTCAACAAGGGAGGCGAGAAAAATATAGAGCCAGGACATGAAGTGATTATAACTAAAATGTTATGATTTATTAGTGAAGAAAAAAGGATCTAATACCCTTATGGCGTTGTTGTTTTTTTGTTTACTTTTTGGTGGAATGGGTTTAGTTGCTAATAGTTTCTTTCGACAGCCAAAGGATGAAGCCCTGGTTCTAGGAGATAGGGCGGATAAAAGACAAGATGATGAGGATAGTAATGACTACGACGTTACCAGAGGAGCGTCTTTTTTTCGAACTAGTAGAGACGCTGTCCAGCCTTCAACAGAACAAATCAAAGACTCTCCCATAGAGATAGTAACGACAAGCATTGAACCGACGGTGGTGGTAACGGTAGCGCCGACAGATGAAATTAAAATAACAAAACAAAATGAAGAGACTCACAACAGCCAACTGGTTTTAAACTTATATAGAACAGAAAAGAGTGTTGATTTGGTATCAGTAACCGAAAGATCGGTAACGACAAACTCAAATTATGTTATTCCGGTTGTTACCAAAAGTGTTTTGAAAGTAATTCAAAATAAAATTGAGCAGGCGGGTAGGGGAGAAATAATAAGCAAGCCCACACCATCACCAACAGTTGTGTTATCACCGGGGGCGAAGATGGAGGCTGGTGATGTTTTGTCTGGCGATGTTGATGTTTTTTATAAATTAATGGGGAGTCAGGTTTTGCTGGGGGCGGAAAATTCTGAAGGAAGACAGCTAAAAATTAAGGACGGAGATTTGAGAAGCGCAGAGATTACCCTTAATAAGGTGTTGGACAAGAAAAATTTAAGACTTAGTGTAACAAGTAATAATGATTTTGCTTTGGTGGAAGGGTCGGTAATTGCCTTGACCACGATGCCAATTCACGTAAATATTGATAGCCATAAAGTATTTTTGGAGACAAATGAGGGTAAAAAAGAGTTGAAGATATTGCCCGAACAGGCAATAAAACAAGCAGTTGGCTTGAAATCTTTTGAAAAACTAAATGCGGATAGTTTGCCAAGTATAGAAAGTTTTGGGGAAGAATTATCCTATAAAGTTGTAGGAGACAAAACTTATAAAGTTTTTGGGTTTATTAAGGCAAAAGCCAAGCAAAACGTGTATATTGCCGCCGAGTCTGGAGAAGTAACTGAGGGGGTTCAGCCTCTAATGACGAGGATTATTAGGCTCATTTCCCTTTAATTTAGGCTATAATTGCCCCCTTGACACAGGAGGTTTGTGGGGTATAATGGTGTCATAAATACACTAAGTGTGGGGTATTAGAACTTTGACATTAAAACTATATTTTAAGGAGAAGTTATGTGGAAGATATATAGTTCTTCAGCGCAAGGTATAAGAGATTTTAATGAAGGCAGAAACAATCAAGATGCCGTATTCAGCTATGTTGATGAGGAAATGGCAGTTAGTATCATATGTGATGGTTGCCATGGAAGTAAAAACAGTGAGGTAATTGCTCGGCTTTCGGCACCGTTTTTGGTGAGGAAAACAAAACAACTGTTAAAAGACGGTTTGCTTCTTGAGGATTTGCCAGCATTTTTGTTTGACGGTTACTTGGAATATTTAATGGGTTTAGTTGAAGCTCAGTCCTTTTTGGAATTGGTCGAGGTAAATGATTTTATTTATTCTGATTTGATGTGTACAGTTATTGGAGTTATCTCTTACAAAGGTAAGATCTTACTGTTTAATTGTGGAGATGGGTCATACTATTTGGACAATGCTGTCTATTTGGTCAGAACTTCAAAAAAGGAAAGGCCTACATATGTAGCTTACAATTTATTACGTTTTTATGGAATTATACCGATGGACGCAACGGAAATTGTTGATGACGAAGGGGTAGCTACAAAGATCCCATTCGGTTTTGAAACAGTCATGTTGCAGGAAAAAAATGTGAGCTTGGTTGGTATTGCCAGTGATGGTTTAAACCTGTTTCCATCTCTTTTTGATGAACTTAGAGTTCATGCAAAATCGCAGATAAGTTTGAATCTTTGTATGAACAGAATCGTAACTATTAGAGAAGAAACGACAGATAATGTTACGGTTTCTTTTTTGATAAAAACAGGAGGATAAAATGGCTGGTAGATATACTCTCGGTGGAAGACCAGTAAATCCTTCAATGGATGCACTGCTTGGAAATGGCGGTCAGGCAAATGTAATTGAGCTACTTGGTAAGGCGGTTAAGTGGTGGAAAGCTCCAAATGCGACTCAGATTCGAAAGGTGGAGTATTTACTAAAAAATCCACCTTTATTACCGACTGATAAATTTTTGTTTCCGACCGATCCCTTTCGCGACGAGCGAGATAGATTGATTGGTTATGGAATGGACAAGCTTCCTGGTAATTTTCGAGAAGGTGGGGTTTTGTTTAATAAAACCTTACGGAAGAGACTGAACATAAACGTACCAACTATGTTGGCAGTAATGGACAGTCATCGGGATGATCTGGAAAAGTTGCATGAGAAGGGAATAATTTTAGGTGATGAGTCTGGCAGAAATTTCTCTTTTGTGATTGGCTCGAAAGGAGCAAAAACTTTTTGTTACGATACTGATGCCTACGTAGTTGCTGGTTATCCTTGTCCGGTTTGGACCGAATGGTTTCTTTGTCCTGACCTGTATCGGTTTACTGGCGGGAAACAGGATGTTCCTTTTTCCGAAACTTCTGATTGGTATGGGACAGCAACCATTCTCTTTTGGAGTTTGTTTTATACAAACCAGTATCAGCAAATACATGCTAAGTATGATGACTTTAGGGAAAAAGCAGAAAGAGGGCTGTGGTTGCTTGATTCTCAGGTAACTTACCCAAGAGGTTTGTGTCCACACCCCGATACGGTGAGTGATAATTTGCTTCACTACTTTGAACTTCAGTTTAAAAAGCACAAATTTCAACCAGTTAGTCACCAGGATTTGGTTGACTACGCAAGTAATTTGGTGCAGTGTACTTCTTGCGATTCATTTTATCCAAATAATAGACCTAGTTGTCCGAACTGTTCGGTGAAGACACCTGCTGTTGAATTTTCTCCTGATCACTCATATTCCAAATTGATTGGAACTCGCGGACCTATTTTGTTTGCGAAGTTCCAGTTTGGTACTTTGTACGTGGTATCTCGAGAGAAGTCTGGTTATTTTTTGCATATAAGACCCGGGAAGGGGCAAACCGTAAGCAGTTTAATTCCATTGGATCAAAACGAAAATTATCGTTTTGATATTGTTGGAAGTGAGCATCTTGTGGTTAACCCTGTTGATAGTGAGAATTTGTATATTGCCCCGGTTTCTGATCTAGAAAACTGGCTGACAGCAAACACTTCGCAGTATTTGGGGAATCGCCAAGCAGTTTTTAGGGGAACAGAGAGAGGTTTGTTTAGAACGGCTGGGGCTCAGTTGATGTTGGGTGAGATGAGAAATGGGTATTTGGTGGAAGACGTTATGCCCATTCAACTTCCAACTGGGCAAAGTTGGCTTTGGGTTGAGACTAATGGAAATAGATTGCTAACATTATCTCGTTCCTTTTCAGTTAACCAGTATGAGTTGATAATTGGAAACAATAGATATGAAGTACCAGTTTCACAATTGGAAGACTTTGACTCGATGACTGATATTGTGGTCATGTTTGGAAGTAGTTCGGTTTGTGTAAGAAGAATGATTATTAGAAAAGGTCGATCGATGATTTTGACAGAGGTTTTTGACAATTTTGGGGAAATTATTTTTAGTTCTTCCCATTTGGTTTCAAAGTTGCCAGTACAAGATATTCATAAGGCTACTTTTGAGGAAGGAAAAGTCTATTGGCCAACCGACCAAGGAATGATAGTTGAAACACTGAAGACAAATGGGTTTGAGGTGGTTAAAAACACAGAAAAGCTTGTTAATGCGGACGATAAGTTGATTCACTTGGGGGGTGGCGCTCACTTTTTGGTAATCCACGAAAACAAGGTTAATTATCTTGTTCTATAAAAAAACAACAATAAAAAAGGAGAATAAAATGAACACTTTTTCAAAATACACTCGCAAGTCAGTTGGTTCGTTGTTTCACCCGCGTGTTGATGAGGTAATGTACGAAGGCCGGATGACTAATTTGCCAGATTTTACTGTCGGTCGACAGGTGATGTTGCTTTTGGTTGACCCTCAGGTGGGTTTTATTCACGAAGGTAGACCGTTGTGTGTCCCTGGAGCCGTTGAAGATACAATGCGAACCATTGAGTGGATTTATAAGAATATCGATCAGTTTGGATACATTGCGATCTCCCTTGACTCCCATTTGCCGTTCCAGATTTTCTTTCCGAGCTGGTTTTGTAAAGAAGACGGATCACCCCTTGACCCCTTTACCCCGATTACAACAGGGGATATCGGCAAGACAGTGTTTTCGGTCTATGATCTTCCTGATTATCCATATGCTCCAGGCAAGACAATGTCTTGGAATGAGTATTACACAATGATGTTGGCAAAAAATCTTGGAAAGTTTACGAAGAAAGATTTGATGATTTGGCCATATCACACTATGCTGGGGACTCCCGAACACGCCGTGGAACCTACTTTGATGGAAGCAATTTACTATCATTCGGCCGCTCGCAGTTCACAACCGTTGTTCCTAATTAAGGGAAATGTTCCTTGGACAGAAAATTATTCTGTTTTGGAGCCGGAAGTGAAATTTCCGAAACACCAGAATGGTGGCTTGAATAAAGAAGCCCTGAACAAGATGGAAGAACACGAATTGATTTATATCGCAGGGCAGGCGAAGAGCCACTGCGTGTATGAAACAATTGTGTCGATTGTCAACTTCTTTGGGGCGAAAGCTCCTGAAGTTTTGAAGCGTGTCCGTATTTTGGAAGACTGCATGTCGCCCGTTGGTGGTTATGAAGACATGGCCACTCAGGCATTTGCAGAATTGAAGAAAGTCTATGGTCTGAAGATGGTCAAGTCGACCGATCCGATTGGATAAAACATCAAAAAGAGGGGGAGCGAAAGTTCCTCCTCCAAAACAACAAAAAATAGGAGAATAAAATGAATTCACAATCACAAAATCCTGCTATTACAACAGCGATTAATACTGCGGCACGTAAGGGGCATTTGACCCCAATTTCGCAACAGGCCTTGCTTGCAAACCTGAATGCGACAACTATTCCTTCGGCGATTGGTGATCAGGTTGACAAGCTTGAAACGACAATCCCTTGTGTGGTTCATTTTGTAGTTGACTCAACTGGATCTCTGGGGAAAGACCGAAGCACTGGTCACCCTGGTTACGAAAAAGTTGTGGTTGATTCAATCAACTCGGCGGTTAAAGATTTTGTTAAGATGATGGACAAAACTGGTCAGGAAATTTATCTGCAAGTTACCGAGTTTAGCGTCCGTGGCGGTCAGTCTGATATCCGCATTATTCGTGAGTTCATCCATATTCAAGATTTTCAGCCAATCACTTTGGCCGACTATCAAGCTGATGGAATGACTAACTTGTTTGATGCGACCTTTGACGGTGTTACGGCAACTTCGGTATTTGGTGCTAGTTTATTTAGCATGGGCGCGACTGGTGTTCAGGAAATTACTATTATTATTTCCGACGGATTTAATAATGCAGGTAAGCGCTCGGCAGTTGATGTCAGCAGATTCTTGCTGGAACTTAACACCAAACTTCACTTCGTTTGTGCCTTTGTAGGTATTGGTGACGAAGCTGATTTTCGAGCGATCGCCAACGGAATGGGAATTCCGGATGGAAACATTATCACGGTTGATAAATCGCTTGGTGGTATCACTCACGCTTTGAAGTTGGTCAGTTCCAGTGTGGGCAGCCACTCTCAGGCGGCACTTGCTGGTGGCGGTGTTGCTCCTGCCAACACCAACTTCTTCTCTTCGGTTCAGTCCTAAATAGTTTTAATGTTTTGTCCCGCCAAAAGGCGGGACATTTTTATGGCTTGATTTTGCAAGGAAAATGTTTTTGTGGCATAATGAAATTATTAATAAGTAGTAAGAAAAAATGTCTGCCAAAAAAAGTAATACAAATTTGTTTGCCGCTGTTGGAGCTGCTGTCCTTGGAGTAGTGGCTGGGGTTGCGGGAATGTTTTTATCAGAAAAAGAGAATAGAGAAAAAGTGGCAAGTGAGGTAAGAAAAGTAGTTAAAAAAGGGAAAGCCAAAGTGGCTAAAGTTAAGACTAAAATAGTTAAAACAAAAAAGAAAGTTTTAAAAAGAGTGAAGAGATAAGAAGCGGTTTTTACCGTAAAGATCTTTAATTAGCGAAGGGTTTAGCCCTTCGCTTTTTTTGATGTTTTGTAGTGGATGCTCTTCGTCAATTTCGATTAATGCGTTTACTTTTTTGTTTTGAATCTTTGGTAGGGATTCGATAATTTTATTTATTAAAAAAAGACCGTCTTCGCCACCGTCGAGAGCTAAAAATGGTTCGTAGTTTTTGACGGAATTATCTAAAGTTTTGATTCGTTGGGTGGGGATGTAGGGTGGATTGGAAACTATTAAATCAATGCTAAGATTTTTGGGAAAATTGTCAAAAATATTGGACTCTAAAAAAGTGGCGTTTTCTGGATTGTTTGGCAAAAAAGATTGATAGTTTTTTTGGGTTATTTTTAGAGCCTCTATAGAAATATCGGAAAAAATAAGATGAAAGTCGTAGTTTTTTTTGAGAAGCTCAAGAGCCAGGGAAACACCAATGCAACCAGAGCCGGTACAAAGATCGGCAATAATTATTTTTTTATTTAAAGAATAGTTCTTGGTAATGTTTTCTAAGGCAAGGTCGACCAGTTGTTCGGTTTCGATTCGGGGAATTAGAGTACTTTGGTTTACAAAAAAGTCTTGTCCTCGGAACTCGGACATGCCCACTAAATATTCAACCGGAATATCTGTTTGAAGTTCTGGTGAGTTTAGGTCAAAGTTGTGTTTGGTTAGAATGTTTTTTTCGTAGGGAGTTAAAATTCGAGGCATGGAGCTATTATATATCTGGATTCCGGGTTCCCGAGACATACCCGGGATCTATGGACAAGCCCCGGAATGACAAAAATATTTTCTGGATTGCCACAGCTCGAGTACGAGATTCGCAATGACGAGGAGTTAGGGGGTGGAGAAGGTGTATTCGGTGGTTTGGATGTTTTTACCTTTGGGATCGAGAACAATAATGTATTTAAATGTTGTTTGGGCAGGGAGACCGTCGACACTTAAGAGGTGGTTTCTTTGGGGTTTGTCTGAAACACTATAGTCTTTGTCCAAACCTTGAGTAAAAACAATGTTAGTAGCCACTTCATTTTTTGTAGAAAAGGAAATAAGGACTTGGTTGTCTGAAATTTGGGTAATAAGAGGGGTGGTTAGAATTTCGGAAGCTTTGACTCTGTTTTCCTGGTTTTTGTTTAGCTCTTGAACTACTGTAGGCAAAACGGTTACTGAAGTAAAAATAACAAAAAGGGGGACAATAACGGCAAACGCGGTTTTGAGAGGAATACCCCAAATTTTACTAAAGTTTATTTTGACATCTTGAGCTTTTTTAAAAAGTAAAAGTTGGCCTTTGGGGAAAAAGTCTCCGTGGCCATTGGGACAGTTGTAAACAGTTACTGTTTTGGGAACAGTATCGTCTTTTATAGCAAACATTACTTGTCCACAATGATGGCATTTGGGCTCGGTAGTTAAAGGTAAGTGGTTTTTGGGCAAGACAGAGTCGACGTTCCTAGCTGTTTCAACGGAGATGTCGTTTATTTGATAACCTTCTAAAAAATGGGCTCCACAATTGAGACATTCTTCGATGTGTATGGTTTTGCCATCGACGGTACTTACTTCTAGCAGACTAAGAGTATCGGAACATTGAGGGCAGGTCATAGATTCATGATAACAAATAAAACTCAAAAACTCTAAAACTCTAAAAATCAAAATAATGTTTGGCTTCTGATACACTGAAAGGTATGAAACTAAAGTTTTTAGGTGCCGCGGGAACTGTTACTGGATCGTGTTATTTTTTGGAGGGCTCGGGTACTGGAGTAATGATTGATTGTGGTATGTTTCAAGGACTTAAGGAGGAAGATCAGCTGAATTTTGCTAAACCAGCAATTGATTTTGGAAAATTGAACGCTGTGGTTTTGACTCATGCTCATCTGGATCATTGTGGGCGATTGCCCTTGCTTTTAAATTATGGTTTTGAGGGTTCGGTGTATATGAATGAACCTACAAAGGCGTTAGCTGAGTTGGTACTAATGGATGCAGCAAAGATTGCAATGGAAGACGCTACCGAAACAATGTACACAGAGGATACTGTGCAAAGGTTTTTAAAAAAAATTGTTTTGGTTGATTATCATATTCCTTTTGACATCGGTGGTTTTAGGCTGACAATGTTTGACGCCGGCCATATTTTGGGTTCAACTTCAATTTTGGTTGAAGAACTAAAAACAAAGAAGAAGATTGTCTTTAGCGGCGACCTTGGGAATACACCCGAGCCTTTGCTTACGCCAACTGAGTGGATTAAAGAAGCGGATTTTGCTGTTTTGGAATCAACTTATGGTGATGAATTGCACGGGAAGAGAGAAGAAGTTGAGGATTTGGCGGAGATAGTAGCCGAAGCTGAGAGAGTAGGGTCCGCGGTTATGATTCCTTCTTTTTCTTTGCAAAGAGCCCAAGAGATTTTGTACGTTTTTGACCAACTAAAAAAACAGGGAAAAGTTGCCAATGAAACTCCTGTATTTTTGGACTCGCCGATGGCCATAAAAGCAACGGAGATATTTAAAGATTTTCCCGGACTTTTTAGCAAAAAACTAAAAAATCAAATAAAAACAGATGACCCCTTTGATTTTCCTGGTTTGGTGATTTGCGATAGTGTGGAAAAGAGTAAGCAAATAAAAAACTATGAGGGAGCAAAAGTAATTGTGGCTGGTAGTGGCATGATGACGGGGGGAAGAATAATTCATCACGCAATAAATTATTTGGATGATCCAAAAAATGTAATTGTTTTTGTTGGCTTCCAAGGACAAGGGACCTTGGGAAGAGAAATTAAGGATGGTAAGGAAAACGTGGTGATTTGGGGTAATCATATTGAGGTAAGGGCCCAAATAAAAGAAATTAAAACAATGAGTTCTCACGCTGATCAAGGGCAGTTGATGGACTGGATAGGAAAAATAAAAGGAGTAAAAAAGGTGATGCTTACGCACGGAGAGGAACTACCACGATTGGTTTTGAAAGAGAAAATTTTGAATGAGCTAAGTGGGGTTGAGGTCGTGATGCCTAACTTAGAAATGGAAATTGAGTTATAAATAATTAAGGGGAAAAATTCAAAAATTCAAAAAATCAAAAAATCAAAATGTTGAAACAATATATATTGTGGGTGCTAGGAGGTTTGTTTTTGTTTGCAAGTCCGGTTTTTGCTTATGATCTGACTCTTACAAAAATTGGGACAATGTCTACCATTGGTGCGGATTATAGTTTGGTGAGTTATACGGGAGTTATTCCGGGGTTTGAGGGAACAGCCACCCCAGCTGCGCAGGTAACAGTTAAGGTTAATGCCTTATCAATGTCGGTAATTGCCGCTACTACAAGTGGGGTTTGGAATTTTACCCCAACGTCTTTAAGTTCTGGGGATAATGCGATTACGGTGGCATCGGGAACCCAGTTAATTAATTTTGTGATTAGATACAACGCAACAGCGGTGCCAACAATAACAGCTTCGCCATCGGCCACCACACTGGTAACGGCTTTACCTGAATCTGGAGCTTGGGAAAATATTGTTTATGGCGCTTTGGCTGGGGTTGGGGTAATTGGTTTTGGATATTGGGTGCGAAGAAGAATGAGAATTTGGGAACATGGTAAGTGATGTTTTACTTTTTTGATCGAGAGTGATTTAATTGGAGAACTATGAAGAAAAGGATAGAAGTGATTTATGATATTGAGACGAAGAAAATTTTTGATGACATAAAAACAAATGACCCCGCAGATTTGGGGATATCGATTGTGTCAGCTTACAGAAGAGAGGTTGATAGTGAAGGGAACGAGATAAAAGGGGAAATGAAAAGCTTTTGGGAGGTAGACTTTGACTCCATGTGGAGCTGGTTTGAGGAAGCAGATAGAATAATTGGTTATAACTCGTTTGGGTTTGATAACCCTGCCATGAACGGAGTGTATTCAAAAGGGGATTTTACAAAACTAAAACATTTTGATATTTTGGAGGAAATAAGAAAGGTGTTTGGCCATAGAGTGAAATTGGATAGTGTGGCAAAGGAAACAGTTGGGGCTGGGAAAATTGCAGGAGGTCTCGATGCTGTTAAGTGGTGGAATATGGGCGATCCTGACAGTTTGGCAAATCTAAAAAAATACTGTGAGATGGATGTGGAGGTGACTACAAAAGTTTATGACTTTGCAATGAAAAATAAAATGCTTAAGTTTAAAGATAGATGGAATGAATATAGAGAGATTATGGTAGATTTCTCTTATCCTGAAGTTGTTGAAGAGCCAGAGCCACAGATACAGATGGGGTTGTTTTAGTTATACCCCTTTCTCCTTACTTGGAGTATAATGGTCCAAGTATATGTTTACACTTACCAAAAAGGCGGATTATGGACTAGCTTTGCTCTCGATTTTGGCTGAAAAAGGTCGAAAGGGGCGGGTGTCCCTTAAGGAGCTGTCTGAGCTTGGGATGCCTAGAGCTTTTATGGCTAAAATCGCCATAGCCTTGGTGGAGGCAGGAATTTTGAATTCTAAAGAGGGTAAGGGTGGAGGGTTTTCCTTAAACTACGAGCCAAAAGAGATTCAAGTCAAAGAAGCTTTGGAGGCCATTGAGGGTGAAGTGGAACCGGTGTGTTGTGGTGGTTGCCCAGTAGATGGTGAGTGTGGGCAACAAGATTTTATGGGAAGACTGACAGGTGATATTAATAAGTTATTGGAGAAGTATACGCTGGAGGATTTAATTAAATAATAGTATGAAAACTCAAGAACTCAAAAACTTTAGAACTCAAGATAAGGAATTACTTATAATTAAGAATTTAAAAGTAAAAGTAGAAGGTAAAGAGATTCTTAAGGGAATTAATCTGGAGATTGAAACGGGGAAGGTGGTAGCGCTGATGGGGCCAAATGGATCAGGAAAGTCGTCTTTGTCCAATACTTTAATGGGGAACCCAGCATACGAAATTATTGGTGGAGATATTATGTGGATGGGGAAGAAGATTAATGAAATGACTCCAGATGAAAGAGCAAAAGAGGGAATCTTTATGGCTTTTCAGTATCCGGTTTCGGTTCCTGGAGTAACAGTTAAAGATGTTTTGGTAGCGTCCCTTAGGGCAAAGGGGGAGGCGGTTAAGGCCATTGATGTTAAACGACAAGTGGAGGCAATTGCTAGGGAACTGAGAGTTAGTGAGGACCTGCTCACAAGAGGAATTAATGAAGGTTTTAGTGGGGGTGAAAAAAAGAAAATAGAAATTTTGCAGATGAGAGTTTTAAAGCCTAAGCTGGCTATATTAGATGAAACAGATAGTGGTTTGGACTTGGATGCTTTGAGTATTGTGGCTGAGGAGATAAATAAGCAAAAAAAAGAAACAGGAATGACGGTTATATTAATTACTCATTATCAGAAGATGTTGAATCTGGTGGAAGTTGACAAGGTCGTTGTTTTGAGGAAGGGCTTAGTTGTGGATGAGGGGGGTGCTGAATTAATTGAAAGCTTGGGTAAAACGGGGTATAAAAAATATGAGTAGATTTGCCAAAAAGAAAATTGAAGAGGTAAATAATATTGGTGGTATAGGGGACTCGTATTCTTTGGGGCACACTGATGACTTTGAGTATGCGTACAGATCAACTAAAGGAGTAGATGAGGCGAGGATTAGAGAAATTTCGGCAATGAAAGATGAACCGGAATGGATGCTTAACTTAAGACTGAAAGCTTTAAAGATATTTTTTGAAAAACCAATGCCAACTTGGGGTGGAGACATGTCGGCCATAGATTTTCAAAATATATTTTATTACCTTAAGCCATTGAACCATGCTGGAAAAACTTGGGACGATGTACCGGCAGAAATAAAAGCAACTTTTGAAAAAATTGGCGTGCCTCAGGCTGAAAGAGAGGCGCTTGCGGGAGTAAAGAGCCAGTATGACTCGGAAGTGATTTATGGATCACTGAAAGCTAACCTTGCTAAAAAAGGCGTAGTGTTTTTGGGAATGGATGAAGGACTGAAACAATACCCGGAGTTGGTAAAAAAATACTTGGGAACAGTGATTCCTATTGGGGATAATAAATTGGCTGCACTAAACTCGGCGGCTTGGTCCGGTGGATCTTTTATTTATGTTCCTAAAGGAGTTGATGTAGGACTGCCGCTGCAAACATATTTTAGAATTAACAGTGAAAACGCTGGTCAGTTTGAGAGAACTTTAATTATTGCCGATGAGGGAAGTAAATTACACTACATAGAGGGTTGTAGTGCGCCAGCATACTCATCTGGCTCACTTCACGCTGCGGTTGTAGAAATAATTGTAAAGAAAGGGGCGAGTGTGCAGTATACTACGGTCCAAAATTGGTACAAAAATGTTTATAACTTAGTTACTAAAAGAGCCTGGGTGGAAGAAGAAGGATCCATGCGTTGGATAGATGGAAATTTGGGAAGTAAACTAACAATGAAATACCCATCCTGTGTTTTGGCCGGGAGAAAAGCTCGTGGTGAAATATTGTCGATTGCTTGGGCAGGAGAAGGGCAACATCAGGACACGGGAGCAAAAATGATTCACCTAGCGCCAGAAACAACCTCGCAGATTTTATCGAAGTCAATTAGTAAGGGTGGAGGAAGGGCTACTTATAGAGGTTTGGTACAAATAAATAAGGGGGCGATAAATTCGCGATCGAAGGTGGTTTGTGACGCACTCATTTTGGATGGATTGTCTCGTTCGGACACTTACCCTACCAATAAAATAATGGAGAATAGATCAATTTTGGAACACGAAGCTGTCGTCAGTAGAGTGTCAGAGGAACAGCTGTTTTACCTTATGTCGCGCGGGCTATCGGAACATGAAGCGGAGGGAATGATAGTAAATGGCTTTTTGGAACCGGTGATGAGAGAGGTGCCGTTTGAGTATGCTATTGAAATGAATAGGTTAGTAAATATGGAGATGGAAGGGAGTGTTGGGTAAAACTCAAAAACTCAAAAAATCAAAAACTCAAATGAAAGATAAAACTCAAGAACTCAAAAACTCAAGAACTCAAAATATTGAGAGGTTTTTTATAAATAAGCCGGGGACTTATGATTTTGAAGTCTTGATGGATAAAAAGGGTGGAGAGAAGGAACTACTAGGCTTTGTGGAGGCTTATGAACCGGGAGACTATGTAATAAATTTATTATCGGAACATAAAGTGGGAAAAACAAAGTGTAGAGTGGATGTGAAAGGAGTGGTAAGGGGGGGGGGCGAGAGTAAAAATTAAAGGTTTGGTAAAAATTGATGAAGGAGCAAAACAGAGTGATAGTTTTTTATCTATGAAACTACTGTTGCTTGACGACAAAAGTATGGCAACGGCTGAGCCAGAGCTGGAGATAAAGAATAACGAGGTCAAGGCAAGTCATAGTGCCAGTGTGGGCAGAATTGATGAGGAACAATTGTTTTACTTGGAAACTAGAGGAATTAGTAGAACAGAAGCAGAAAATTTGATTATTAAAGGATTTTTGGGAAATGTAGATGTTGCTGATTAATTTTTTATACTCTATTTGGCAACCGATAGTTTTTTGTTTTGCTTATAGAGTAACAGAATTAATTTATCGCAACATCTGGAATATTAATGGATTAAAATTGAGATATGTTTGATGTAAATAAAATTAGGAAAGATTTTCCGGTTTTGAAGAGAAAGATCAATGGGCATAATTTGGTTTACCTAGATAGTGGGGCGACGAGTCAGAAACCAGAGAGTGTTTTGAAGGCAATGGATGACTATTATCGAAATGATAATGCCAATATTCATCGGGGGGTTTACGATCTATCTGTGGAGTCCACCAAAATGGTAGATGAGGCTCGCGAGAAAGTGGCTAAGTTTATTGGTGGGAGAAGTGAGGAGATAATATTTACTCGGAATGCGAGCGAGTCGCTTAATTTGGTAATGTATGCCTGGGGAAAGAAAAATATAAAAGAAGGAGATGGAGTTTTGGTTACTCGACTGGAGCATCACTCTAACTTTGTTCCTTGGCAGGTTCTTTGCAAGGAAAGCAAAGCAGAGTTCATGATTTGGGAGGTGGATGGTGAGGGGAGGTTGGTGGATGAGATTGCTTCGGTTCGGAATACCGAAACTTGCAATGATGGGAGGGTGAAATTGTTTGCTTTGACTGGGGCGAGTAATGCAATTGGGACGTTGACGGATATTAAAATGCTGGTAGAAAAAGTAAAAGAGAAAAACCCAGATGTTGTGGTGGTACTGGATGCATCCCAGATGGTGCCTCATATGAAACTGGATGTTACAAAACTGCCGGTGGATTTTGTGGCTTTTTCGGGACACAAGATGCTGGGGCCAACTGGCGTAGGAGTGCTTTGGGGGAAGAAAGAGATGCTAAATAAAATGGAGCCGTTTTTGTATGGTGGGGATATGATCGGAGAAGTAACTGCAGAGAATACGACTTGGGCGGACTTGCCTAATAAGTTTGAAGCGGGAACACCAGATGTTGCTGGAATAATTGGATTGGGAGCGGCAGTGGATTACTTGGAAAATATTGGAATGGATAAGGTGCGAGAGCATGAGAAGGAGCTGATTAAATATGCCTTGGAAAAGTTTAAGGAATTGGGGGATTTGGTGACGGTGTATGGAGTGGATAATGTTGAGGAGCGGGGTGGGGCGCTGGCATTTAATGTCAAAGGTGTTCATTCTCATGATGTGGCACAGGTTTTGAACAACTATGGAATTTGTGTGAGGTCGGGGCAGCACTGCGCCGCACCTCTCGTTACTAGCTTTGGGGTGATGGCGATGGTCAGGGCGACTTTTTATGTTTACAATACAAAAGAGGAAATTGACTACCTGGTAGAAAAAATTAAAGAAGTACCAAAAGTGTTTATCTAATATGGATTACCGCGACGAGATAATTGACCACTACAAGAACCCAAGAAACTTTGGGGAGATGGAGGGGGCTGATTTAACCATAAATGAGGCGAACTCGAGCTGTGGGGATGTGGTGCAGGTACAGGTTAAACTGGAGAACTGGATTCCGGGTCAAGCCCGGAATGACAAGTCGGTTGTGGAAAAAGTTACTTGGCGGGGGGTGGGGTGTGCGATATCGACGGCGGCGGCATCGATGCTTTCGGAAAAAGTAGTGGGGATGAAACTAAGTGACATTGAAAAAATTGGTGAAGAAGGAATTGTAGAAATGATGGGAGGAGAGATAAACGCGGGTAGAATGAAGTGTGCAACATTGGCTTATAGAGCGTTACTAAAAGTACTAGAAAAAAATGACTGATATAAAAAATACTTTATTAATAATTGGAGGCAGTGTGGTGGTGGTGATTGCGGTGATTTTTGGCTTGACCCGAATGAGTAGTTCCACTACTTCAGCAACCACAGTGGACCCGCAAGTTTTATTGGAGGGAGCGAGGTTTGTAAAAGAAAATGGAGAAACAAAAGTAACAGTGGTAGCATTTTCAGATATTCAGTGTCCTGCGTGCAAGTACGCAAAAGAAACACTTAAGGAGTTAGAAACCATGGTGGGGGTAAAAAATGTGTTTAGGCAGTTTCCATTGCCTCCCAATGTTCACAAATACGCTTTGATTTCAGCTAAAGCTGTAGAGGCTGGAAGGGTGATGGGTAAGGGGTGGGAGATGATGGATATTATGTTTAAGAATCAGGAGGAGTGGTCCGACATTAAAAACCCTGAAAAGAAATTCGCAGAATACGCAAAGAGTTTGGGGCTTGATGAAAAAAAGTTTGAGGAAACAATGAATTCAAAGGAGGTGGCCGAACTGGTACAAGTAGACGCAAGTTTGGCGGCTCGTTTGCAACTTTCGGGGACACCAACTATTTTTGTAAACGGGGAGCAAGTGGGAGTACCATTTGTTATTGATAAGGTTAAGGAGCTGCTTAAAAAATAATGAGTATTAATTTAATAGCTCTTACTGGCGCGGCTTTGGTAAATGGATTAAATCCATGTGGAATAGGGATGATGATTACTTTTTTGGGATATTTACTTATTTTTGGATCGCAAGACGATCCAAAAAAGAACTCTAGTACTCTAGGAATCAAGAACTCAAGGGTATTGAAGGATGGGTTGGTTTATGTGGCGAGTGTGTTTGTAACTTATTTGATGCTGGGGCTTTTTTTCTATGGCTTAGCTTTTTGGCTACAGAGGTTGTGGCTTGCTAGCGCTTTTAAATATATTTTGGCGTTTGTTTTGACAGTGGCTGGGCTAATTCAATTGAAGGATGTATTTTGGGAGAACCTTCCTATTCACTTAAGAATGAGTACCAAGGGCTACGCGAAGATAAATGCTATTTTGGCTAAAGCAGGATCGGGGATGGCGATATTGGTAGGTGTTTTGACAACAGCTTTTTCGACACCATGTATGTTGCCTGTTTATATTGGGACGACATCTTACCTGGCTAAGTCTGGCCTGCCTATGTGGCAAGTACTTCTATATTTTTTGTATTACAACTTTATTTTTGTATTACCAATTTTAATTATTTTGATGATAATGGCGAGTGGAAAAAGGGTAGTGGAAATGAAAGAGTGGGAGCACAAATACAACAAGCAGCTCCGGTTTTTGATGGCAATATTTTTATTTGCAACAGCTTATTTTTTGACAAGATAAGATGATAATAAGTTCTATGAACGGTCCAAAGAAGTTGATGTCGGTGGTGGTAGAGAAAAAAGTAATTGCAGAAGGAATTTGTCTTGTTGTTTTGGAGATAAAAGAAAAGTTAGTTTATAAGCCAGGACAGTATATAAGTTTGAGGGTAAGCGAGGAGGGGCATAGAAGATCATATTCAGTCGCAAAATACGAAAATAACAAAATTAGTTTGATTGTGGATGTGAGTCCAAAAGGACTGGGTTCATTATTTGTAGAAAAATTAGAGGTTGGAAGTGAAGTGGAGGTGCTTGGGTTTTTGGGAAACTTTACCATAGAGAGCTTGGAGAAGATAAAAAATGTTTATTTTGTAGCTACGGGGACAGGAATAGTGCCTTTTGGCCCAATGGTTGAAATGGTTTTGGGTGATGGCTACAAGGGAAAAGTTTTTTTGAGTTGGGGACTTAGACACGTTGGTGGATTGTATTGGATGGATTATTTGGAGGGGATAAAAAAGAAGTATAGTAACTTTGATTTTGAAATATATTTGTCTAAGCCAGAAGTGGAGTGGAGGGGTAAGGTTGGCCATGTGGGTGATAATTTGGATTTGTTGGAGATAGAGGAGAGTGCTTGGTATTTGTGTGGAGGGAATGAGATGATAAGCCAGATGAAAGAGAGGTTAGTAGCAAAAGGAGTGGCTGAGGAAAACATTAATTATGAAAAGTTTTATTAAAATGACAAGTGTAGAAGAAAAAATTAGAGAAGTTTTAAAGAAGGTAATTGATCCGGAGCTGGGAATAGATATAGTGTCCTTGGGCCTTATTTACGACGTGCGGTTTGAAAATGGAGAGGCGGAGATAGATTTAACTTTAACTAGTCCAGGTTGCCCGCTGGCACCAGTAATAGATAGTGAGGTTAAAAAAGCGGTAGGAGAAATTGAGGAAGTAAAAAGCCTACACGTAGAGCTAGTATGGGATCCACCTTGGAGCAAAGAGTTAATTTCTGAGGAGGTTAGGGCTGAGTTGGGGATAGAATAATAAAAGAACTCAAGAACTCAAGAACTCAAGAACTCAAAAAATCAAAATTTGGAGTTTAAATTTTTTATTAAAGTATAATTGCGCTATGACAAAAGAAATGGAAGAGAGACTGAATAGTGCCAATACTTTGAGAGAAGAAGAAAAGTATGGTGAGTCGTCGAAACTTTATACTGAGTGTTTGTTGGAGTTAATTAAGTTGAACGACGCAGAAGGACTAATACATGCTTTGGGTGGGCAGAGTTTAATTTATAAAATTCAGTCAAGAAAAGAGAACTCATTGGTTTATAGAAATTTGACGATTGCTTTTGCAAAAGAGGTGAACAGAATTGCCGAAGAAAATAAAAATAAGCTTGATGGTAGGACTCTATCTATAGCGTATAGAAGTTGGGCGGATGCTATTCTCATGGACGAGAGACCAAAAGAAGCGTTGCCTATTTTTGAAAAGTCTTTTGCTGTTTCTACTGCCAGTGTCTGTGAAAAAGGTAGCGTAAAAGCACACATTGGAGGAATTAAATATTTAATTGGAGAAAAAGAAGAGGGGAAAAGAATAATATTGGAAGCTTTAGCTGATATTAGAACTGGGGACATGGATGCATACGCACCAAGAGTGTGGGAGACGGGTTGCCTTAATGGACTGGCAAAAATGTATGCACTTGAGGGAGATAAAGAGTTGGCTCTTAAGACTATAAATGAGGCAATTCAAATAGATAAAGATCACAATCTAACTATTCGACTGAGGGAATCGCAGGAGATTTTGGACAAAATTAACAAAGGGGAAAATAACTTCTCGTTGTAAAAATATGGATATAAAAAAATCAATTGCGTTGTTTGATATTGACAAGACAATTTACAACCAGCATTCATATTTTGCTGCCTCTAAATACTTAATTGAAAAAGGTTTGTTCGCACCAGAAATTTGGTCAGAAATTGAAAGTGAGTCTACTAAATATATCAACAAGGTTCAAGATTATTCATTTACTGCAAATAACTTAGTTAAGATTTTTGGCGAAGCCTTGCAGGGAAAAAGTTTTGTTGAAGTTCAGAGTGTAGTGAAAAGTTTTTTTCAAGAAACAAAAAGTAATTTTTATAAATATTTTGTGGACTTGGTTCCAGTGTTAAAAAAGACTCATAACATATATATAGTGACCACGAACTCGCAAATGTTGCTGAAGCAGTAAAAGAATTGTTCGATTTGGATGGGTATTTGTGTACCAACTTTGAAGTTGTTGACGGAGTTTTTACTGGTAGAATTTTAAATTCTTTAGCTGATGGTAAGCATGTCGTCGAAGAATTATTGTCTAATTATGATAATAATAATTTTGCCTTTGGAGATTCGGAAAATGATATTGGAATGTTGGAGAGAGTAAAAAACCCTGTTTGTATAAACCCGACTGAGAAATTGTTAGAAGTGGCTAAAGAAAAGGGTTGGATGGTGGTGAATGACGATGATGCTTATGAAAAAGTATCTAAGTTGCTAAAGGTTTAGAAATTATATTTTTTGTTACTTCTTTTGTAGCGTAGTTTAAAAATTCTTGATAGGTTGGTTTGGTAATAACTATTGCCTTCATCAAAAGGTTTAGAACTTTTTCTTCGGAGACATCCTTTTTAAATCTTAGTTTTATCAGAGGAAGAACCACTT
>CAZPFY010000008.1:15683-33953 GCA_964586045.1 uncultured Pseudomonadales bacterium | reverse complement strand
TAGATCTTTTATTTCGGAAAAGTTTGACGGTTTTGGACTTTGTATTAAGTCAAAGACATCATCTGAATTGTTTATTTCAACTTCACATTCTTCAAGATTCTCCTGATTTATTAATCCGTCAACAATCTGAACTTCACCATTATTGATTCTCTGTAAATATTTTTTTGTAGTTTGAACATCCGATATTTTCTGTATATTTTCTATTTGACTGGTCAGAATTTCAATTTTATTTTCAACAACAGTCTTCTGATCCTCGGAAATATTATCCTTAAGATTAAAGTTGTAATAGTTATCCCCAACTTTTTCTTTTAGCGAAAGCATTATTTTCCGTATATCTTCGATATGGATACTTGAGTCGGAATCTTCGGCGAGTTGATTTACTTTTAGGGGAAATCCGTTTTTTTCAAAATCAGATTCTAAAGCAAAATATTCCTGAATCTCCTGAATATCTATTTCGCTTGATGTCAAGACCTCTGCTTCAATATCTTCTCTCAATCCGTTCAGATTCTTCCCGATATTTTCTTCAAGATCGGTATAGTTTTTCTTAACAGCCAAATAATTGTTGGTTATAGCTCTCATGGCAATCGGGCTCAATATTTTTGAGTAAGCATTCCCGATTTTTCCAAGTCTTAATACTGGATTCTGAAAATTATCATCAGTTCTAACCTTGTTTAATGTATCGGTTATTTTGTCTTCTACTACATCGAGTGCCTCTTTTTTGTCAGATAGCACAAGAACAGACTGGTTTTTCAGGATTGCGTTGAAAACTACTGCTGTAATGGTATGGCTTTTGCCGGTTCCGGGAGGACCCTGAACAATAATATATTTACATTCTTCTTTTTTTAAGGCTGACAATATTTGAAGCTGTTCCTCATTTAAAGGTATTGGGCTTTCAAACACTAGTTTTTCAGAAGTTTCTTTCTCATTCCACTCTTCCTGAATTTGTAATCCAAAATTTACAGGATCTTTTTCGATAAAGTCCTCAATCAGTCCATTAAAAGCTCCTGCTAGGACACTATCTTCAGTAGATAAAAGTTGAAGTATCTCCTCATAATCATTTATCAAAGCCTCATCAGACTTATCAAATAGGGTTATGAATAGAGAGTTCGTAACTTTAGCCCACAAATTTCTTGCTACTTGTGCTTCATTTTTTGAAATATCTATGTTCTCGTCGAGATCAAAATAATTGATGATCTCAGATAATATTCTTGTTATTTCATCTTTAAAATTATCCTGGTACTGGGCAAGATAGATAATTCTTTCTGATATTTCTTTTAGATTTCCGTTCTTATTTCCGTCTTTGTTGTACTCTTGTGTTACAAACTCTAACGCCTTCTTGTTCACATAAACTTGAGAATCAAATTCCACAACAAAAGAGTCGTTTTGTTTTACAAGACCGAATGGAATATAGAAAATAGGGTATTTAACTTTATTATAAGAAATGTCGCAAAAATACAGATAGAACTCTTGCTTATCCAAGATTGTTCTGTTTCTTTCAATCTCGTATATTTCAGAAAATAAATCACCTACCTGAAATGATTCAAAAAATGACGAAATATTAGTTTTTACATCTTTTATTTCAAAGATTGTTCCTATTTCGGAACTTATATTTATTTTTTCTCCTGAAATTATTATTTTTATCAGTTCTGATATTTTATTCTCGATCATATTTGAAAGAACAGCAGTTAGCTCTTCTTCCATTAAATATGTGCTGTTTTCATCACCTAGCGCTAGATTTTCAAGTGGTTTTTCAAGACTCGAAACAAATGGCAGTACCAAGTCTGTCTTTATTGTTTTTGATGATTCGTCTACTGCTGTCGAAAATGCCCGATCATATTCCTTCTTGTATAAGACTGCGTTACTCTCTACTATGCCTGCAACTTTATCTATAATTCCAGTGATCTGTTTTTTTGATATTTTTTCGATTTGTAGGTCGATTAACTCAATTAAATTCTTTGGAATGCTAGTCTTGTAAACACCCTTTCCAATGGAAACTGTGTTATTTTTTGAGAACCCACTATTAATAGCCTTCGTTACTTGAGCAAGAAATAGAGGATATTTATTTAGATTTAACCCTATCAGCAGATTATCTTGATTTCTAAGCTGTACGTTCCTTTTTGGATTCTTGCGTTTATGGAAATCAGTTTCCAAAAAATCCATAAAATATTTTGCAACCTCTTTAATGAAGGCAAGGCTGTTTTTCGATGAATGGCTTTTTTCGTTGTTTTCCATTGGAGTTAAATATGTTTTAACCCTCTATGTCTTTATTTGCTTCTAAGAATGTAAAATAAGACAGTATATTGGGATATTCCTTACAATCCCAACATCAGATCAAGAGCTAAGCCTATTATAGATAAACAAATGACTAATTACTACGAAGTATTAGGTGTGCCTGAAAATGCAACTTATGCTGAAATTAGGCAGGCCTATAGAAATTTTCTTAAAAACAACAGGCACAACAATCTTGCGGATGAAGCATATCAGATATTAAGCAACCCCAAGAAAAGATCAGAGTACCGATTGGTCCTAGATAAAGCTATAGCAGATGAAAAAGAGGAGAGGTACAAACAGAGAAGACAAAAGATTCAAGCTCTATCAGATTCAAGAAGAACTGCTTATAAACCTAATTTTGTGTTAGTCTCAGAAAAAAAAGTGGCAACTCAAAATAACAACTCCGGCTGGAAGATTGTTGGTATTGTTGCAATGGTTTTATTTATTGGATATCTATCTGATTCGAACACTTCATCTAATTCAAGTCAATATTCAACCACCCATCCAACCAGTTCACCTACCCCCACACTCGTTGTCACAGCATCGCCAACAAAAAAAATTACTCCAAAGCCTACGGCTCGACCTACCACCACTCCAACGATTAAAATTACACCTACAGGTTCAAACATTGACTGCACAGGTCCCGATGGTAAACATTTTTCTGCTACACAAAAAGAGTGTGATGATTTTAACAGTGCTTGGAAACCAAAACCAACGCCAAAAACTCAAACAAGTTCGTGTGGAAATAATGCGTATTCCTCATATGGGTATTGTTATTGCAATAGCGGATATGCAAAGAATTATTCCACAGGTCAGTGTGAGCCTTGCCCAGCAAATTCAAATGGCTCTTACGGATCTTGCTACTGTAACAATGGGTATACCAAGAATTATTCTTCAGGTCAGTGCGAAAAACTTAATTGTCCATCTAATTCCCATGAATCAGGGAACTCTTGTTTATGTAACGATAATTATGTGAAGAACTATTCCAATGGTCAATGTGAGGCTTGTCCCGCTAATTCAACATATAGTTATGGATATTGTAGCTGTAACGGAGGGTATACAAAAAACTACTCTAGTGGACAGTGCGACAAAATATAGCCAAACTAACTAAATTGAAGCATGTTTGATCGGATTACTATTTTTTGGTTTTTGAAACGTATGCGAATACTTCTTCTTCGTCGAAGACAAGATTTGGCCAAGATGAAATTAGTTTTGTCTTAAGTTCAGCTTGATTGTGTCCGGCTAAGTATCCTATGGCATATGTATAGATTTTTTTGCCATATAAATATTCGAATATTGAAGGATCTTCCCAGTTAATCAATCTGGTTTCGATTTGCTGCAATTCCTTCATTTTTGCCTGATAAAGTTTTTCATAGAAATCTTTGAATTGACCTTGTGCTGGAGTAAATCCATTTTCATCTACCAAATATATCATTGGGTAAAATGCAGCGGTTGAGCCTGCAAAAGACATGTTGTAATAGGAAAATCTATCATCATAAACAATCTTGTATAGCTTGTCATCCCTGACGAAGAATTGATCTCTCGAGATTGTGTCGGTATTCATTACATCCAAAAGCTCTCCAACATAGATTTGATTACCAATGACCGACACTGGTGCGAGTGAAACACAGCAGTGGGCTCCGAATGTAAACAGCTTGAATATTTTTGTTAATTGGTTCTTTGTTTTTACTTGGACGGAACCAATGGGTCTTAAATATTCATATTTCCTGGTAGTGATTTGTTTATTATCATCAAAGATTCTTAGAGTTGTAGGGTAAAGTGCCATATCCGCCTCGGTTGGTTCGCGAGATGCAATAGTAAATGTGAACCTACCTATTTGGCCGGATTCACTTCCTGTTTCATTTTCTGAATAATTTAAGATTCCACCGCCAGCAACTAAGTCATCAACAGGCTTGTTTGCTTGAGCAGATATTTTCTGAATAAAATCATCGGTAAGTTTGGGTTTTTTGTAGTCCTGGGGAGCAGGGGTGTTACTTACTGCAAGCATTGGCGAAGGCTCTATTAATGTCTGTTCAAATTTAGCTTCTTTAACCAAAGCCACCTTATCAATGGATTTGAATTTATTTTTTATTGCAAGAGATACTATTAATAGGACAAGTAGAACTGCAATTATCCCGAACTGTTTTGCATTTTTCATTTCTATTTTCTATATTGGGCGTAACAAACTTTTTGTGTCCAAACAGGCACAAAGCCACCGTCTTTGTAAACATATCTAGTGTTTTTATATTCTCCTGTAAATCGTTCAATTTCTTCCGTTAATAAAAATCCTTTATTTTCGTAGACCTTATCTATCCAGACACCAGCACCCTCGGCTTCAAAAATGATGTTTCCGTTTTTAACGAGCATGGCAATATGGGGCAGGTGATTCATGTATATGTCAGCAGTTACGAAATTTTCATCTTTGCCATCACCATCAACATCAAATTTTCCAGAATCATGAACACCTAGACTTCCATCTTCAATTTTTCCACCATCCTCATTTGCAAGCATATCCATAATTTCCTTTTTTCTGATTGCAAATGAATAGCTTTGTTTAATTATTTGGGGATTCGTAACCAGTATCGGTTTTCCACTGATAGGTGTTTCATTCCCAAGTCTGAAGAACTCTGCAAATTCACCAATACTCATATCTATCGGACAAGACAAAGAATCTATATATTGCTTTGTACTATCTAAACTTGGTGTTACTTGTGTCTTGGGAGAAGGTTTGAGTAAACTTAGATTTTGTCTTTGACCGATCAAATACCCGACAACACCAACCAAGAGGAACATCCCGACTAGTACTCCATTCTTATTGAATATCTGCATTCTGAGCCAATTCTACCAAAATTACAGATATGTTTGTCATTGTCTTTGATTCTATCGGTCTAAAGTAGCGGTACAATATTGTCATGATTTCAGACAAACATCTTGCTGAATACAAAAACCATCTAGTTCACCAAAACCAACTATCATTTCTTTTTTGAATATCTGGCAATCCGCTTATCCCAGTCACCAGCCCAACCCTGATTTTTGGCTTCATTACATAGCTTTATTGCCTCATCATCCTTCCCTTGTTTGTTAAGGATAATAGCTAATTGCTCATATCCTTTGTGGCTGGGCAGACTAAACTTGTTGAACTCACTATCAAAATCATAATCTTTCCAAGCCACATATTTTGTCCCATTCCAAACTTCTAATTCTTTCATCATGGGATCTTTTGAACACTTTCGATTCTCTATCTGACTTTTTTCATAATCTTTTCTTAAAGCAACTTTTGTCAACGGACCAATCTTGATTTGTTTCTTGCAAGCTTGTATAGCCTTATTTAGCATTTCAACATTTTCTCTCTGAGCATAATAAATAGATATCATCTCGGAGTAAACAAAATACGGAGTAAGGTCATCACTTGGATTTTCTTCAATTACCTCTTCTGCCTTTTCTACTATCTTGTTAGCAATCGATCTGTTTCTTGGATTATTAAACCAACCAGCAAGAGTGGAAAGAAAAAATGCTTTTGATTGACTAGATGACTCAATCTTCCCCTCAGTTAAAGGCTTGCGATTTGCGTCTCCTCCCATGGGTTTATAAACACCTTCAATTTTTTTTCTCTCATCCTTAGTAAAGGTCTCAAGCCACCATCCCTCAAGCTTGTAATATCCAATATCCCCTTCCACATTTTTATTGAAAAACATTAACTAAGATTATAGCTCTCAAACCACACTTATAGTCTTAGAGTCTAAAAATGGTTTGATCGACAATTTATATCGCCATCGATCCATTGGCTAATATATCAAACTACATCATTGTGCTTGGATAACTATCCCCTTTTTATAGTGTCTCATTTGTCTTATTTAGCCTCAAAAATAAGACAGTTATAGCGACTTAAGTGTGCCAGTCCCAGATGGCTCACCTCAAAGAAGTTTCGCCCAGATTGCGAGGATTCAGCCCGTGCGCCCGCCCACGCACGGAGCGATGCTCAGGTCTTTTAAGTTGTTTTCTTTCAAAAAGAAAAAGAACCGCCAACGCAAAACCTTTCCTATGGTATAAATAATTATTTTTCTTGAGTTGCCCTTGAAGCTGCTTCTAAGTCTTTTAGCAAAAATCTATACTGATCAGATTTTTGTTCTTGTGCTTCTCCTATAAAGTCCACTTTACCAAACATAATCGCTCTATCACCAACAACTAAATTTCTTTCTGGATTGTCGTCTCTCAATATATCTTTGACATCCATACTTTTAATTCGATCTTCTGAGTTATCAAACGCTGCAAACATTTTATCCACGCTAAGTTCTCTTGGGACAACATCGGTTGGTAGAAGAAAGTTTATAATTCCATGCTTCTCGGATAATAAATATGTATAAGCGGACCCTTCTTCGTGTCTGTTTAAAACCCATTCACCTTCCCCAATTTTTTCTAATGCACCTGGGAATTTTTGGTTTAATCCTTTTACAAAATCTGAGTTTGATATTTCTGCTTGAGCTGTATTTTCCATGACCAATCTTAGTATTTATATAGGAATAACGCAAGTTGATAGTAGAAACTTCAATTCTTCACCACTTCTCTCAGGTAAGATATCGATTAGCTTTAGCTAACTGGCTAGTTCTTGAATCTTGATTGCAGATGTCAAGTGGAAATATCGCATTCAATATTTGTGCCTGCGAAGCAGGCACTTGGCCGATAGGCCAAATGCTGTCTCAAGTCCTAAATACCCACTGATAAAATCTTTTCCTAATCAGTAGGTATTTTATGGCGAAAATGTAATTTGAGCCATAATTGAGAGAGCTTCGCCACAATCACTGGATGTGAAGTTGTGGCGAATATATTTGTGGAGTGAGATTGCCACAGCTCTAGTACGAGATTCGCAATGACGAGAGAGGGGGCAATGATCCCGACCGAGTGTCAATGGAGTGAGATTGCTTCGGTTCGAGTATCGAAACTCGCAATGACGACGAGGAAGGGATACAGAACTGTCTGGCCTCACCGACAACCGCAGTTGGAGGTGAGGAGTCGCGCGACCGGTATACCCCGCTTCGCCACAGGCGGATATAGTCCAGCGGGGTTGGCGAACCGCGAGGCAATTTTGCCGAGCGGTGAGCCAATAACTAGAAGTTTTGTTGAAAATAGGTCCGAACTTCGTTATAACACCTCACAAAATAAAAGACTCTCCCTTGTGGAGAGTTTTTTGTTTTATTATTTAGGCGGATTCGGATGACGGAGTCAAGCTCGTAACGATCTTGACGAGTCCGGTCCCGAGGCGACGAAGTCGACTGAGGGGAATCCGCCCGGGGTCACAAAATAAAAGACTCTCCCTTGTGGAGAGTTTTTTGCCTTATAATAGTGAGATCTCAAAAACAAGGAGACTACTTTGACAAAAAGAATGTTTGGTGGCTATGAATACGAAGAACTGGGTATTCCGGAAATGTTTGAGCAGCTGCTACCGCGAGTTAAAAGCGGGCAAAAAGCGCTGGACTTGGGCATTGGGGCTGGTCAGCCATCAGCCCCTTTGGCATTTAACGGCCTTTTGGTAACTGGTGTAGATATTGATGCAAATCGACTTGGGGAGTGTAAAAGACTTTACACAGAAGCTGGTTTGGAAGCCCAACTAAAAACGGTATGGAGAGATGCACTTGGGTTTTTACAGATAAATGAAGAAAAATATGATGTCGTTACCATGTTTGATTTTTTGATGTTTTTGACAAAGACGGAAGGTAAAGAAATTATCAAGCTGGCTTACGAAACTCTTGCTCCGTCTGGATATATGTGGATTGCCACCATGTCGACAAACGACGAGCGATTCTCCAGGTTTCAGGGATCATTGGATTTGATTGATGCCGAAACATACCTGGCATACTCGCGATGTGGTGGAGAAAGCCCTATGTGCTTTTATTTCCCGGAAGAAGTTGGAAACTTTTTAGCTTCTATGGGCGCTAAGGTTGTTTTCCAAGCAGAAACGGAAAATAGCCAGGGCGCGTTATTAAGTGTTGTGTTGGTTCAGAAGCCAGAATAAATTAAAGACCACCTGTAATAGGTGGTCTTTTTCCTTAGTTAAATACAAAAATATTATTGCCAACTGGCTTTAAAGCTAGTGGTTCTCCAGCTATTTGTTTCTGTTCGACGTTGCCATTCGATTGCCCAGGAATATACGAGTCTCAACTTAGCGGTTTCTTCCCACCATTTAAGAGGTTCGTATTTTTTCAATCTTCTGGGAACATCAGATTCATTTAAGAGTACCGGGATGATTTTGATTCCATCGTCCGGCATTTCGTCGGCGGCGTCCATAGCAAAATCTATTTTCTTCTGATATCTACTTTCCAACGAAACAGATTGCCGTGAAAGTAAAACCAAGATAAAATTTGCCTCTTCGTACGCCTGCCTGGTCTCAAAGTCGCGATCCTGACCAGGTAGAAGTGCCAGAGCATCGGTCCAAATTAAAATGCCGTTTTCTTTAAACATCTTTACAATGGCAAACAGTTCAGCATTGTCAACTTGGTGTGCAACAATTGCAACTCGAATACTTGGTGCTGTTTTGGCCCGCGACCTCATTCTTTCTATAAGAGCTAATTGGGTGTTACTATCCATCTGTGCCTCCGTTTATGATATTAAGTGCTTGGTGGGTATTATATAGTATCCTGTAGTATATTTCAAGTAGAGGTGGATTTTGTGGCTATATTGAATAATTTTCAATAATGGCGGATACTAAAAGTATGAAGAACTGGCAAAAACTTTTGATCTCGGTGGTGGGGTGCGAGCTGGTAGGTATCCTGGGGACGCCGTTTACCCTGAGAGCAATTCCAGAGTGGTATTTGTACTTAAATAAGCCCTTTTTTGCCCCTCCAAATTGGCTATTTGGACCAGCTTGGACCCTACTTTATTTTTTGATGGGGGTTTCGATTTATTTGATTTGGAAGCAAAAGCAAAGCAAAAAGACCCAAGAGGCCATAAATTATTTTTTAACACAACTGGGCTTAAACTTTATTTGGACACCAATATTTTTTGGCTTACGTAGTCCCCTACTTGGCCTAATTGTAATTGTGGCCATGTGGATAATGATACTTTTGACAATTAAGAAGTTTTTACCCTTAAACAAAACTGCTGGCTATTTACTCATCCCCTACTTAATGTGGGTTAGTTTTGCAACCTTGCTCAACACGGCAATCTTGGTATTAAACTAGATTTTTTGGTTTTGTTCTTCGGCTAGGGCAACTTGAATTGATTTGATTTCGGCTTGTCGCTGAACAAGACTGGCGACGGCGCTGCTCGTTGTTTCACCATCTGGGACTATTACTTTATATTTTTTCTGGTTTGTCAGAGCGTCGACTATGGAGGCAGAAGCATTGAATAGAACTTCAGAAATCCCGCTTTGAACAGATTTGATTAGTTCATCGTCAACCTGCACGTCCCACTCCTTGAGTGATTCAAAAACCCAGGTAAGGCCGGCAACACCATGTAGGCCCCACTTAGGTCGATAGACTTTGCCGATGGTCCAGTCGACCAGTTCTTTGTCTGAGTTGGAGTTTACTATCCCTATGGAGAGTCTGATATGGCGCTGGAACAAATCGATAAAACGGGATTTGAAGGCTTCTTCGTTGACAATTTTTAGCGTTTCGCCATCAAAGCGAACCGCGCTGCCAAAAATATCAATAAAGTGCATAAGTGAGCGGGCGCGGCGAACGTAATCGATGTCTTCTTCTTGAGTATCTTTTTTGAGGGAGTTGGCTTGGTTGGCAAAGCTGGATTCGCGCCAAATATCTTCGTGAAGGCCAACAACTTCGGTTATAAACTTGACATCTGCTTCTGTAAAGGTGATGGTCTCCCCGCTGGTGGGAGTAAATGTTTTGCCCACTAAAAATTTACCGACAATGTTTTTGTATATTACTTCGTGATCTGGGTCAATTTGGGCATTGGCACTGCCGAGTAATTTACAGATGTCATGAGTACGGCCGACAAACTCTAGCAAGGTTGCATGTCTGGGTTTGAGAATTTGCTCGGTTTCGGCTTTGCCCTTATTTACCTTTTGAAAAAATTCGTAAAACGAGTCCCCTGCCTCCCTTAGGTGATACAAAAGGTTCCCCTCTTGCCTTAGCTTGGAGATAAACCTTAAAGTGCTTCTTTTTTTATCTTCAAGAGGAATTTGGTTAGCTGAACAGATGGCGATAGTTTCGACGACGTTAATTAGCTGGATATCAAAGGAAATTTCTGGGTGTGGGTTATCCGTGGCTTCTTGGAGATCAACAATTAAATCTTTGATATTTTGAGACATTACTTCTCGAGCCTCGCGATTTTCTTTGTTTAGTAGATGTCTCTTGAGACGATCGTCGGGAGAATCTCCTTCGTCGTAGTGAACAGAGGGATCGAGATAGCTATTTTTATCGATACCCTTGACATCGAAGTACATGAGTTGGTCTATGCAAGAGTCGTATTCAACGGTCATTAAGTAATTATAGCCAGATAATTGTATAATTCTGGCTAAGAACGAACTTTACAAAGGAGAAAACATGGCAGATATACCAGATATCGATTTACTAGAGTATGCAAAACGCCACTTATTGACTCATATGAGAGAGTCGGGAATGGTGGATACAACCATTGAAGAATATATAGCGAGAATCCCATTCCGTAACCCCCTACGAAACCATTTTGCCAGGCAGTTTATAGCCATGCTACCCAAAAAAGCAAGAGAGGCGGTGGCGGAAAGACTTTTGAATAATATGGTTTCCCCAATAATTGGCTTGACTGTACATACTGGAAAACATGACTTGAGTTATCCCGTTTTTACCTTCCTCGATTCTCGATCTATTGATCTTCTAGTAAAAAGAATCGCCCAATCAGATGAGGATGCTGGAGAGGCTTCGCCGCTTAGAGATATTTAATTACCAGGACCAACTTACGAGTTGGTCTTTTTTTTAGTTTTTGATGTGAAACTCGGTGATAAGTTTCTTTTCGGTTTCCCCAATGACGTAGGCCTTGACCGAAATCATTTTTTCGATACCAGAACCTTTTATTTTTTCTTTTAGCAGCTCGTCAACCTGAAAAAGTCCAGCAGAATTATTCATGGAGATATTGATACTAATAAACTCTGGGCCATCGTCCTCGGTAATTTCGACAGAATCGATAGCGTAGGCAGAAAGTGAGTGAATATTGACCTCTCCCTTTTCAAAAGGAATGCGGGAGCGACCACCAGACATATCGAGCGCATCAGCGATCCTGACAATGGCGGCTTCAACGGTTTTTGGTTTGCCGTCATCCCTGTGATTTATTATGGCGTGTAGAGTTTCACTGCGGACAATAACTTTTTCGCGGATTGGCAAAAAGTCTAAAACCTCATCTATTAGCCGGAAGGCAATAAACAAACTGTATTCCTCATGTCCTTCGCGATTGATGGACATACCCAAGTCGTGAAAAATACTAGCTAGGACGATTACCAATTCAGCATGATCGTTGGTTAATTTATATTCCTTTACGATACCCATTTCCACATTTTTATTGAGCAAAATGCGACACATTTTGAGAGCAATGTTGGCGACGATTTGAAAGTGAACTTGTCCGTGATCAGAAAAACCCATTCTCTCTAGGGCATTGGTGTTGGTCATTTCCCACAAGGTAAGGATTTCTTGATTACTGTTTATGTTTTGGAGGGCTTTTTCCAAAATTGGGTTATGGCTAGCGGGGACCCTAATGGCTGGCTTGTTATTTATTTGATTCATGGGTCTATTTTAACATGGTTGTCGAACTTTGGGACTTTGTGTCAACACGAATCTGATATTATTGGGGTATGGGAGAAGATAGACCAGAAATCAGTGGACATGTAAGCAGAACGATTGATACGGAGATAGATAAATCCCCTGAAGACTTTGTATTACTATCTTTAGAAAGGGCCTTGGTGGTGGAGCCACTTTTGGAGAAGGCTGAGGAATGGTTTAATGAAGATCATTTGGAAATAATTACGCCAGAGAAATTAGATGATTTCCCTGGAGTAACTAAAGAAATAAAAGAAAGGTATGAAACAGCACACAAAATGTTTGAGAGTCGAATAGACGCTAACACACTGATAAACGAAAGAATGAATCCCTTAAGAGGGAACACACTGACGCCAATATTTGTTCCTGTTTTGCTTGTTTTTGACGATAACGCTGACGGCAGCTTAAGAAAATATCATGAATACGCGATTAGTAGATTGGGAGATGGGGTGAAGTCTGTAGCTAAAATAGCTAATAACTTGATGGACGATATTGCCTACAGAAAGGCTGTTGGCTACAAAACCGATGATGTCCAAATAGCCGTAGATCGCGAACTAAAACAAGCTGTACCAAATTGGCAGAAAATTGAAGAGTTGAAGAGTCTTATGGCTGAAATGAGGCGGGAAGCCAAAATTCCAATTGATGAAGTAAGAAGGGTTTATGTTGTGGGTAGGCTGACACGAAAAATAATACACGAGATGCGAGGAGAGCCAAATAAAGAATCACTTGAGGAGTTGCTCGCAGAGACACTTAAACCAGTCGAAAGAACAGAAAAGATTGATTTTTTAAGGAAGATGAGGGAGATAGAGAAAGGTCTGAGGTAGTGGTAAACTGAGAGTTATTATGGCAGCTGTTAGTCCTGAACTTGCTGAAGAGGAAAATAAACTTTCAACGGAGGGAGAGGCGTTGAAGTTGTTGCTGGCGATTAAAGATGAGGCGATGAACGATCCAGAATTAAAAAAGTTTTTGGAGTCAGTTTATGGGTCCGCAGACATGGTTGATGAGAATTTGGATTTGGTGGAGGAGAGAACCAAAACTTTTTTTGCGAATGTAATCAAGCGATATTACGCCGTTAATGGAATAAATATCGAAAAAACATCCATGGGAACCTTAACTAGGTTGTCGGACATGATGACACGTTATTTTAAAGAAAAGAACCCGCGTGGCCACTGGTGGCGAGATTTGTGGGCACAAAGTGGGGAGAAAAGGGGTAACTTGGCATCAAACCTTGATCATCAAGCTGGTTTTTGGGGAGTTTCAATGGAACCGATGAAGATGTCGGAAACGGGCGGAGCTGGTGAAATACAGATAGCACTTGGACAGATAATGCTGGAGGTTGCTAAGAATCAGTCGCTTTATGCGACAAAGGAAATTCCTTACTTGGATCTGGATGGTTTTGAAGACAGAGGGAGGTATCGAAACGATGGTTCTGAGTTTTTACGAAAGGCGCTAAATGGCGACTATCCAGAGTTAAAAGGAGTTACTCCTTTGACAGCAAATACATTGGAGTACAATCCGTTTTACTTGATTCATAAAAAAAAGCTAAAGTATCGAGAGATTGGAGAGGCAAGTGGCAATGTGATTGAAAGAATGAAGGTTAGAGTGTATTTGGAGGACAAGAAAAACAATAAGCTCTACTATAAGGATGTACCAGCAATGGAAATAATGAAGATGCCACCGGCTGATTTGGAGATGACTATGGTTGGTGGAAGAAAAGACATTTATCCAGCTGAAAAATGGCAGGAACTGCCGGATTATCCAGACTACGACGAAGAGGCGCCAATAATTGGAATTTCGATAAGTGGAGCCCCGACACCAGATTCAAAGCTGTATCGACATTCTCGCTCTGGTCAGAGTACTATGTGCCTTAATTATGATACTGATCGAGGACGATTGGATATGGCATTTTGTCATGCTAATTTTGATGGCGTTCAGGGAATTGATTGGGCTTTGGCGGTGGCGCAAGCACTAGAAATAAAGAGTAAGGGAAGGACAAGAGGTTTGGAAATAAACTGGTGTCCGCCGACACAGGTGTTGAGACACAGTCTTAACGGTTGGGGAATTGAAGCGGCTTTGAGTAAATTTAAAGAGAACGATACTATGTACTTAGATGAGCCTAAAGTTATGAAAATGGTTTCTAGTTGGGGTTTGTCTGATGTTCAGATGAATAACGAGCTAACCACAGATGAGTACCAAGATATCAAAGATGTGGTAGAGGCAATAAATGAACGGTTTTACGATAGATATAAAGATAAATTGGTGGAAATAATAAAGGAAAAAGGCTTGAATCCGGATGAAAAGACAATGAAGTATTTTCTCAATCGTCTTGGTCTTAGTAAGATGACGACAAATAAGTATATTGATATGATGGGGCGACAGTTTTATGGACCTGTGGCAAGTTGTGCAGCCACGAGAGAGTCGGAAACACGACTGGGGTATTTGCAGGTGATGATGATGAAAGATATAAATGGCGTTATTCAATCTTATGGCATGGAATATAAGGGGGAACTTAGAAATGATGTTTTTGAAGGGGTTGGAGATGAGCTGTTATTCGAGGAACTAGAGCGCTCGGTAAATTCAATGATGGAGGAGTATGCTAATTATGCCTTACTTGATTTTTCGTCTCTTAACGCGATAAAGTGCGAGACTGCGGATTTTAGAAGCATGACGGAGGTCTTTACCGAGATTTTTGAAAGTGGTGCTTTGGAAGGAGCTTTGATCCAATTTATGACTTCTCATGTTGGCTCCATTAGAAAACTAGGGGGAAATAAAGAAGAGCTGGCCGCCTTGGAACTGTTTTGGTCGGCTTTGACTTCGATGGAAGAGGAGAGATTTTGTCGGGCTTATTCTGACGGGACCGTACTTCGAGACGGAAAAGAAACAATTAGATACGGTTTTCGAGAGAGGTTAACGACACGAATGGTGGAGGAATTTAATTTATACGAGAATGTACGCTTGACTAGAGAAGATGGGGCAATAGATAGGGTGGCGACTGAGTTATCTCGAGGTAATCTAATTGAAAGGGAAAGAATTAAGGCACTCGCCGAGTACGCTTTAAAGGAGTTTAATGCGTATTGTTTTTATGATCATGAAATTTGGGGTAAGCGAAACGAAAGGCCACAAAGCTTAAAATATATTGGCGAGATGTTGCGAGATACTTGTGGAATGATGGGATTTGGGAAGCCTGACAAAGAGTTATTTGAGGGTGTTCAGTACTTGCTGATGGCGGGGATGCTGGATAGGGATCAGTGCTTTATGAAGATGTGCGTAAAAAGCGCTAGAGAAGTTAAACAGCGACTTGTGGCTAAATAGGCACGGAGCTTCTTGATTGATAACTTGACAATGTTATAGGTCTGTGGTACAATCTGTGGCAATAGGTCGTACAAGAACAAACTATATTTCAAAAATTTCAAAAGGAGTGCGAAAATGGAAAATACTCAGAGTAAGAAGAGCCTGAAAGTGCCTCAGGTAGCACACAAGAAAGCGGCAAATTGGAGCCTTAAGATTTGGTTGCAAGCGATCGGAGGACTAATAGCTGTTTTGCTTCTATGGGGATTTTTAAAGAGCGGTGGGACAATTTATTTCGCTGCCGCCTTACCCCCTACCCAGACCCAGGCTCCTGTTGAGCCCATCAGCAGCCCTGCTGAGGCTGCTACGAATACCGAAACACCTGCGACAGTAGAAGCATTGGTTGTGCCCGCGACTGCGACACAAACAGCGGTCGTAACTCTGACCCAAACCCCTGTAGAGCCGATGGCTACAATTGCTCTTACTGAAGAGCCAATGGCCACACAGGACCTAAGTGGCTTTAAAGCCATTAATACGGGGAAGGCAACAAGCGCCTTTACGTACAAAGTGTCTGGGGAGTGCTACTCGGTTGACGCTGGGTGGCTTATGTTTTCCCCCCGCGGGAAATATACAGCCTGTGCTCCAAGCGATAGCGTGATTTACCTGTCGAGCTTGGATGAAATCCCAGCAGGAATCGCAGTGGTCCCCGCCGGCGGGCTTCCAAAGGATAACATGACCCAAAGCGTTATATCTGGGTCAACGGTCCAGGGAGCTGCCGAATACTGGTTGACGAAGCACCCCAAAGAAGCTAATGCTGAGCTCACCAGGGTTTGTTCTTTAACCAACATTATTGCTGAGCCAACGATTTATAAAGTCATCGTTGATGAGGACCTTGGCTCTCACAGCTTTGGTCCGAACTTCTCTGGCACTTGCTATGTGATGGCGAAAGTCTTCGAGCGCCCGGCGGTCTTTCGATTCATTGGTCAAGTTTATGCAACAGCCGACTTGTACCACGTTATTGAAACCCCCTCCAGCCTGAAAGGCAGTTGGCTGGGAGACAAGAATTTTACAAACATGCCTTAGATTTCTAAAGAGATCAGTTTTACACTGATCTCTTTTTTTTATGGCCAGGAAACCCCGCATAAAGCTTCCTCTGTAGCGTAGCGGTGCGATGCGGGGATGAATGGACTCAGCGAAGCACCCGAAGGGTGCTAAGCTGTACCCATGAGAATCCGGCAGTTGAATCACAGTACGTATGCCCTTGAGTACCATCTGATATGGGGAACGAAGTATCGGTTTAAAATACCCAAGCCTTACACGAGACCAGAACTGCTTTGGAGTTTCCTCCTGATTCAGAAACAACATCCAAACTGGTACATCCACACCGTAAACACGGATCAAGATCATATCCACCTTCTCGTGGAGATCCCTCCTTCTTTTGCAATCTCAACTGTAGTGAAAAAAATTAAGGTTGTTAGCAGTCTGGTCCTCAAGGGAAAGTTTAAGTATATTAAGAAGATTTACGGTGAGAGATCGGTGTGGGGTACCGGTTACTACGTCTCAACTGTTGGAGTAAATGAAAAGACGATTAGAAAATACATCCACAATCAAGGCAAGAAAGATCTTGGAGAGGATGTTACTGCCGTGTTCTCATGACAAGCAGGGGAAACCCCGGATGAAGGACTGAAAGTCCGATCCGGGGAGGAGGTCATTTTTGGCAATTTTTCGATAAATTGGCCAAAAGAAAGGCCCTGCAAGCAGGGCCGTTATTGAAAAAGAAAAATTATTTTCTGGACTTGGAGTATGCCTTGTTCAGAATAGCGTCGCGATGAAGGAGAGAAAAGATAAAGGGTAAACTCTTGGTGGGGTAAGGTAAAAATTTACCGTAAAGCCCAAGGTGGACACCGGACTGGGCATAAAAATTGTAAAGATTGACTGGTTTTCCGTCTACCTCAATCAAGGTCATTCTGGCTCCACCTTTGCGAATGGAGTTATCCAAAAAGTCATTTAATCCTTTCAGCGGGTGGCGGATAATTTCACTGGCCAGAGTGGGTTCAATTGCGCCTAGCTTCTCATGATCGAGTTTGTAGATAAAATAAGCCAAGGAGATCAGGCGAGCCAAAATTTGGGGCATGATAAGGTCTGTGGGAACATCTTTGCCATCACGATCGGAAGATCCGACCTCTGCGTGAGCAGATCCCAACCATTCATTTTCCATCTCCATAATTTCTTTGGTGGTAAACCCCCAAAGCTTATTGACGTACTCAAGTCCGTATTGCTTTGATTTTAGGGGGGATGGGTCGGCTATGTTGGCAGGAGGGAGATAATCGGCCCTCATGGCGCTAAAATTGATATCTTCGACAATCGTGAGCATGGCGTTGAGGCTGAGTTCTTCGTGTCCTAGGGCAATCTGTTCAGCTAAACTGATAATTCGGGGATTTCTCTTCATGCGAATACTCCTTGTAATGTTCTGGGATGTGTTTATTATACATTATGTAAATTTTGGGATAGAATAGGTTATGAACTCTAAAGCAGAAAAGTATCCCAAACCAGCTGTCACTACTGATATTTTGTTATTTACCATAGAAGAAAGTGAACTAAAGATCCTTTTAATTAAGCGTAATGTTGAGCCTTTTAAGGGTGGCTGGGCCTTGCCTGGAGGTTTTGTGCACATAAACGAGTCCCTGGAGGATGCCGCCATGAGAGAGCTAAAAGAAGAAGGAAATGTGGATAATGTTTATTTGGAACAGCTATTTACCTTTGGTGACCCCAAAAGAGACCCTAGAGAAAGAGTTATCACTGTTACCTATTTGGCCCTAGCCGATTCAATGGACTGGAACTTGAAGTCTATGGGTGACGCAAAGGAAGCAAAGCTGTTTTTAATTAAAGAGCTGCCAAAGCTGGCCTTTGATCACCGAAAAATTGTGGATTACGGTGTCGAAAGATTGCGCAGTAAAACTGGCTACTCAAA
>CAZPFY010000008.1:0-15673 GCA_964586045.1 uncultured Pseudomonadales bacterium | reverse complement strand
TTGTTTTGGGATTACTTCCAAATAGCTTCACCCTTACTGATTTACAAAAAAAATATGAAGTAATACTGGGAACAAAAATAGACAAGCGAAATTTCCGTAAAAAAATACTTTCCACGGGTTTGTTACTGCCCACAGGAGGGAAAAGCGACGGAAAAGCTCATAGACCAGCGGCTTATTACAAATTTAAGGATCGAAAATTAGTAATTACCGATTAATATGAATTTAAGACTTTTATATCTCTATTTGTTTTCGTTTGTTGGCCTGCTGATTGTCGTTATTGGTGGAATTCAACTTGTAAACCTGGGATTAAAAATGACAATATTTAAGGACGCAGACAGATATTATATTGCCACCCCAATGTTAAGCGAAAAAGGAGTGCCGCTGGAGTCAAAGGAAGATGTCGAAAAAAGACAAAATCAAGAGATGAAAAGCCAAAGACAAAGAGATCTAACAAATTCTGTTTCAATGCTTTTTGTTGGAGTCCCCCTATATTTATATCACTGGAGAACCATTAAAAAAGAGAATAAAAAGTCATAAAAAAATCCCCTTTCGGGGATTTTTTTAACGAACGAAGACTTTTTCCTTGCGAACAATTTTCTTGGGGCCTTTTTTGACCTTTTTGACTTTTGGAACTTCTGTCTTAGGAGCGTTTTTGACTTTTGGAGCTTCGGGTCTGACTTTATCTTCTTTTGTGTCGCTAACCATTATGTCCTCTACTGGGGTAGGAAGCATGGCCGAAAGACCTTTTTTAACAAAGACGTCCTTAATTTTGGTAGCTTTTTTACCAAGAAGATTACGAAGATAATAGAGCTTGGCTCGGCGGACCTTGCCTTTTTTGATGATTTCGATACCGTTTATAACGGGAGAGTTTATGGGGAGAATGCGCTCTACGCCCACACTGCCTGTAGCAATTTTGCGGATAATGAAGTTTTTACCTTCGCCAGTGCCTCGAATTGCGATGACGATTCCCTGAAAGGCCTGAATACGAGTTTTTTCGCCTTCTTTGACTGATAAAGATACCTTTAGAGTATCTCCAACACCGAATTCAATTTTATTTTGCCAGTTGATGTGATTTGCCATATTTGTTAGATTATTTGTATAGGTCCCCGCCTTCGCGAGGACGACGAGTACATCGATTTTACCAGCCTCGAAGAGTTTTATCTACCTCTTTTGTCAACTTGTCGGTATAGTCAACCTTATAGGGTAAGGTGATCTTTTTCAGATTGTTCCCAGATTCAATGGCGATAATGATTTCGTGGTCTCCTGGGGCGCCCTTGAGCAAGGACGATACCTTTTCCATAACTTCTTTAGGAGTTCCAGATTTGATAAAAATTTCGTGAATCATATCTACGGGGGTTTTTTTGGTGTCAATTAGAGTTCCCGAATCAACAACTATTTGAAGCTTATCCTCCCTATTGTCTACCTTACCCTTGATCAAAATAGGTTGATCTTCATCCCAAATGCTTGGATTTTCAGCAAAAAGCTTGGGGAAAACAATACAATCAATGGTCCCCGTGTCATCTTCTAGTGTTACAAAGGCCATTTTGGAATTATTTTTTTTGGTAAAAACTTGTTTGTTGCGGGAGATAACACCACCTAAAGTTACGGTTTGATTGAGATGTAAGGTTGGATCGAGTTGATTGATTCTGTGGGAGAGTAAGTTGGCAACAATGCGAACAACCTTTTTGGCTGGATGATCGGAGAGATAAAAACCCAAAAGGGATTTTTCTAGCTTTAACTTTTCCTCTAAGGGCATTTCGGGGATATTGAGAAGCTTGTCTTTAGTGACGGACTCTGTTTCACCGGTGTCAAAAAGACTGGCTTGACCATCTTTTTTATTTTTTAAGAGACGAACTTTATTTTCGCGAAGAATGGGAAGAGCTGCCAAAAGCTGAGCTCTATTGCCGTAACGATCCATAGCTCCAACCCTAATTAACGATTCGATAACTCTTTTGTTGACCTTTTGCAGATCAACTCGAGAAAGAAAATCAGTTAAGGATAAATAGGGACCTGACTTGCGCTTTTCGAGAATAGAAGCAATAGCAGAAGTACCAACATTTTTGATAGCCGAAAGACCAAAACGAATTGCTTTGCCTGTAGACCTGGCTCTTCCCTCTTCTAGCCACTGATCTTCTGGTAAATCCACTACGGTAAAATCGGTGTTTGATTCATTGACATCGGGAGGCAAAACCCTGACACCCAACTTCTCACACTCAGCGATAGAGGCGACAACCTTATCGGTATCGAGAGCTTCAACGGACATTAAAGCCGTCATGTACTCGACTGGGTAATGGGCTTTGACATAAGCTGTCCAGTAAGCAACTATTCCATAGGAGGCAGCGTGAGCTTTGTTAAAACCGTAAGCGGCAAAGGTTTCGATTTGCTTAAACAACTCTTCAGCTTTTTCTCTGTCAATTCCCGAGGTGTTGACACAACCATCAACAAATTTGGCGTGTTGAGCTTCCATTTCGGCAACGATTTTTTTACCTATGGCTTTGCGGAATTTATCCGCCTCTTCCCAGTTGTAACCCGCGAGTTGAATTGCCATAAACAAAACATCGTCCTGATAGGTGATGATGCCATATGACATGTCGAGAATTTTTTCGAGACCAGGGACAAAATACGTAATTGTAGACGGATCGCGTTTGCGAGAAATATATTCGGGAATACTGCCCATAGGCCCGGGGCGATACAAAGCCACCATTGCCATAATATCTTCAATTCTTTCGGGATGAAGATCAACTAAGTATTTGGTCATGCCACCACCAGAAAGTTGAAAAACACCAAAAGTTTCACCACGGGAAAGCATTTCGTAAGTCTCGGTGTCATCTAGGGGAACTTTTTTGATGTTTATTTTTACACCGTGCAGTTCCTCCACAAGTTTGACAGCATTGGCCAAAATAGTAAGGTTGGCAATCCCAAGAATATCTAGCTTAATCAAACCAACATCTTCACATGCGTGCATCTCGTACTGAGTAATCACTCGAGTACCGCCACCAGTTTCCAGTTGAAGAGGGGTGTATTTGACCAGGTCATCAGGACCGACGATAACAGCAGCGGCGTGGACTGATAAATGCCTAGCGTTACCTTCGACTTTTTGAGCCATGTCCAAAAGTTTGCGTACAACAGGATCATCCTCTTTCATTTTTTGAAGTTCAGGCGTTGTTTCTAGGGCTTTTTTAAGAGTCATCGGAAAACCTTGGCTACCTTCGGGAATAGTTTTACTAATTTTATCGACCTGGGAATACGGCATGCCCATAACACGACCAATATCGCGAACAGAAGCACGGGCCTTCATGGTGCCAAAGGTACAAATTTGACCGACTTTTTCGTGGCCATAAGTGTCAGCCAAATATTTTATTAAATCGTCGCGGTGAATATCGGCAACATCCAAATCAATATCGGGTGGTGATGGGCGGAAGGGATTTAAGAATCTCTCAAAAGGTAAACGAAAATAGAGTGGATCGACGGTGGTAATACCCATGCAATAAGAAACCAGGGAACCAGCAGCAGAGCCTCTGGTGTTGGTATATATCCCTTCTCTATCAGCAAACTTAACAATGCCAGACTCAAGTAGAAAATAAGGTGAATACCCCTTATCTTCAATTATTTTTAACTCGTAGTTTAATCTTTCTTCCTGAACATTATTTACAGAACCAAAAATATCGACACAGCCAGCGAACGACTTTTCTCTCAAAACTTCACCGGCTGTTTTTCCTTCTGGAAGATCTAGTTTTGGAAAGTACCATTCGCCAATTTTTATTTCTATTTCACAACGATCGGCAATTAACTGAGTATTGGTTATCGCCTCAGGGTAATCCTTAAAGTCATTGGCCATTTCATCTGGGCTTTTAAGATAAAAATCAGGGGTGTCAACGTAGCGCATGCGATGAGTATCTTCGATGGTTTTGCCGGTTTGAACACAAACGAGAGCATCTTGAGCGGCGGCGTCGTCGGCATTTACATAGTGAGCATCGTTTGTTGCTATAAGTGGTAATCCCAAATCACGAGAAAGTTTTATTAGTTCGGCTTCGGCCTTGAGTTCATTATCGTAAAATTCTAATAATTTGGGCTTGATATCAGCAGGAACATTTTTATTTTCGGCATAAATATTGTAGTGATGGCGCTGAAGTTCAATAAGAACATTTTTACTACCAAAAATTTGTTCGTACTCTTGAATTTCTTTTTTAGCGGCCTCATAACCATCCTCGTGAATTAATTTTTGAACTCTACCGGCTGGACAAGCGGTGGTGCAAATTAAACCCTTGGAATACTGAGCCAAAATTTCTTTGTCAACACGGGGCTTGTAATAAAACCCTTCTGTTTGACCTATGGTAACGATCTTCATTAAATTTTGATAACCTTCAAAATTTTCGGCTAGTAAAATCATGTGATTCGCATCGGACTTGTTTTTGTCTAAACGGGAACCTTTGGCAAGGTATATTTCACAACCAATAATTGGCTTGACACCCTCCTTGATAGTTTTTTTGTAAAACTCAATGGCGCCATACATAGTGCCATGATCGGTCATGGCTACATGGGTTTGTTCGAATTCTTTGGTTTTGGCGATGAGCTTACTAATTTTGCTCATGCCATCGAGTAAGGAAAATTCGGTATGGACGTGAAGATGGGTAAACTTAGACATGCAGTTTTATCTTAGCAAGTGAAGGGTAAAAATGCGTATGATATTTTATTCGGTTATTAGAGTAAAGCGAGAGACATTTCCGGCGGTATCAAAGGTAACATGGTATTCAAGGTCGGTGTCAATAGCCTTGTAGATGTTTGGTTTGTCTGTTGGGACAAAGGATTCTTCAAAAGAAAGACCACTGGGAGTAGCTGATATCTCGTGGGCAGCGAACCAGTCGGGCAAGAGATTGGAGAAGTCGTCCATGTCATCGATACCGACCCACTCACCAGATAGCGTGTGATAAATTCTTTCGCTAGACATACTAAAAATATACACCTGAATTATTTTTTCTTGCTCCAAAAAACAGAAAGGGCTGAATAGTTTTCGTTAAGCGAGTCGAGGTAGTCCATGTCTTTTTGAAGTAGCTTTATGTTTTGAGTGTCGAGATTTTCCCATAAGTGTTCCGGCGAGGTCGACTTTGGTAAAACCACTAAGCCATGTTGCAAACACCAAGCGAGTAATATTTGGGGGGTGGTACGACAATATTTTTCGGCAATAACCTGAACCTTGGGATCGTTTAATCGGTATCCCCTGGTTAAGGGACTATAAGCGGACACCACTATTTTTTCGGATTGGCAGTAATCTAGCAAATCTTTTTTGTAATAAAAAGGGCTAAACTCGATTTGGTTAACTGCTGGAGTTATTTGATATTTCTTTTTTAGAAACTCGAGTTCCTTGATGCCAAAATTACTAACCCCAATGGACCTGGCTTTGCCAGATTTATAAATTCTCTCTAGCTCCACCCAGGCTTTGGTCCAGAAGGGGAATGGCCAGTGAATTAAATAAAGATCAAGATAGTCCAAGTTTAGCCTGGTTAAACTAGCGTTAAATGCATCTTTGGTCCGGAGAAAATCGGAGAGCCAAAGCTTGGAAGTTATAAATAATTCTTCCCGGGGGAAACCACTTTTTTTGATCCCCTCCCCTACTCCATCTTCGTTACTATATTTGCGAGCGGTATCAAAATGACGATAACCGATCTTAATAGCTTCGGGGATTAGGTTAACGAGTTGTTCGCTCTTAATGTTCCAGGTCCCTAGGCCAACGACGGGGATTTTATAACTGGTATTTAAAGGTTTACTTGTTTGCACAAGTTTAGTATAAGTTCTTATGACATTTGTGGAAAGGGTTTATGAAGAATTGAGAAAAGTTCCAAAAGGAAAAGTAACAACCTACAAAAATTTGGCTGAAAAGCTGGGAACAAAAGCCTATCGTGCTGTGGGGACGGCGATGAAAAACAATCCTTATGCACCAGAAGTCCCCTGTCACCGAGTAGTTCGGTCGGATGGTAGGATTGGAGGTTTTATGGGGAAGACAGAAGGAGAAGAGGTTGCTAGGAAAATTGTTTTACTTAGAAATGAAGGAGTGGAAATAGTTGGAGGAAAAATAGATTTAAATAAGTTTTTGGTATAAAAATGCCCCCCGCCGAAGCGGGGGTGTTATTGACTGACTGTTATTTTTCCAAAATCTGGGTTGCGCCGTGATTACGGATGATGTTTTTGATCCAAGCTTCGAAGCCGTCGCGAGTGTAGCGCACTGAAGAGAGCCATTGAAGTTTTTGATCCAAAAGACGACGAATTTCGTTCATTACAGCAACATTCTCATAGCCAAAGCCATCACTGGTACCAACCAAAAACTCGACTATCTTTCTGATCTCTTTCATTTGTTTGTGGCTGAAAGTCTTACCGAGATAAAGAGCAACAATATCAACTGTTTCAAAAGTTTTTTCTTCGGTCTTCATAGCTTGAGGCATAACGTCTCCTTTGTAAAAGTGATTTTGCTTGATGATTATAGCAAAGTTTACTGTTTTTGGAGGATTTCGCTTACGAGCTTGGAGAGAACCTGGGGGGAGGCGGTGCCTTTGGTTTCTTTCATAGCTTGTCCGACAAAAAATCCAGCTATGCCAATTTTCCCCTTTTTGTACTCTGCCAAAGGGCCAGGATTACTTTCAATTATTTTTTGGATGATGGTGGTAAGTTCTTCTTCGTTGGTATTACCCACCCTATTTAAGGTCAAGTATTGAATTTTGATATCGTCTTCGAGACGAATTTTTTTATTTACCAAGGCGCTTGCCAGTTTATTTATTTCGATTTCAGGGTCGTTTTTGAATAAATTTATTAGAGATAAAAATTCTTCGTTTGAGGAAATAATTTTTGCATATTTCTTTTCAATGCCCAAATTTTCTAGATCAGATATAACTTGGTCCGGAAGAGTTGGTAAACTTTCGCGAAGCTTTTCAATATAAGAATCCTCGAGGACAAATGGAGGAATGTCTGGTTCGGGGAAGTAGCGATAGTCCTGAGCATCTTCTTTGGTGCGTTGCAGGAAAGTGATTTTTTTGACCGAGTCGTACCCCCTGGTAGTTTTGTTGCCTTTGTCTTTGACGATGCTGTTTTTCTCCCATTCTTCAATTTGTCTTTTGACTTCAAAATCAATTGCTTGAGAAGCAAAATTAAAGGAGTTAATGTTTTTGATTTCGGCTAGGGGTGTGTAAAAAGTCTCGCCATCTTTTTCAATTTTAACGTTGACTGTTGGCTCAAGTCTCATTTGGCCTTTTTCCATATCGGCACAGGAAACACCCAAACTGCGTATGATTTCGTGAATTTTTTTCAAATATTCCTTGGCTTCTTCGCTGGAGCTCATGTCTGGCTTGGAGACGATTTCGACTAGGGGGACACCTGAGCGGTTGTAATCAACTAGGGAAACTTTTTTACCATCAACGGTGCCATGTTGGAGTTTGCCAGTATCCTCTTCTTGATGAACTCTTTCAACACCAACTGTTTTACCAGAGTCCAAATTTACAAAACCGTTGGAACAAAAAGGCTGATCATATTGACTAATCTGATAACCCTTGGAAAGATCGGGGTAAAAATAGTTTTTGCGATCAAACTTGGAAATTTTATTAATGGAACAATTTAGGGCGAGGCCGATCGTGATGCAGCTTTCGATGGCTTTTTTGTTGGGAACTGGCAGGGCGCCGGGCAAACCAAGACAGACTGGGCAGGTTTGAGTGTTGGGTACTTTGCCAAAGTGGTCGGCAGGGCAACCACAAAACATTTTTGATTTTGTTTCGAGTTCGACGTGAACTTCAAGGCCAATTATGGGTGTAGTTTTCATAGTGTTTCGTCTAAATTGGGAAATAATTGGAAGTCGGTGTTTTTTTGGTAGCACTCGGCCACCTGGAGAACTTTGAGTTCATTGTGCTGAGCCGAAGTAATCTGCAAACCAATAGGCAGACCGTTTACAAAACCACAAGGAACAGAGGCACTGGTCAGCCCTGCTATAGAGCTGGCTTCGACCAAGATATCGTCCATCTCGCCAAACATGGGTTCGTTTTTACTGGCGCCAACTGATAGCGCCGGGCCAGGGGAAACAGCGCCAATCAAGCAATCAAAATTCATAAATGCTTTATTGAAGTCCTCGATTATTTTGGTGCGCACAGCTTGAGCTTTTTTGTAATAGGCATCGTAGTAACCAGCAGACAAAGTGTAAGTCCCAAGCATGATTCTTCTTTTGTTTTCTTCGTTGAAGACTCCCCTACCTTCGCCGAAGCGAATACCATCAAAGCGAGCGAGGTTAGAGCTAACTTCGGATCGCTGTAGAACGGTATAAACACCGATGGAGTATTTTGGATCCATGAGAGAAACTTCCTCCACGGTAGCACCAAGTTCTTTAAATTTATTTGCCGCCATCCAAATTAAGTTTTTTACATCGGTGGACATATTAGGCAAAAGATACTCGGAAATGAGACCGATTCGCACTCCTGATAAATCTTTTTTGTTTAAAGTTTTGGAATATTTTTCTGGAAGATTTGGAGTAGAGGTGGCATCTTTTTCGTCTTTGCCCGCAATGACTTCCATAATTCTGGCGCAGTCCTCGATGTTTTTGCCTATAGGTCCTGGAGAGTCGGTAGAGCTGGCCATGGAAATGACGCCGTAGCGACTGACGCAACCATAAGTAGGTTTAAAACCAGTAACACCACACCAAGCAGCTGGTTGGCGAATTGAACCGGAAGTTTCACTGCCTATGGCTGCGGTGGCTAGGCCGGCAGAAATGGCTGTGGCTGAGCCGCCAGAAGACCCCCCAGGGAGCTTCTTGGGGTTCCATGGGTTGAGAGTAGGTCCGTAGTCAGAGGTTTCGGTACTACTGCCATGGGCAAAGGCGTCCATGTTGGTTTTGCCGAGGAAAATGGCACCTGCTTCTAGTAGTTTTTGCGTGACGGTGGATTCGTATTGAGGTTGGTAGTTACGGATAATGTGCGAGCTGGCCGTGGTGGTCAGCCCAACTGTTAAAAAGTTGTCTTTAATAGCAAGGGGGATGCCAAGTAGAGATCTGGTGATTCCTTTGGTTTTAATTTCTTCATCAATCGCTCGAGCTTGATCCAAAGCTTTCTCGTTTAGAGCCAAATACACATTTAGTTTTTTGTTGTATTTTTCTATACGAGATAAAAAGTGTTTCACTACTTGTTCGCAAGTAAAGTCGCTATTTTTGTAACCAGTGTGAAGTTCGCTTATTGTTAATTCGTGAAGTTGTTTCATTATTTGTTATGAATTATCTATAATGCGGTCGACGACGATATAACCATTGTATGATTTTTTGGCTTCGCGAATGGCAATATTTTGGGGGAGGATTCTGGAGACATCGATTATGTCTTCGCGAGTAACATTTTGAAGATTGTTAACCTGGTAGGTTGGGGTAATATTGGCAGTATCTACTTCGGACAGTTCGTTAACCACTTCAATGGTTTGGGTAAATTGGGTGGCGAACTTGTCGGTTTCGCCTTCTTGCAGGGGCAAATTGGCCAGCTTGGCTATTTTTTTGATATCGTCGGAGCTGAGGACTACTTTGGACATTTGAACTTATTTTAGCAGATTCCTCGAGCCTGGGCTAGACACCATATAATTTGTATTTTATTCCTAGTTGGGTTATAATACCTCAAATCAAAGAAATTGGAGGTTTGCATGTTTAACAAAAAGGTTTTTCGAGAAAGTGTTGCTTACTTATCAATACTTGCATTTGCGCTCCATGTGGTCCTGAACGTATTTGGAGTGTCGAATGGTTTTGGACCAACGAGAGAGTTTGGCGCCTTAGTAAATGTTTGTTTTGGATTGTTATATGGACCATTTTTCACTATTTCAGCCATTTCTGTCTTGTATCTTCTTACTAACGATCATTTTTCGTACAAGTGGAATATTTTCGGTCTTATATTTTACGTTCTAGTTTGGGCCTCTTTGTTTATTATTGGCTTGTGGAACTGGTACGACCTATTGTTATTGTCATTGTACGGACCATTTTCGATACTTGTGGAGTGGTTAACAAAGCCAACTAAGTTGAGATGATATTGACAGGTGTGATGAGCACCTGTCTTTTTTGTGGCTAAATTTCGGTCAGGGAGATTTTGCCATTTTTCACTTCATAAGCAACATCACAAACATTGTTGAGCAGGTCATGGTCGTGAGAAATGAGAAGAATAGTCCCTTCGTAGTTGACCAAAAATTCTTCGAGGGCAGAAACAGAGCGAATATCTAAGTGGTTTGTGGGCTCGTCCAAAATCAATACGTCGGGATTGGTATACAAGAATAAGGCAAGTTGCAAACGGGCTTTTTGACCACCAGAAAGAGTCCAGATTTTGGACTTTATTGTGTGCTTGCTAAAATAAAATTTCTTCAGAACTGAGGCAGCTTCGTAGTCGGCTATGGGGAAGCGACTAGTAAAACAGGCAATTGGTGTACTGTCCATAGGCAAAGTTTCTAAGTGTTCCTGGGAATAGTATCCAACTTTTAAGTTTTCGCCTACTCGAGCAACACCGGTTTTGGGATCCAAAAGTCCCAAAATTAATTTAATTAAAGTCGACTTGCCAGAGCCATTGGGGGAAACCAAGGCAGCTTTTTCTCCAACTTCCATAAAAAATTCAGCGTCTTCAAAAAGATTATTTTCCTTATCGTAAGAAAAAGTTAGGTTGCGAACAAGAATGGCGAGTTTATTTTTTATTTTCTTGGCTGTGGTTTTGCTTTCCAGTTTTATTTTGACGTCATGCTTTTTAGGGTCGGTGACCATTTCGCCTTCAAAGCGCGCCAACCTTTTTTCAAGGGCGTGGTAATAGCGAGCGGTTTTGGTACTACTGGCTGCCTTTTGGCGGAATCTTTCTACTAGCTCTAGTAAACGTTTGTGTTCTTTCTCTTGAACATGAAATTGGTTCTCTTGATCGTTTCTTTCTTTTTCGTATTCAATGACAAATTTGGAATAGCCAAAGGGGTAGGTTCTTATTTCTCTATCTTCGACGAGCCAGGTGTAATTGGTTATTTGTTTTAAAAGATGACGGTCGTGAGAAATCATAATCACCAAACCTTCAAAATCTTTTATGGCCGAGGCAAGCCATTGCTTGTTTTGGATATCAAGGTGATTGTCTGGTTCGTCCAAAAGTAATACATCATATTCGCCGTTATACAGAAGGTCGACCAAAAGAGCTATCTTCTTTTGGCCACCCGATAAGGTTGGTAAAGATTCTATTTCTTGAGTTAAGTACCCTATTCTCGGATTGCCTCCCCACTCTATTTTTCCGCTGTCTTGCTGTTCTAGGCCGGCTAAAATTTTTAGAAGGGTCGATTTTCCACTGCCATTGTCCCCTATTAAGGCCACAACACCATTACCCACGTGGTTAAAGGTAATATTGTCCAGTAAAGGCTGGCTGTAGCTTTTTTGAAGTTTGGTAATTTTGAGACTGATCATTTGCTGATTTGAGTATAGCAGAATACCCTATATGATATAATCTGTTAAAACTTGTTTCGTGATATGGAGGTAGTATGGACATTGTACTTGAAGAAAAAGAAAACATAGAGTTATTAAATAAATTGATATCGGCGGCGGAAATGGGCTTGCTGAAGCTGGCATTTGAAAAGTGTCTTGCCAATGAGTTTGTTTTTGACTATAAAGGGCATCGGGGCCGGATAACGGAAAGTGGAATTTTTAAGTTATGCAACGCTCAGGACGAACTTGCTTTATATAAACAAAGTAGTTCGCAGACTATTTCGGCCCTCATGGATCGTTTGTATGTAATAATGCTAATAATACATAGCGCAACCTCCCAAGCTAGGTGTGATGCGTTTCGAGAAAGTATTAAGGACTTTTAATTGCAATAAGCCCCCGATTAATCGGGGGCTTATTTTATCTAATTACCTTATCTTCTTTTAAAATCTCAATAAAGAGCTGAACGGCTTGAAAACTGATAATTTTATAGTGGGGTATTACCCAACCAAGGCAGTTGTCCAGTTCTGCCCATACATACCGGCCCTTACCGGCAAGTAGTTTTCCATCATGTATAAGATTAGTTTTTCTTTTTTCGAGAGGGGAAGGCCTTTGTTCGTTGCCAGCAACTAAAATGTGAGCGTGCCCCAAACTGTGATCAAATAATTTTTGAGCTGTAACAAGAGGCACCTTGCCTTTGGCAACCCAAAAATCTGGCCCGCGATAAAACTCAAAGTTGCCCAGCCTGCCAAATGGAGGAAAAAGCTGATTTGAGTTTCGACAAAGAGTTAACCTTAGTGAGGATATTTCGTCTTCAACGATTTTATTACGGTTCCACTTGCCAAGAATATTTTTCAATGATCCTCCAAAAAATGTGTTTGTTGAGATTATAACCCCTGGAGAGCTTTGATTCGATCTTTAACTGGAGGGTGAGTGTTAAAGAGACCTGCAAACCAGCCAATACTATCTGTTCTATTTTTAAGTGGGTTGGCAATATAGAGGTGAGCTGTGGCTTTATTAGCGGCCTCAAGGGGCTCAGTGTCTGCCGTAATTTTTTCTAAAGCCCGTATAAGCCCTTCGGGGTGCTTGGTGAGAGCCACCGAGCTAGCGTCAGCAAAAAACTCACGGCGGCGAGAGACGGCAAGTTGGATTAGCTGGGCGACTATGGGAGAGAGAAGAGCCATAATTAATCCGGCCACAAACAGAAAGACACCTAAATTACCAGTATCTTCGTCTTTGTTTCTTCGATTGCCAAAATTAAACCTTAGTAGCCAATCAGCGAGCAAAGTTACGGTTCCGACAAGGACAGTAACAATTCCCATTAAGCGAATATCATAATTTTTTACATGAGAAAGTTCGTGAGCAATGACTCCTTCCAGTTCTGATCTGGTAAGGCGCTCTAAGATTCCGGTGGTGGCGCAAATAACGGCGTGTTCCGGGTCTCGGCCTGTCGCAAAGGCGTTCATGGCGGTATCGTCGATAACAAAAAGTTTGGGCATGGGGACACGAGCAATACCAATTAAGTTTTCAGTGACGGTATAAAAATTAAAAAATTCCTTTTTGGTTGCTGGTCTAGCTCCTGACATGGCCAAGACTATCTTATCTGAATAATAATAACTGCCGACACTACCGATACTAGAAAAAATGACAGCAAAAAATACGGCACTAGAGTCGTAGCCTAAGGCATAGGATATTAAATAAACAGAAAGAGAAATAAAGCCAATAAACCCAGCAATAACTAAATTACTTTTAAATTTATTTTCGTCAACTATTTCGTAATAATTTTTCATTCGGTGAATAATTTGTATAGATTCCGGATCAGGTCCGGAATGACAAATATTAAGTTTACAAAACTATATTTCAATTTTTGGATCCTTGGTTTCGGCGTCAGCAACCTCTAGGTGCGCACCAGTCATGGGGGTATCAAGACCTTTTTGTTCTACAAAACCAAACATTTTGCCGATAAAGTTACTGGGAAAAACGACAAGTTTTTGGTTAAAGTCGGCACTAAGATCGATGACTACTCTTCGGGCATAGGCAAGTTTGTCGGAGGTGTCCGTAAGTTCGTCCATAAGCCGAGTAATTACCTTTTCGCCTTTTATTTCTGGATTACTCTCCATAATAACTTGGAGCTTGGGAACTAAATTGGTAAGTGCATCGGAGGCTTTGGAAATTTTATTAAGATCAGTCGAGTTTTGGGCAGAATCTATTGCTTTGCGAGCAGAAGTGAGGTCGGCAAAAATATCTTTTTCGTGTTTTAAATATATCTTGGCTGAGCTTTCCAGATTTGGGATTAAACTAGATTGACGTTTGAGCTGATTACCAATATCTTGGATTGAGGCTCTGATGCGAGTGAGAGCAGTTTGGAACCAGTTATATAGGGAAATAAAGTAAAAGAAGATAGCTATGGCGACAATTCCTAAAATTAAAGTTGGGTTCATATTGTTTAGTTAGTAACGAAGTTAATTTTACACCATCAAAAAACCACCTTACGGTGGTTTTTTGATTTAAGAGGCGCTAGAAACTAGCGACCGCCGAAAGAACGTGCTGGACGCTCTTCTTTTGGACGAGCCTCGTTAACGATTATGGAACGGCCATCAAGGTCGGTACCATTCATCTTTTCGATAGCAGCTTTGGCTTCTTCAGGGTTTTCGAATTCAACGAATCCAAATCCTTTGCTTCTGCCAGAGAATTTATCTGAAATAACGGTTACTTCACCTAGAGCACCGAAGGGAGAAAACATCTCCTGGAGTCTGGATTGAGTAATATTGTAGGGTAAATTCCCTACGTATAAACGAACAGCCATTTCTGGCTCCTTTCTACTTTCCCTATGGCCATCATCACCATAAGACAATCTGTAAAGGTTAAGATGATTTAACTAAGGGTATTTTACCACGAATAAGAAAACAAGTGGATTTACCAACTTGACTTGTATTAGCCTCAAAGTCAGATATAATCTACTATTGTTGGGGCTGCCCCGATGGAATAATCGGGACGGTCGCACATGTAAGGGGCTGTAGCGCAGCTGGTTAGCGCGTCTCCCTGTCACGGAGAAGGTCGTGGGTTCGAATCCCATCAGCCTCGCAAACAAAAAACTCTCCTTTATGGGGAGTTTTTTATTTGCCATATGGGATTCGAACTGCCGGAACCAGTTTCGTAACGAACCTGGTGAGGCCGGTCCTGAGGCGAACGCAGTTCGACCGAAGGCGAATCCTCCCCTCCGCCACAGGCGGACAGGCATCATCCTCGCAAATAAAGAATAAATATTGATATGTCAGTATTTATTCTGTTTACAAACTAAGGAGATTTTTATCTATCTACTTAACCTCAGTCTCAAGATTCAAAATTGAGCCGTTATCTAGTAGCCAACTCAAAACATTTTCGCTTAAGGAGTGTTTTTTGTCTTTAAGTAACTTGTTTATTTCGGTTAGTTTTTCTTTACTTACAAATAGGCTCATTACAGTTGGTCCGCTTCTAAATACTTCATTGTCATCATAGACAACTATCTTTGATCCTACTGGTATTGTATAGCGGATCATGGTTGTTCTATTTGCGCCTCTTTCGTATCCCAGGCAATCACCAAAAATAGTATCGGCAAACTTTAAATCGTCTACTAAAAATCTTGCTTCGGCTATTAAATCAGTCATTGGTTTCTACAGCCTTTAATTATCTCGTCCAATAACTATCTTCAAAACTCTCAAGGCGAAGAGATGAGCCATCTTCCATCCCCCACTCAAGAGTATTTATTATTCCCTCGCCAACATTTTCGTGATATATCACATATTTAACTCCCGATTCTTTTAATATCTGAGCAGAATTGGCAACTTTTTCTGGTGAGACAGTTAAATAAACATGGGTGGGACTCTCTCTGAAAATTTCTGGATCGTGATAAATGTGAACCTCACTATGGTTTTCCATTTTGTATGTGACAATTGTCTTGTTGAGATTTCCACTAAATCTAAGTGCTTCTGTAAAAACTTTGTGTGCTAGCACCATATCATCAACTCTCAAATTTACTCTTGAAATTATATCCATGGGCTTATTGTACCCCAAAAGAAAGGACACCTTTCGGTGTCCATTGTCTAGCTTTTGTTCTCGCCTGGATCGAAATTATCGCCTGTTTGGTTGGCTATTTCAATTTGAAGCGTGACTTGTAACCCATGAATTTGGTTATTTGTCTCTTCGATGAATGGCAGGTACCCGATATATTGAACACATAGTGAATTACCAATTGTTTAATCTAAC
>CAZPFY010000007.1:0-38566 GCA_964586045.1 uncultured Pseudomonadales bacterium | reverse complement strand
CAATTTACACCAATCAACTGATGCAAACCGGTCTTCAAGAATGGGGTACTTGACATTGTTATTGGAAGTAGTTTGTTGAATGAGATTAATATGGAAAGCATTGACGGTTTTGAAAGGGTAGAAGTTCCTGACCGATTTCAAAGCGAAGGAACATCTGAAGCTAAGTTTTTGGTTTTTAGAAAAAGGTAGGTTGGTATAAAAAAATCACTCTAAGTATTTTGCTAAGATAGTTTATGGATGATTTGCGGCGACTGCTGAGATCGGATAAATTTGCAAAAAATAACACCGTAAAGACTGTTTTTTGGATTCGAGTTTTTGTTCCAATGTATATTTTGATTGACCCTTTTGTGGGTTTTATTTTGACCTGTGCTGCTGATTATTTTGATGCTTACTTTATAAAGCACCGTGAGGGTTATACCTGGCATGAATATCACACTATTGATAAAGCCCTGGATTGGGTCAGCTATATTTTTATGTTTATTAGTGGGTTGATGAATGGGGTTGCTGGACAGTTAATATTTTGGATGTTATTTAGATTTGTGGGACAGATGATTGTGAGTGGTAACAAAAAAACTTGGTACTTTATTTTGTTTCCCAATATTTTTGAGTTTGTTTTTGTGTGGTACGTAGTAATTGGTATTCATTTTGGTTTTGAGATATCTCGTGTTCCGTTCTGGTTGTGGATGTCTGGGGTGATTTTGCTAAAAGAAGCCCAGGAAATATGGATCCATTATTACTGGCCGAACAGGGTTCGAAAATATGGATACCCCAAGTTTTTGCACGCTTTTGGTTACCAGAAAAAGCCGGGGTGGAAGTAATTTTTTATTCTTACACTATTAGCCTTTGACCAAATAGACTTTGATGAAGTTTGATTTTAATTCTCCTGCTTTTGCGGAGAGGTTTGAATCTTTACCTTGTTCTGCTAAGAGCTTTAACTCATCCAAACTTTTTCGAATTGCTTGAATTTCTACCGAACTATCCTCTGCTTCAATGGCCTTGAGGGCGATATCTGTTTTGGGGTAAACAGCAAGAACTTCGGCTGAGCTTTTGGCGTCTGCGGCGGCGATGATTTCTTCCATAATATCGTGGAAATCTACTAGGGCCATGGAAAGCAGAGAAAAACCATTCCGCTTGAACATTTCTTGAAAAATGGGACGAACTGCTTCCAGCTGTTTGTGGGTTGCTGCTAGATCCCCTGAGTAAACACCGTCCTTGGCAGACGAAATAACTTTATTTACTTCTCCCAGATCTTGATCGAATTTGGAATCTCTACGAATTACGTATGGCTTGTAGACTGAGTACTTGGTGGTGAAATTGGAGTAGCTACTGACCAAAAGATCGTACTGAACAATGGCCTCTTGACGCTTACCCTGCCCTGTTAGAAAAAGTGCTTGTTTGTAATAACCATTCATAGCATTGAAATTTTCTAAGAATTTTTTTCTGGTGATGGTTAAACTGGCGAAGGACCCGATTGCTAAGATGACAAAGGTGAGCAGAAATAACAAGGCGGTAACCTTAGTGTTTGAATTTATTTTTTTGTTTTGCATGTTGAGATTCCAATAATTGAATATAATCCACAGAAACCGATTAGGCCTGTTGCCAAAGCGACTATCCCAACAACATAAGCAATTGTTTGGGCTGTTCCTCCTAACCAGAAAAAGCCAGCGAGAAGCGCCACAGAACCAATAACTACCCTAATAACCCTATCGAACGTGCCTTCGTTTTGTTTTATATTTGGACAAACCATTTGTATTTAATGATTAATAATATTTTTATTCGTAGCGCAATGCATCGATTGGATTAAGTCCTGATGCTTTCTGGGCTGGATACCAACCAAAGAAAATTCCGATTCCAACAGTTGTAAAAAATGACAAGAGATAGCTCCACCAGACCAAAACAGCTGAAACTTGGAACTTACTTAACAAGAAATAAACGAGAAAAGAAAGCATTGCTCCAATAATAAATCCAATAAGACTTAGGATAAACGCCTCAAGTAAAAACTGAACAAGAATATATTCTGGCTGGGCACCAATAGCCTTACGAATTCCGATTTCTTTGGTTCTCTCGGTTACGGTTACATACATGATATTCATAATGCCTATGCCTCCCACAATTAAGACGATAATGCCAACTGAAGCCAGAAGGATTGACATGGTCCTAGACGAGTTAACTGCTGAAGCGACTGTTGTCCCCATATCACGCACCCTAAAATCGTCATTCATTCCAGGTTTTAATCCGTGAGTAATTCTTAAGGTTTGGGAGATCTCATCTACAGCCTGATTGATTAACTTAATGTCCTTGGCTTGGGCGTTCATATTGAACCTCCCGTTGATTCCTAAGATATATCGGTAGGCAGAATGGTATGGGGTAAAAATACTGTCATCGATAGTCGTGGGGCCGACAGAGCCACCTTTGTACTCCAAGAGACCAATTACCTCGAACTCTTTTTTTCCAACAGTTATTGTTTTCCCCACAACATCAGCAAAACGATTTCCAAATAATTCTTCGGCGACAGTAGCGCCGATGACAGCAACTTTTGAATGATTATCGTTTTCTTCTGTGGTAAAGAACCGGCCAGCTACCAACTTGAGATTGGCAAGCTGCTGAACCTCTGGAGTTGAGCCCAAAACCGATAAATTGCTGGTCTGACCACCATACTGCATTTGAACCCTGCCCGAGAGCTGTGGCACCGCTGTGGAGATAGAGGGAAGCGCCATAATGGGACCTACATCTTCGAAGCTTAATTTTGATCTGGCGCCTTCAACTGTAGATGGGGCGTTAATTAGGATGGTTGTAACACTCATACTTGAATACTGCTCTGCAATATCTCTTTTGGCACCTTCGCCAAGGGCTACGACGACGATGATGGTCATGGATCCGATAATGATTCCCAACGAAGTTAAGAATGAGCGCATGGGATTTGCCACCAAAGCTCCCCAAGAAAGTTTTATTAATTTTTGAATGAAGGAAAATTTAATCATGAATAATTTTTCCATCTTGCAACCTAATAATTTTGTGTGCCAGCTTTGCTATTGACGGGTCGTGCGTTACCATGAGGATCGTTTTGTTTTGTTTTTTATTTAAATCTAAAATAAGTTCCATTATTTCCTTACCTGTTTTGCTATCTAGGGCACCTGTGGGCTCGTCGGCAAGTAAAAAGGAGGGATTGTTCATCAGAGCTCTAGCAATGGCCACTCGTTGTTTTTGACCGCCAGATAATTCATTTGGCTTGAAGGCAATTCTTTCCGATAATCCCATAAGCGAAAGCAACTCTTTTGCCCGGCTGACATCTTCATTACCCAAATAAAATGACGGTAAGAGAACATTATCTAGTACTGATAAGGAGGGAATTAAATTGAAATTCTGAAAAATGAAACCGATGTGAGTATTTCTAATAACAGCCAGTTCCCTTTGAGTCATTTTTGACACGTCACTGTTGTTAATTGTGTAGGATCCCGAGGTTGGAGAATCGAGACAGCCGATTATATTTAGTAAGGTAGACTTACCACTACCAGATGGACCCATGATGGCAACAAAATCACCCTGATTTATTTCCAAATCTAATCCCTTTAGAATCTCATACGTATCAGTTCTGATCTGGTACGACTTCACAACATCTTTAAGAGACAGAACTACCTTATTCATGGGATTGCGACCGCGTCGCCTTGATTTAGCCCCGAGATAACCTCGACTTCTTTTCCATCAGTGAAGCCTGTTTGAACTTCAGTTTTTTGAACCACTCCGTTTTTAACCAGATTTACATAACTTATATTGTTTTCTCTGAAAACTGAATTGTTAGGTACAATTAGGATGCCTGATTTCTCTTTGGTTATGAACTGAATTTGTCCGGACATGCCATCGAGAAGGGTGTATGTTTTTTGATCTGTAATGGTTGCCCTGATTTTGTAAGTAGACAGTCCGTTTTGATCTACTGTGGCAAGATTGGAAATAAAGTCAACTTGAGAAGGGAAGGTTATGTTTGGAAGGGCATCAATTTTTACGATTGTTTTTTGTTCTTTATTTATTTTCAAAACTTCGGTGTCCTCGGCGTAAGACTCAAAATATAGCGACCCGGGCTTGGTAATGGTAATTACTGCCTGGCTATTTTGGGTATTGGTGGTTTCTCCTTGTTTAATATTAATGGCAGACACCACACCATCAATTGGCGAATAAAGGTACGAGTCTTTTAGAGCGATATTTCTTATCTCTACATCTATAACTGACTTATCTAAGGAGTACTGAGTATTTTGCAAAACTCTTTTGATAGTATCCTTTGTGTCGACATATTCCCCAGTTGGGTAAGTAACCTGCGTGGTTTGTTCGAAGCTATTGCGAGCAATCATGTAATCCTTTAGATCTTTTTGGAGATTTTTTTGAACATCTTGAGTATCCAGACCCATGAGATACTGACCCTTTTTGACTAGCTGACCCTCTTTTACGGAAATAGACGAAACCTTGCCGTTTACCGTAAACTTTAGATCTCTCCTTTCAATTGAAGTTTTACCATCGATTGTGAAGGCTATTTTTAAATTGCCCAGTTTTGCGTTTGTGTTTTTTGGAACGGCTTTGACTGAGCTACTCAGTTTTGAGTTTAAGAATATTCCTCCGCCGATTAGCGAAACAACAAATAAAAAAGCAAAAAGTATTTTTTTAGTCATCGTTATTATTGAGTAACACCCTTCAGTTTAACGAATTCGATTGTGTCCCCCGTTTTCCAAACCGAAACATATACCCCCTTAACCATCTCTGCCATTTCGGCCTTAATGTTGCTTCCACTGACATCTCCTGATCCTTTAGCTATTACTATGCCGACCGGAATAGTAACGGTAATGTTTTCTTTGGTAAGGTTGGCTGATTCTTGTGCTTTTAGAGCCTGACGTTCTTCTTGAGTAAGCTTCTGTCTTCTTGCTCTTTCCTCTGCGGTAACTTCCTTGACGCCCATTTCGTTGGCGACGGTGATTTCGTTGCCTTGAACACTCAAAATATAGCCATTAATTTCGGCCAATCTGGTTGGTGAAATTAATGAACCCACAACTCCAGCCTGAGTTTGGAGCTGGGAAGGTGCTTTTGAATTATTTTGGAAGTAATAGATACCTCCACCAAAGACAACTAAGAGAATGATTCCGATTATTATGTTTTTCATCTTGAATTAAGTATAGTGATTTTTTTATAAACTGTTAATATTTTGCTGACGAAAGCCGCCTCCGCGGCCATTACCTCTAAATGTGGGACTTGAGTTTGGAGCTTGATTTTGCTCATAAAATCTGTGAAGAGGACCTTGCCTCATCCAGAGATTGTCGAGGCCAGTGTAACTTAGAAAGAAAGAGACTAACAGAATAGCAGAAATAAACATTAAAACAATTGATTTGAAGTTTTTTTGATAAGAAAAATCGTATTTTTTGAGGATTGAGACTCCGCCGACTATTCCGACAACTGCAAGAAGGGGGATCCAGAGAGGAAAACTCTCCAGAATTTGTTGCAGCCTCCAAGCTCCGTTTGGTCCGTGTTGCTTGAGTAAAAAGATAGTGAGGTTAGTTAAAAAAACGGCTACAAGCCCTGATCCTACTAGGCCGACCAAGCTTAATACCGTTCCCAAAATAAAGTACCAGCGAGGTCTCATGGTAATTTTTTCAGAATTTATCTTTTCCATGACTGACTTTTCGATATTTATGGCAGTTACCTTGTGTTTTTTTGACATATTTTTTTCATAATTATTTTGGCTCGACTAATTCTGGTACCTACCGTGGCAACGGGAATTCGGAGAATGTAACTAATCTCTTCGTAGGACTTTTCCTCTAAATAAAATAGAGACAGCGGTACTTTGTAGAGTAGTGGCATTTCACCAAGACAGTTGTGAGCGTGAGAGATAATTTCATTTTTGATATACGTTTCCTCTAGGTTGACGCCGCTATCGTATTCGACCTCTGGATTCATGGAACGTTGTCTTTTGTTTTTGTTTAAAAAGTTTATAGCTTCGTTGTGAACGATGCGGTAGATCCAACTAGAAAACTTTTTATTTTTATCAAAACTATTGAGGTTCACAAAAGTTTTGATAAAAGATTCTTGGACAATATCGGCACCAGAGTCTTCGTCGCCCAGAATATAGGTAGCGTAGCGAAGTAGCTTACTTTGGTAGCGTCTGATTATTTCGGAAAATAATTCTTTACTGCCAGAACAAACAACCCCAACCAGTTCTGAATCGGACATGGTTGAGGTGTTTGTCATAGATAATTAAAGTATATTCTTTATTTAATTTATCTATTTGTTCTACCTTGGCCATTGTGCATACCCATACCCATGCCGGAGCCATTTTGAAGACCCAAGCCTAACTCAGCTCGGATTTTATTGGCTTCTGTAATGTTGCCACTTTCGGCTAACTCGTGGGCCTTGGCAAATAAAGGAAAGTTACCAGCATTTATCACTTGAGTTACCCTACCTTGTTTGTTGGCAAGTACTCTCCAGGCATTGTAATCGCCTGTTTCGAAGGCTTTTTCCATGGCTTCGTGGCGCTCAGCGGTGTAGTTTGGGCCTTGAATAGCTGGGTTACCTCTATACGCTAGAACTTTGGGAGCCAATAAAGTACCCCCGATTACTAAGGTGGCGAGACCAAGAACGATTGACTGTTTTGTCATATACTTTTGTTTATTAATTACTAACTACTAGTAATACAAGGCTGGGCCTGATTTTATTTCAGCAAACCTCTGTTAGGAGCAATTTAGCCACAATAAAAAACCTGTTCGTTATTGAACAGGTTTTAAAAAATTAGGGTCTATAGTTACATCTGGCACAGACCTGGACCGTGTTTCCGTCCCAATCTATGGGCTCGTCGTAGTAGTTGTGTTCGGTTCGGCTGGAAACAGAATGGCAGCGGACACAGACTTGTTCGTACTTGCAGTCTTCGACCATTACCTCTTCGCCCCAAATGTGATGGGAGGTGGTGCTAGTAAGCCCACAACCAGCACAAGTGTGAATATCACAACAAACACATTTTGGATCGACTGTTTTGATAAATTTATGCTCGCCTTTGTACTCGATTTGTTTACATGACTTACAAACTCGAGATTTACAGGTGCTGCCGAGCTCTCCCGTCCCCTTTTGCCACCTAGTCCAGCGATGGAGATGGAGCTTTGGATCTTCTATATACCAAGCGATTTCGGCAAATAGCGAGGCAAAAAGAACAAGAACAACGGGCAGCCATAGACAGTTGTCACTACTGTAATTTGACCAAGATAACATGGAACAAGAGAAGAAAAATAGAAGCACTGTGGGAATTATTACGAACAGTTTTGGAATATTCACTTGAGCCTCCGTGTTTAAGGTTCTTCTTTTCTTTTGATTATACTCTGGAAAATCGAGTGAATTAATTTAAAAAAATATGATAATCTCATACTATGACAGAGGCTGCTGTGGAAGTAACTGATTCAATCGTGGAAATACAAAAACTTGTAACACATGAGAATCTTTCGGCGGAAAAAAGAGGGGCTTTTTTAGCAAAACTAAATGAGTTAGGTATTGGACAAGAGAAGGTTGGCACGGAGAATGACTGGTTTAATAAAGAAGTTGAGAATTGGAATGAAACGGATATAAAAAGGTTTGCCAATTATTTGTTCCACGATGACGAGAGAACCGTTCGGGTTGGATGGGAGGAAATAGCTAGTGGTGAGACAAAACCTCCTGATGAATTTCCGACAAGACAAAATGAGGAATTAAGAAAGATGTTTGAGAAGAATTTTGTGGGTGGAATGGATACTTATGGAGCAGGAGTGATGAAGGTAGGCGAAGTAACGGATGAAAATTTTGAAGATACTTGCAAACGATTGGGAATTAACCCTGAAAAAAACACGGCAAATATTGATTTTGTAAATAAAATTGCCAAAATTGTCCCGATGTGTGGAAATACGACGGTGAGTGCTTTGATTGTGGACTCGCCTGTTTTCCGGGAAACGGCCGAGTGGGCACGGGTTTTGAGAAAAGTTGAATTAATTGATGATTCTGATAATCGCCGAGCCGCGATTCGAGAAGCATCGATGACTATAAAAGAGGGATTGGTGCCCACTCTGGGTGAGAGAGTGATGATTGAGGGAGTCTCGGGAACACACCTTTGGTATATACTGTCTCGGTCGATAGTAGGTCAATCTAAAGAGGCCGGTAAAACAGTCGACGACGTGGCACACGAACGACCATTGCCTGTTGATGTAGCTGGTGGAAAAGTTGAACAAGCAGAAGATGTAGACGATCGGGTGGTACTCCAGATTCCGGTGAGAAAAGAAAATGGTGATTGCCTAAGTTCTAGCGAGTATCAAAAAATGCACGATGGATACTTTGTTTTTGAGATGGCCTTGTCCTTGTGGCAAAGTGGTGAGGAGGTAGACGGAATTAATGAAATGGCAAAAAAATACAATGTCGATTTGGAAAAAGTAGTTAGAACTAGCGGGGGAGAGATGTTTTTTACTCACAGCTTCGTGATCCCCGGGAAGGGTGGGGCAATATACAAAGACATGCCAGATTACTTGAGCCGACTGAATCAAAAAGGCTTACAAGAGTCTCAAAACTTGAGTGAGGCACAGAAGAAAATTGTAAATAAATTTTTTGAGAAAGAGGGAAAATACGAAGTAGTGCTCGATTGCGCCCAAGGACGCTGGCTTTCAGCTGGAGAGGCTCTCGATATACTTGATAAGGCCGGGATACAAGGCTGGTACATGTCTACAACCTCAAAGGCGGCAGAAGGAGCGGCATTTGGAGGGATAGCGGTAGGAACAAAGGGGGTTTTGGAAAGATTGAAAAAAGATTTCGCTAGGCCAGATATATATAGTACAGAGATACTAACTACCTTTTATGCCTCTGGTTCACTACCTCCTGACCTTGAAGATGTTATAAGTGCCAGAATAGAAAATGATGAGAAACAGGGAAGTGGAAAGCATCTGGAGTTTAAATCGGAAACAGCACTCCTATCCCGACTGGCGGGAGCGATGAGAAATTATCGAGAAATACACGAGACGAGCAACCGTGAAGGATACCACCAAAAAAGTATTGAATTGCTGACAGAAAAAGTTAGAGAATACATCAAAGTAGCTGGATTGGAAAAAACTATTTTATTACAGGAGACAGGGGGTGAGACTGACTTTTTATCTAGCTCAATATTAACTTTTGGAATTTGCAAACCAGACGGAAAGAGATTTACAGCAAAAGAAATTTCGCGGATGAGAATGATAGCCAGACTAGAGGAGGTGCCCTTTCAAATGGGTAATCAGTTTGGGGAAAGTGTGGTGGCGGATATTTCTGCTGATAGTGGAGAAGTGTTACCAAAGGATGCAAAACACGATCCGTTTGCTCGACTGGGGATGGGTAGTGAGATTCTGAGACTGACCTCTAGCTTACTTGAAGAACAAGCAAAGATTATTTATGGCCCAGCGGTGATTGAACAACTGAATATGATAACCGAAACATTTGTAGGAAATATGAAAAGAATTGTGGAAATGGCACAAAAATGGGATTTGTTAGAAAGTAAATACTACTCATGACTGATATGACGGAAATAGGAGAGACAGAATCGGCAGAAGAAGCTTTTGAGCTGAGTGCCGAACTTCGAGTAAGGGTGGAGGAGATATATGGTCGTATGGAAAAAGATCTCGAAAGGTTCGGTGGAAAAATACCGGATATTGAGGATAGGGCGGACGTCATAACGTTTAATTCTTTGTTGCTTATAAATTTTGAGAATGATATCGGAGCGTCTTCGATTGCTTACACAGCAATAACCATGAAACACGCGGCCGCATCCGGAATCCCTATAGCCACCTTGTGGAGTGGAAAAGACTGGATTTCGCTAGTCAACAATGTGCGAGCAGCAAGATTTGCAGGAGTGGAAGACCCAAAGGTCTTTGCGGTGGATACGCCTTTTATTACCGAAGAGACTCGAGAGGTCTACAGAAAAGCAGAAAAAATGGGGGTAAAAATTTTCCGTGCAGCGGCAGTACCAAAGGAGGAAGAACTGACAACACTGTTTCCTGACTGGAGAAGCGGTGAAGGAGAAGATTATTTGGAAGTTCAAAAAAGAGTCGGTGGTTATTCTGTCACTGAAATCGAAGAGAGAGTTGCAAAAGGGATGGTGGTTGAAGATGACCTTGCTAACCTTGGTAAGACTCTGACTTGCTCTGACCTTGATGCGGTGTATGGAGATGATGTTGATACCGGCTGGCGAAATCCAAATACAGGTGACTATAAAGAGATAATGAGTAGAGCAAAAGGAGAACCGACGGATCTGGTTACTAGATATTTGAGAAATGGCGAAAATGAAAAAACAATAATGATGCTGTCAGGTGCCAGAATAATATCTAACCATGAGGTTGATACCAAACCAATTTTGGATGCAAACACAGTGGTAAAAGAATTTGTTCTGTATCCTATTCTATATATCTCCGAAGACAGCAAAAAAAAACAAAACCAGAATCTTGAGACTGATTTCGGCCTTAAAAAACCAGATCATTTTACGGATCCATCGAGAGGAAGAATGCTGTGTTTGGACGACGGTATGCCAATTTTAGAAGATGGTGCGCCAGTTATAGAAGTAGCTTATCCTGACGGGGTGAAAGTCAAGGCAACAAAGACTAGTTGCCCAATGCAGAGAAGGTTTGGGGGGGATAAACCAATAAGAATAAGGGATGTTGTACCGGCAATTGAGCTTCACAGGCTAATTCCAAAAAGAGAAAAGGTCGATGATTATGCGAATGAAGACATGCTTCAATTTGCTTGAAATTTAATATTTAGGAAAAGACGGAGAGATTTCTCCGTCTAGGGTAAAAGGAGTTACTTTTTGAAAGTAAAAGTGGCGTCGTAGCTTTCGTTGTAGCCAGGTTTGTCGTAGTCAACTTTCCAACCGCTTTTGCGATAGATGTCTTCGACGTCTAACCAATGATTGGCATAAGCTTCTGCGGACGAAATACCTTTTTTAACGATTCGAGCAACCACCTTTTTTTCGGTAAAGCTAGAGGACCCACCAGAAAAGTTTTCCGCAATTAACTCATTAAAGGCATTAATAACCTCATCGGGTATTAGCGTAACTTTTAACTTTACTACTTCAGCGGGGGTGATTGGTTTGGCAGCCATTTTTTTCTCCTTTTTAGAGGGCTACTACCTTTATAGTGTACAACATACACTATTAAAAAGCAAGTAGCAAAATGAATGGCTGCCAAGACTCTCTATTTGATGTCTGAGAAGTCCTCTTCCAAGACTGTTGTTGCTTTTAGATCTGCTTCGATAGAGTCCAGAGAGCTGTCCTCGCTAAGAGTGGGAGTTGGGGCCTCACTCACGGAGGGCTCTGCCATCATAGCTTCGGTTGGCGAGGGAGCCAGCTCATTTATTTGCCTGCCTGACAAATTTGGCTTTGTGCAGGCAGAAAGAAGCAGGGCTAAGCTAAGAAAGAGCGAGATTGTGATGGATTTTTTCATACTATTTAGCTGGAGCGGACTTTAGTAACTTAACGGACTCGATCATGAGGGCCAAGGTGTCTTTAAAAGCGTTTCTGGCCTGATCAGCGGTATCTCTAGCGGCTTGGGCTTCGGCTTTTTGTTCTACCCACTTGGCGGGGTCAATGGCCTTGAATTGAGCCACAGCTTTTTCGCCCGTGATGATGGCGTAAGCTAATTTTGCCTTAGCATCGTCTAATTTGGCTTGAGCACTGGTAACGTTTTTGGTGGTTGAAAGGTCGATTCGTGCCTGAATTTTGGCTATAAGGGCCGCAAACCTAGTTTGATAGTTACTAAATCTTTGAGCTAACCTCTCGGAATGCTTCCCGGCGACATCGGAACGTTTTTCTTGGCGCTGTTCCTGACGGTTCTCTTGTCTTAACTCCATTTTCTCCTGCCTATTTTCGAGCCTGTTTTGAAGGGCGGCATAGACCGGACTGGACAAGGTCAAAAAGGTAAGGACTATACCCATGGTTACTAGCGATCTGGTTTTCATAGTATTTAGTTTATTAATAATATAGAGACTTTATTATACATTTCTGAAAATTACCTGAATGGTGTATAATATACACTATGACTAAAAGACATGTATATTTAGGCAGATTCTCCCCTCTCCACAATGGGCATGGGAGACTAATTAGGAAAATGATTAACTTGGCTGGAGAGGAAAAAGTGCTTATTTTGGTTGGCTCTTCAAACTCAATTAGTAAGAGAACGCCTTACACGTTTGAGGATAGGGCTGAAATAATCAGGGTCAGTTTTCCCTCTTTGGAGATATTGCCTCTTCCAGACGGGAAGCCAAACCTGGAGTACTTCGACGGCAGCACTAACGGAATGTGGCTAGATAATATAGAAAATTTGGCTAAAAACAGAAATGAAGAATTTGTTTTTTATGGAGGAAGTAAGGAGGACCTCGCCGTATTATCAGAAAGATTTGAAACAAAAGTGTTGGTGGATAGGTTTGTAGAAGGTGAAGATCTATCGGCGACAAAAATTCGTGACCTAATTGCAAATAAAGAAATTGAAGAACTAAAAAAATATGTTGATGAAAAAGCGATAAAATTGATATTAGAAAAATATATAAACATATGAAAATCGCACTAGCCCAAATAGAAGTAAAACCAGGCCAACCAAACAAAAATCTAGCGAGAATTTTGGAGGAAATCCAAAAGGCTAGAGAAAACAAATCTGATGTTTTGGTTTTTTCGGAGATGGTGGTGGGTGGCTATCTTCTTGGCGACGAGTGGGAAAATAAATCTCTCGTAAATGAACTGATGAGATGTAACGAGACAATAAAGGAAGCATCGGAAAATATTGCTGTTATTTGGGGTAATGTATATGTAGATAAAAATAAAAAAGGTGAGGATGGAAGATGGAGAAAGTACAACAGTGTCTTTATTGCCCAAGATAAAAAGTGGGTTAACAATGGGATTTTTGAAGGTAGAAGTTATAAAACTTTATTACCAAAATATAGAGAGTTTGATGACGAGCGCCATTTTTACTCGCTTATAAAAGAGGCTAAGGACAGTGGTTTGACGGTTGAGCAAGCACTTCAGCCATTTGAAGTAGAGATTAACAATAAAAAGCACAAGCTTGGTTTGATGCTTTGCGAAGATATGTGGAGTGATGACTATAGTACTAACCCAAGTAAAATATTGGTCCAAAACGGGGCAGAAATACTTGTTAATATCTCTTGCTCACCTTGGACAGCCAGGAAAAATGATAAGCGACACCGGGTAATAAAAGGATTGCTTTCGGAACTTAAAGTGCCATTTTTGTACTGCAATAACGTTGGAGTCCAAAATAATGGAAAGAATATCTTTTTGTTTGATGGGAATACAAGTGTTTATGATAAGAATGGAAACATTGTCGTACAGGCTGGGGATTATAAAGAAGAGACAGTGATATTTGACACAGAAAATGCCTGGATTCCGGGTCAAGCCCGGAATGACATCAAACCAACTGAGGAAAGTGATTTAGAAGATCTTTATAAAGGGCTGGTTTACGGAGTCAGCAAATTTTTTGAACCTTTGTCTAGTAAAAAAGTAGTGATAGGACTTAGTGGCGGAATTGATTCGGCGGTGGTGGCAAGTGTTTTGGTAGAAGCTTTGGGACCGGAAAATGTTTTTGGGGTAAATATGCCCTCGATGTTTAATTCTGAGCTAACCAAAAATGCGGCAAAAAAATTAGCTGAGAATTTAAAAATTGATTACAAGGTAGTACCAATACAAGAAGCTGTAGAAATAACAGTTAAGCAACTGCGGGAAATTGGCTTGGAACCCAGTAGTTCTGTAATTGAAAATATCCAGGCTAGAGATAGAAGTAGTAGGGTGTTAGCGGCAATAGCCGGAACTTTGAACGCGGTATTTGTAAATAATGGAAACAAGACAGAAACAGCTTTGGGATACTGCACTCTATACGGAGATGTTGATGGGGCCATTGCCCCCATAGCTGACCTTTATAAAGGGCAGGTCTATGCTCTGGCTGAATATATTAACAAAACAAACAATAAAGAAGTAATACCAGAAGAAATAATAAAAGTAGTGCCGTCGGCAGAACTTAGCGCCGAACAAGATGTAACCAAAGGTAAAGGCGACCCAATGGATTACCCATATCACGATAAACTAATTAGAGCTTTTGTGGAATGGAGACTGGACCCTACAGAAATTTTGGAAAAGTATGACACCAAAACGATAACGGCTGACCTTGGCTTGGAGAAAAATATCGATCAGTACTTTTCTACTCGAGAAAGTTTTGTCGCTGACCTGGAACACAAATGGAGACTTTATAAAATAAATATCTTTAAGAGAATTCAGGCCCCACCCATTATTGCCACTAGTCGGAGAGCCTTTGGCTTTGACCTGCGTGAGGCCCAAAACGGATTTTATTTTACAAGCGAGTTTTTGGCATCCGCCAACAACAAGTAGTTAGGCGGACAGGCAAAAAAATCCGCTCAGATAAGCTGAGCGGAATGGACATACTTAAGGCAGAGATTTGAGGCAGGTTTTAAAGGCGAGTTGCTCAAGTGGAGTTGGGTTGAAGATGTCGATATAGGCAGCGTGGTAGCCAATTACGGATCCATCCACTGGATGAGTAATTGGAGTAAGCCCCGCCACAATAGGATCTTTTTTGACCTCAACTACGGTGTCGACTTTCCAAAAAGGAACTTCACCAATAATTACCAGTCTAAACTTGCGGGTCGCAACAGCCAGATCAATTTTGAGATCTGTTTCCGGTGGTGGAGAACCGCTGAACAGAGCGGAGATGGTACAGTAGCCTTTTTCACCGTTAACCTTTCCTTCCAAGAATTCTTTAAAGACTTGAAACTGACTAGAGATTTCGGGCGGGAAATCCGGAGTGAGACTTAGGACCGATTCTTTTTTGCTCCACGATTGATTATCCACTGTAACCTTGATGCTAAATCTTGGGTTGTCTAAATTCATGACCATGAAGGCTGGGTAGCGAGTTCTGCCCTTTGGCCACTGAAGGAAACTAAGATCTAAAAGACCAGGGTAGCCCATCAGAGCCATTTCATAATGCTTTATTGCACGAGAGAGACTTACGATATCATCTTGAGCATTAGGAATAGCGTTTTCGTAACCCTTTCTCTTTGGGCTGTAAGCAAAATCGATAACTCCCTTGAGGCGTCTTTGAAGATTTCTATAGACCGCGTAGATATCTTCACCGGAGTAGGCGGGAACGGTAATATTGCCAAGAGCTAGGTGAGCATCACCAACCTCTTCTGTGCCTTGTGCGATTGGATATGGGAACAATTGTGTAAATAAATCACCTGTATCAGTAATGATAGATCCAGTAATTGGTTGGGGCATGGTTCCTCCTTATTAGCGTAATCTTCTTTGATTTTTTGGTGGTCTCGGCTGTCGTTGTGCATCGCGTCGGTGTTCAATAAAAGCGCCAAACAAAGTCAAGAGCAAATTTCGTTTTTGCTTTGGGTAAGCGCGGCGAGGCATTGGTGTTTGGTATTGCGATATATCATATGTGCCTTGATGGGCGGGACTGGTGTTATATGGATCATCAACAAGTACGCCATCTTCGTAATACTGAATGTCTTGTGCGCGAGCTGCTAGCTGTTTCTGTTGCTGGGCAACGATTTGCTGCTGAGTAATAGCACCCATAAAAGCACTGACAACTTGACCACCCTGGGTACTGTTTGCACCAGGTCCAATCTGCGCGCCCTCATGATATTCGAATTCGAGCGGATTTCCGTACGGATCAAACATTCGAACTACGGCTTTGTTTTTGCCGCGCGCAGTATAGCCTCGGTTAATAAGATAAGCAAAGAAGCCAATAACGAAAGAGGAGCCGATCAAAGCAAAAAACTTTTCAAAAAGCTTTAAGCCTTCTTTGGCATCCATGTAGCTATATACGAGGATACAGACAATGACGGAAATAACAAAAACAATGAGAGTACCGTTAAAATTACCGACCTTGATACCGACAACTGCAGCAAAGATAAGAATGAAGAATGCAACGATGGCAACCATGCCGGCCGTGGGGTTTTGACTTTGCATCATCTGGGCTGTTTTTAAGAAAACGGTATCAAATAAGCCAGTTACCGGCTCCCAAACAAAGACGACGTCATCCGACACCCTGGTACCGTTTATGGTTTCTACTTCGGCGTGGAGGGTTTGCTGACCCATTTGATACATGGGTAGTTCACCACAGGGCGAAACGGTGTTAACGATGGCTTTACAAACGACAGGATTAGAGCCATTCCAAGTGAAGAAAACGTCGACAACTTCTCCATTTCTCTTGTTGGATTCAACCAGAACAGACATGGCGACCAAGACATACTCGGTCTTTCCAAACTCTCTGGTGTCTCGATAGCCACTAATTGGTTTAACAATATTGATGGTGGTTTTTTCACCCAAACTGTCAGTAAACTGACAACCCAGGATGGATAAAAACAAAACAAGACCTGCTAAGTAAACTTTCCAATTTTTGATTTTCAATTCAGCCTCCTATGCGGCGCAATTTTAATTATTCTTTTACTTCCCCGTTGATGACTTCTAATGAACTACTTTTTTGATGAGCCAAAGCGGTACCACCTTTTGCAAGGACGATACCAGTCTCTGGCGCCCTTGGGGTAACAATAGGCGGTCGAACTGAACGGGGTGCTGGAGCATGTGGTAAATAATAAAGCTTCCACCATATTAAAATGGCGCCAAGACTCCAGGCTATAACAATAAAGTAAAAGGCAAGTGCGGAGTTATCGAGAAGTTTGGAGATAAGAAAAAAAGTTACGATAGAAATCCACGACCAAACTGCAACTATGGTTATCCCTAGACTTTTTGTAATGGCCATAACCACAAAAGCTAAAACCAAAAAAATAACTAAGGAAAGGACCATGTATCCACGACCGAGATTCTTCATCCCGGTATGGTAGATGATATTTTCAAAGAAGCTGTATGGCTCCCAAGAAACAACAATCTCCTGAGTTATTAACTGGCCGCTACTAGTAGTAGCCTCGACTTGATAGTTATTGTCACCCAAGAAAATAGCTCCCCACTCGCCACAATCATTGTTCTCCCTAGCCTTTAAAACGCATGTCCATTCGCCCATACTTTTGAAAGTAATTTTGGCGATAACCTCTGGATCTGGACCATTGTAATAAAGAGTTATGGGGAAATTTTCTGAATATGATGAATGATAGGGCTCTCCGATCCTATAGTTTTTTGAAGGCGAAACAACCTTAATTTGAGTTAAACTGGGTTGATAAAGGTAAAAATAAGCGGGAACGAGCAATAAAATGAGCACAAAAATGACAGCGACTGCGACGCTTAAGGATTTTTTCATAATTACTTCTCCGTGTTATTAAGGTCCAAGCAAAAGAAACTTTCCGATGAGCGAATTTTAGCCCATAGAGACACAAAATGTCAATTATTTAGTGATATATATTATGGGATGAAAAGTTAGACGATCAAAAAAGTCCCTTCTTTTTGAGGGTGGCGATGTCCTCCTGGAGAACATTTAGCTTCTTTTCGATGTCTTTGAGGGCAATAACAACATCGTCTTCATCAGTATCATCCTCTATGTAGTCGTCAGAGATTTCTTTGACGTTTTCTTCCAAGCTATCAACATCCTCTTGAAGATCGTCAACATTTTCTTGAATATCGTCAATATCCTCCTCGACGTTTGCCAAACTAGCAGTGGTTTTGTTTACGGACATCTGGATGAAAATTGCCAAATAAATAGCTTCGAGGGAAACGGCGGTAGTCAAAATGAGCAACACCTCTTCAGTACTAACACCCAAAACGGTGAGAAAAAAGATACCGGCAAAAAGAATAGTATGAACAACCAAGGAGGTATTTGTGCCCATAGAACTAATAAACCAGTTGGAGATTTGGTCAATTTTGTTAGTCTTTTTTTGCATGGTAATTAGAAGATGTTCTCTTCTGGAGGCAGAAACTCTTCTCCGTTACCACCCTGTGGCTTGTATTCGGCTTTGAGCCACTCAACGTAAGGGCAGCCTGTAGCGCGTTTGGCCTCTCTGTCCCAGCCGGAAGTAGAACATTTTTTCATACGTTTGCCAGCGGCAGTGGTAAACAAGACGAGCAATTCACCGCACTGAGGGCATTTTTCGTCCAATTTTTCGGTGCTGCCATTGATCCATTCAACGTAGTCGCAACCTGTGGCTTTTTTGGCTTCACTGTCCCAACCGCCAGCGCTGCATTTTTTCATTTTTTTACCAAAACGAGTAACTTGAAGAACCAAAGGTTCACCACACTTGGGGCATTTTTCGTCCAAAGTTTGGGGCTCGACGGCTAACCACTTGACGTAATCACAGCCTTCATTTTTTTTGGTTTCTTTGTTCCAACTACCTGTAGAGCAACGCTGAAGCTTTCTTCCGGTGGCTGTTTCGGTAACTTCTCCTAGGGGTTCACCACACTTGGGGCATTTTTCTTGTTCCATATAACAATTAGGGTAACATATCTTTGAGAATAGTAGCAAGAAGTTTTTCTCCCTCAGCCTTGATGTCATCTTCGATGTTGGGATGGGTATGGTCTCTAAGGAATAAAATTATTTCAATGTCGTAAGGACGCTCGTGAATCATTTCTAGAAAAATTTGATGTTTGCTCTCCTTTAGCTTGTTGAGAAGCATGATAATAATTCCCTGAAAAAGAATGTCGTCAACCAACTGACTGACCTTAGCCCTTTGGTTTTCCATTTCCTCCAAACCATTAATTAGAGTTTCGACTTCGGATTTGTTGAAGAGATGATCGTAAAAAAGTATGGCCATATATATTTAGTAATTAACTGGACCCAAAGGAACTGAATTGTCTGGGTCGTCGACAAAGAACATAAGGATTAAGCCTTTGCGAGGACCACCATGAAGATTTAGACTTTGCATGACTTCCGGGGACCCGCCAAACTGTTTACCGGTCCACTCGGCAGGACCTGCGTCGCCGATATCACAAACCACAGCGTTACCATTGACAGGATTAACAACGAGAACTTTGCGAAACTTGTACCAATCCTTGAGAAAAAGGTGGTCCTTGTTCCAGTTTTCGAGATACAAAGTTTGGACAACGCAGTAGTACTTTTCTCTTAAAAAATCTTGAGTGGTAAAAGTGTTGGCGTCTTTGGCAAAATAACCAAAGGCACCGCGGCCCGGAGCAATTCCCGCCTCCTGTAATTCGTTGTGCTGGCCCAGACTATCCCCTGGATAGCGAGTAAGATGTTGTTCGAAGCCAATATAACCAAGGTGATGGTTGAGAGATTGGTCGTCCAGATACGCGACAGCGTTGATATTGATGTTTTCTTTTATTTGTTGCTCGACAACTTTGGCTTCTTCGGGAGTAAATTTGTAGGTTGAGTGGGGAAGTTTTTCTTGAAGAAAGCCAAGGAGTTTGAGACTGTTAGATTTTTTGGCTTCCTGATTATCTTGATTGATTGAAATTGAAGCTTGCTGGGTAGCACTTAAGATAGGAGAGGTTAGAATGGCACCAATAAGGCCAGCAGAGGCAAGTATTTGATTTGATTTTTGACGAAGATCGTGAGCGATGAGAGATGTTTTGGTAAAAAACTTTTTGGCTTTAGAAAATCGCCTAATTTCTTTGTTTAAAGAAAGAGATCTGTTTTGAAGATTTTCTAAGGCATTGGGCAGATTGAGATTGGACATCTACAATTATTCTAGAACACTTTGAAGGCGGGTAAGAATAAGATCTTTGCCCATGATTAACATACACTCGGTTAAAGGTGGTGTAACCTTTTGGCCAGAAATAACTAATCGAAGATTCATAAAAAACTCACCACGATGATAACTGTTATCATTTGCTACTTTCATCAGATTGCTTTCGATCGAGTCCTTGTTCCAGTCCGCCAACTTGATTGCTTCTATTGCCATTGTAATAAATTCTTTGTTTACCAACTCTTTGTTTATGGTAGGTGTCTCGAAAATAAATTTGGTCAAGCCAACAACATCCCTTACTTTGGTAATTCTTTCTTTGACTAATGGGATTAAAGCCTTAATGGTGTCTTCAGAAACATTGCTTGGAAAAAGGGGCTTCATCCAGAAAAAGAGGATGTTTTCGGGAACTTTCCGAAGATGCTGGCCATTTAACCAATCTAGTTTTGAAATTTCAAAGCGAGGATTAGATTTTTGAAAACCTTTTGGATCAAAACTTTCCACAAAAGAATTCAAAGTAAAAATATCTTGATTGTCCTTTGGTGCCCAACCGAGGAGGATAACAAAGTTTAAAATTGCGTCCGCCAAATATCCATCGTTTAGATACTGTTCACATGCGACATTGTTGTTGCGTTTGGAAAGTTTTCCTTTTCCGTCTGGATTGAGAATATCTGTAAGATGGCCAATTTCTGGAACAGGAAAACCCAAGTATTTGTAAACTAGTAGATGGATTGGGGTGCTGGGTTGCCAGTCGTGTCCTCTTAAAACATGGCTAATTTTCATTTCTGTGTCGTCAACAACGACGGCAAGATGGTAAGTAGGAAAACCATCAGATTTTAGAAGCATGGCATCGTCGACGACATCGGTTTTCCAAGTAGTTTCTTTGTTGAGAACAAAATCGCGATAGGAAATAGTTTCTCCATCCGGAGTTTTTAGACGAATAGCAGGCTTAATGCCACTAGCAAGTTTTTCGGCTATTTGCTCCTTGGAAAGATTTCGACAAGGATCTCTAAACTCAATTTTGAATTGTCTTTCTTCTTTGATTTCTTCTTTTGAGCGGGGCTCACAAAAACAATAAAAGGCGTGACCATCGGCTAGTAGTTTTTCTGCTGCCTTTTGATAACTGTTTGACTTTACCCGTTCTGATTGAGTGTATGGAGCATATGGGCCACCGACTTCGGGACCCTCGTCCCAAGTAATTCCAAAAACTTTAAGTATTTTGCAGAGATCTTCTACAGAACCAGCAACTTCTCGTTTTTTGTCTGTATCTTCGATACGCAAAATAAAATCACCGCTGTTTTTTTTGGCTAAAGCGTAAGCATATGCTGCAGTTCTGAGTCCCCCTATGTGGAGATACCCTGTGGGAGAAGGGGCAAACCTGGTTCTTATATGCTTATCTGTCATACTGATAGTATACTTTATGGTAGTATATGGCGACACTAACTGAAGCTGCGGCGTTATCGCGAAAAGCAATCAAATATGGAGGAGCTGGTTTTTTGGCTATTACCCTATTGTGGTACCTTGGTGTAGCCCTGGTAAATTATTATATTTCACTACATCCGCCAGCTGAAGCAGCAGCAACCGTTGATTTTGGATTGCTACAGGCGGTTAATTTTCCCCAAAATACAACAAGGCCACAGATGTCCTTGGAATTACCAACAGGAATAATTCCAAACTTTCCAGACAGAATGAGGGTTTATTACGCTCCTACCAAGCGAAGTGGTTTTGCTGACCCCGATAAGGCATTGGAGGTAGCGACAGCTTTAGGATTTTTATTTAAACCAGATCAGCCAACTGAAACTCGCTACTTATGGAACAACCAAGACCAACTGGCCTCAAAACTTGATATGAACATAGTAAGCGGGCACTTTAGTCTGATCAAACAGTGGCAAAACAATCCAACTATTGCGACGATGGCTAACTTTACGTCGGACAAGCAAGTGATTATCGATACCAGCAATTATTTAAGAAAGGTTGAGATTTTGGAAGATGACACTGTGGGATTTGAAAAACTAACTTACTTAAAAAACGATGCGGGAAAGCTAATACCGGCACTATCACTGTCGGACGCTGATTTTGTCCAGCTAGATTATTTTAGAAAAAATATTGACGAAATAGACCCCAATTCTAAAACAAAGGAAATAAAGGCGAGTTATCCATTTTATCGAACTGACCCTAGCAAGGGACTAATTAGAGCTGTGGTCTCGGGATCCAAAACGATTAACGAAAAAATTATTGATATGGAATACGCCTACACCTTTATAAACTACACTCAAAACGGAACCTACCCAATTAAAAGCGGTGAGGAGGCCTGGCAAGAGCTTTCAACCGGAGGAGGTTACGTGACACCCACTGGCCCACAAACCGGAGAAGTAAAAATTCGAAAGATATTTTTGGGCTACTACGACTCTAATGTAAACCAGAAATACGCTATGCCGATTTATATTTTCCTAGGAGACCAAGGATTTGCTGCTTATGTTTCGGCGGTACAGGATCAATGGATAGAGACGAAGTAAAGAACTCAAGAAATCAAAAACTCAAAAACTCAAGATGTGGAGTAGAATTTTGGTGCCTGCGAGGGGTATCCTCGCAGGTGAGTGAGATAACTTATTCTTCACCTAAAAGATTTTCTTTTTCTTTTGGTTGCACTGATTCGACTTTTTCGATTAGTTTTGGCTGTTCTTCTTCGACTACAAATTCACCGGCATCGTGGCCCCAGAACTCGATTGACTCTAAATCGTTTTCGTCTTTGATTAATCCAGATTTTTCGAAGGTCATTTTTTCGGTCATATATTTTTTTCACCTCCTTTCTCGCTAAATTTGGCAAAAAAAAGAGGCCTCTCAGCCTTTAATTTGGAAATTATTTTTAGGTAACATTTGTTCATTCCTAAAAATTAAGTGTAGCTGGAATTTGTTAAACAGTCAAGATATTTACTCCCAGGTGTAGTTTTGGAAGACGAATCTGTCATTGCGAATTTCCGCGGTGCGGAACTGAAGCAATCCCCGACACGGAGGTTAAGTAAGTGTTTGGTATAAGTCTAACCATTCCGGATTAAACTTTGATATTAAATCCAGTTTTCTTTTTCTTGACCCACCTTTAATTTGTTTCTCTCTTGTTATTGATTGAGCCATACTGTCAAAAAATTCATAATAAATCAGTTTGTTTGCATCGTATTGTTTAGTAAATCCCTCTGATAACTTGCTTTTATGTTCCCAAACTCTTCTTAGCAAGTTGTTAGTTACACCCACATAAAGTACCGTATTGTGTTTGTTGGTCATTATATAGACACTAGGAATTCTTTTTTCCGCCACACCTCTATTTTATCTCGACTGGCGGGGATTGCTTCGGTTCGGGGTACCGATGACGATGTTGGCCTGGATTGCTTCTCCGCCATAGGCGGATCGCAATGACGTGGGTGGCGTGAGATTGATATGGTACCCACGACTTCAATGAATTAGTCCCAGGTGTAATTTTGGAAGATCCAGTTGAAGATTTTTTCGCCTTCACCAAAACGGTCTGCACTGTAGAGGAGAGAAATTAAAATGGGATGGGCATCTTTTTCGGCCAAAATAACTAGGCACTCCCCCGCCTCTGGCGTCCATCCGGTTTTGACACCATAAAAGCCTGGCTTGCCCAAAAGAATATTGGTAGAGTCTAATGGGTAAATATGACCCTTGAGACTTTTGAGAGTGTACTTTTTGGTAGAGACAATATCTTCAAAAACTGGACGGTCTAAGGCCTCCCGCGCGATCATAGCTATATCGTAAGCGCTGGTGTAATGATCTGACCCTTCGACTCCTGAAACATTGCTGAATCTTGTATTCTCTAATCCTAACTCAACCGTTTTGGAGTTCATTCTTTTGACAAAGGCGTTGTAACCACCGGGATAATTTTCAGCAAATGTTACGGCAGCGTCATTTCCAGAGGAAACCAATAAGCCGTAAAGCAAGTCGCTGGCTAAAAGCTGGTCGCCCTTGACGAGGTTGATGGTGTTTCCGAGTGATTTTTGGCCATTAAGCACTTTAATGACGGAATCCTCTTTGTAATAATCTAGGGCAACAAGGGCGGTCATGATTTTTGTTAATGACGCCGGTTTTAACCTTTGGTGCGGATTTTTATCGTACAAAACGACACCGCTATGAAGATCCAGAACAAAAACTCCGGTGGCAGTCAAATTTAGCGGTGTTGTTTTTTGTTTTTTTTGGGGAATAGGTGCACTTGTGGTAAAAAATCCTTTGATTGTTGGCTTGCGTAAATCTGCAACCTTGCCTAAACTCGGAAAAAAAATTAGAAAAAGTGAAAGTGGGATTAAAAGAAGTATTTTTTTCACAATTTGATTTTATATCAAATTATAGATTGCCGCGGTTCGAGTACGAAACTCGCAATGACGGGACTGGGTTATCCGCGAAGATACTTGGGATAAACCTCAAGTCCGGAATGACAGATCGTTTTCTTGCTGGAGATCATGCCTAAGCTTAGATTTGGCGCGATGAGATCTTACAAACCTTAACCAGTTTTTGTTAGCCGGTTTTTTGACACGGGATTTGAGAATTTCGACAACATCGCCACTTTTTAAGAGCTGGTCGACTGGAGCAATTTTGCCATTGACTTTGACGGAGGAGATATAAAAACCCAGATTGGTGTGAACTCGAAAAGCATAGTCAACGGGAGTGGAATTTTCGGGCAAATCAAAAACGTCACCTTTGGGAGAGAAGACGAAGATGTGTTTAGAAAGAGCATCGAGTTTGAGGTCTGAACTTTGTTCGTGAGTAGACTCGATTTGCTTTTTCCAGTCTGCCAGCTCTTGGACCCAGGCCATTTTTTCACTAACAACAAATCCCTTTCCTTTTTCTAATTTTTCGTCGGAGACACCGGAATTTTTGGCTTGGGAGTAGGCGAAGTGAGCAGCCGCGCCAAGTTCGGCTTGACGATGCATTTCTTCGGAGCGAATCTGAATTTCTAAAATATTACCTTTGTGGTCAAAAACTTTGGTGTGAATAGAGCGGTAGCCATTTGGTTTGGGTTGAGCGATAAAATCAGAAATTCCCAAGTAAGGAACTGGTTTCCAGTATTGATGCATAAGCCCCAAAACGGTGTAGCAGCTGTTTGCATCCTCGGTAATAATTCTCAAAGCCATTAAATCGTGAACTTGGGTGATATCTCGATTTATTTCCGGTCGCAAAAGTTTTTTATAAAGACTGTATTTGCGTTTTGGGCGCCCGTCGGTTCGAGCACTGATATTGTTTTTGGCTAATAGCTGGCGAATTTTGGTAAGAGAACTTTTGATATTTTCTTCAGAGAATTTAAAGTGAGGCTTGGCTATTTCCATGACCCACCGATATTCTTCGGGATAAATATAAGGGAAAACAAGATCTTCTAACTCGCCTTTTAGCTGGCCCATACCAAGACGTTCGGCCAGGGGGCCATAAATTTCTAAGGTTTCGATGGCAATTCTTTTTTGCTTGGAAAGTGGAACTGCGTCTAAGGTTTTGACATTATGAAGCCTGTCGGCTAAACGGATGAGGACGACTCGTACATCCTGAGCCATAGCAACAAACATTTTACGTAGATTTTCGAGAAATATTAAATCGCTTGAACCTCGAAGCTTTATTTGGCCAACGCGGTTTACTCCATCAACGAGATGAAGGATGTCTGGACCATATTTTTTTTCGATAAGGCTTGCGTAGTTTGCCGGAGTGATTTCTGGTAGCTCGTGGAGAAGACAAGCTTCGATGCTTTGCTGGTCCAGTCCCCAATCCGCTAAAGTAAAGGCAACAGACAGGGGGTGTTTGATGAGCGGCTCCCCTGTTTGGCGAACTTTTCCTTGATAGATTTTTTTGGCAAATAAATAGACACTTCTTATTCTGGGAAGATTGTATTTTATTTGTTTCGCTTTTAGTTCACCAACTAAAGCCCTCAAGGTTGGTCGCATAGTCTATTTTACCCTAGATGCGTGATAAGATTTAGGCGTGTACAGAAGAGCCCTATTAGCCGACGAAAAAGCCTTAATCCCCACCGAAGTAAGTGAGGTAATGAATTTGTATTCGACGGCAGGATTTGAGATTTATTTGGTAGGTGGTGGAGTAAGAAGTTTACTTTTTAACAAGAGACCTGAAAACTGCGACTTTACCACGAATGCAACCCCCGAGCAAAGCCTGGAAGTATTAAAAGATAAACTACCTTTTTATAATAATGACTTTGGAACTGTTTCTTATAATTGTGTGGTTGAAGGAGGGGAAGAACTGTATGAAATTACGACTTATAGATCGGAAAAAGAATATTCTGACTTTAGGCGCCCTGATAATGTCAGTTGGGGAAAAACTCTTGAAGAGGATGTAATAAGAAGAGATTTTACGGTGAATGCGATGGTGATTGGGAAAAGAACTTCCGCCATAGGCGGACAGGCAAAAAATCAAAGTAAGGAGTGGGAGATGATTGATTTGGTGGGAGGAATGGAGGATTTTGAAAAAGGATTAATACGAGCTGTGGGAGAACCAGAGAGAAGATTTCGAGAAGATGCGCTACGAATGATGCGATGCATACGATTTGCGGCCAAGCTTGGTTTTCAAATAGATTTGGAGACCTTAAAAGCTGTTACTGCGAATGCAAAATTATTAGAAAATATTAGCAAGGAAAGAATAAGAGAAGAATTTTTGAAAATTATTGGTTCTGATTACCCGGCTGATGGAGTAAACCTTTTAATTTCAACAGGCTTGATAAACTGCTTTTTGCCAGAGCTGCTTGAAGGAAAAGATATTGCTCAGGGAGGACATCATGAGTGGAGTGTTCTGGAACATTCGATTCAGAGTTTGAAAAATTGCCCTTCACCCAATCCAATTGTTCGTTTTGTAGCTTTGGTTCATGATATCGGTAAGCCAAGAAGTCAAAGATTTAAATGCCGAAAATGTGGCAAGATGTTCCGGGATTTGCCGTCTAGACAACACACGTGCGCAAATTGTGGCTATACCCAGCCAACTAAGGGAATGATTACTTTTTATGGCCATGAGGTGATAGGGGCAAGAATGGTAAAAGAAATTACGGAAAGATTAAGATTTAGCCGAAAAGATATTGAAAAAATTGAAACTTTGGTGCGCTGGCATATGTTTGCCTATCAATCGGAGATGACTGATGCCTCGATACGAAGATTGATTAGGAAGGTGGGCAAAGAAAATATTTCTGATCTGGTACTTCTGAGAATTTCGGACCGAAAAGGTAGTGGATCCAAAACAACTAGCTGGAGATTTTTGGAACTGCAAAAAAGAATTGGGGAGCAGCTTTTTGAGCCGATGGAAATAAATGATATGGCTGTAAATGGAGTTGATGTAATGGAAATCTTAGGGGTAAAACCAGGGCCAATTATTGGGAAGATTTTGAAGGAATTATTTGAAGAAGTCCTCGAAGACACTAGCAAAAATGAAAGAGAATATTTGATTGGAAAAATTAAAAATTATAAGAATAAGATATGACTTTAAACCAACTAGGAGATCTGTTTCTCAAACAAGCAGAAGAAAAAGGATGGGGACATACAAAAGATGACCTTGTGGTATCTGAGAAAATGGTACTAATGCACACAGAGGTATCAGAAATGTACGAAGCCCTCAAAAAAAAACCAAAACGACCAAAGGATACAATTGAAATGGAGTGCGCTGATATTCTTGGTAGAACATTGCACCTTGGAAGAGCTTGGGGTGTGAACTTCGACGAGAAACCAGAGTTTAGGTCTTATATAAAGTTTCCAAAAAATAACCGTGAAGCAATGACTGCAACGAACCTTGTTTACTTACACTCTCTAATCTCAAAAAGTTACGACAACTATCGCCACAAAAAAGTGAAGGTTTTCCTCAGAATGCTAGTAAAAATTGCCTACGAGATGATGAATATTGCTAAGTTACTTGAAATTGACGTTATTAAGTCTGCACTAGAAAAAATTGAGATAAACAAGTCAAGAACATGGAGCGCTAAAAAACTAAACGGAAACTATTCGAAATGAATTGTTTCATTTGCTGGACTCGGCAAAGAGACGGGTGTTGCATGCAATCCCCCTACGATATAAATAATTTATCTTTTTGCCAGTTTTCTGGATTTGATTCTATATATTGGCGAATTCGAAATAAATCTGCCTCATCGCGAATAATGTATTCAAAGTAATTGCGTTGCCAAATTTGAATATTTGGGTGTTTTTGGTGTATTTGTTTGGTCGAATTCATTTTTAAATATCCAACAATTTGCGATATCAATGTCCGACGTAGGGGCGCATCACGATGCGCCCGTTTGATATTGATAATACCGTGGATGTGATTTGGCATAATTTGGAATTGATCCAAAATGATTGGATATCGTGTTGGTAGCGAATTCCAAACATCGTTGATAATTTGGCCGATGTTGTTCTGCGTCATCTCTTTTAAGGGCGATTCGTGAATCGCCCCTACATTGGGAACATTTATTTCACCAAAAATACGCTCATGTTTATGCGAACAAATTGTTACAAAATACCATCCTGACTGAGAATAGTCATATCCAGGTAATCTGATTGAGTGTTGATTATGCGTTATCGTTTTCTATTTGCAATTTTGTCCCAGAGGACGAGGATGGGGGCGGCAGTAAAGGTAGAGGAGTAGGTGCCGGTCACGGTACCGATAAGTAGGGCAAGAGAGAAGTATTTAGTCGACTCACCTCCCAGTAGATACATGGCAATTAGCATAAAAATAATGGTCAAAGAATTATTTAAAGATCTAACCATGGTTTCGGAGACGGCCTGATTAACTAAGCTAGTAAAGCTAACACCTTTGATTTTGTGGCTTAGTTCTCTTATGCGATCGTAAACGACAATAGTATCGTGAACTGAGAAAGAGAGAATTGTTAAAACCGCGGTAACAAAAAGGAGGTCGACCTCGACCCCGTAGAAGTGGCCAAGAAGCGAAAAGGAGCCGAGAAGAACTAAGGTATCGTGAAGCATAGCCAGAACGGCGCTAACCCCGTACTTAAACTGTTTAAAGGCAAAGCTGATATAGCCTAAAAGGAGTAGTGACGATAATAGTAGAGCGTTGATAGTTTTCTTTAAAGTTTCCTGACCCAAAACTGGTCCTACCACCTCAAAACTTTTAATGGTAATTTTGGTTTTATCTTTTTTGGCAGCCGAAATCAAGCTATTTAGTTTTTCTTCGGAAAGCTCCTTGAGTTTTAAGGTTACGTCCTTACTAGTTTCAGATTCAACTTGAGGACTGTAGTCCTTCAAGGTGTCCAAAAAAAATTGCTTGGAAGTACTGGGCTCGATGGTAACAAGGGTTCCGCCAGTGAACTCGATGGAAAGTTTGAAGCCATATTTGGCTAAGGAATAAACTCCAGGAATAATAATAAGAGCTGAAATCAGAAAATAGAGAGAAATGTGTTTCATCCAGTTCATATTTTTTTCGTTTTTTTAGTGTATTTATTTTTTCTGGATTCCGGATCAAGTCCGAAATGACAGGTATAATTTATATAGATTGCCGCGTCACTTCGTTCCTCGCAATGACGAAGAATTTGGTTGTTGACTCTTACCCTTAAAGAAAAGACGCAAGAGGTTTCTGGTAACGACGATGCCGGTAAATAAGGAAATCAAAATACCTAAGATAAGAGTCAGGGCAAAACCACGGACAGAACCGGAAGTGTTTAGAAATGGCCAGCTTAAGGGATTAAAAAGAATGAGACCAGTAATTATGGTGGCGGTGTTGGCGTCTTTGATAGAATCCCAGGCTCGACCAAAAGCAAGCTCTAGAGCGACTGGCCAAGAGCGACCAGCTCTAATTTCTTCTTTGTAACGCTCAAAAACTAAAATATTACTGTCAACCGCCATACCAACTGAAAGTAAAAATCCAGCTATACCTGGCAAGCTAAGAACAACACCAACGAGTTTGTAAACAACAATTGTAAAAAGGCCGTACAAAACTAAGCCAAAGGAGGCAATTACACCCTGCATTCCATAATTCAGAATCATAAAAAGAATAACCATTGTTAAGCCGATACCTCCAGCCATAAGACTTTTTTGAATGGACTCGGCGCCTAGGGTGGCGGGAATATTTTTTTGACTTAAGATACTAACTGGAACAGGTAGGGCACCAGCGTTTAATTTTATAGCCAAAGCCTTGGCCTCATCGATACCGAAATTTCCAGAAATAATAGCGTTGCCGTCATTTATCTCTGTTTGGATTGTGGGCATAGTAATGGGATAACCATCTAGTAGAACTGCCAAGGGTTTACCAATATTATCTTTGGTTATTTTGGCAAACTTAACCTTACCCTCATCCTTAAAAGCAAGGGAGACGGCGGGAAGTCGGTCATCGGTTTGAAAAGTAACCTCGGCTTTTTTGAGATCAGCGCCAGAGAGACCGGAAGGGTTAAAACCGACAAGGGAGGCTGGTTCGGTAGCGTTTGGACTTGGACTATAAACTGGATAGGCAAACTGAAGATCAGCGGTTTGACCAACCAATTTAAGAGTTTCTTGAGAATCGGTAACACCTGGAAGTTCTAAAACTAAACGATAGTCTTTGCCGTTTTGAAGTGTTTTTACCGAGGACTCTGAGACACCAAAAAGATCAACTCGACGGCTAACAACCTCTTTGAGAGACTCTATGGCTTGGGTTTTTTCGGCATCAGGAATCTTTGACATATCGGTAGATAGAGTAACTTGAACTCCACCACGAATATCCAGACCTTGCTTGATTTCTATTTCTTTGGAGAGATCGAGTTTCCCTATTTTGTAGTTGAGACGAGGGATGTTGAAGTTACCAATTTTGGTTGGCAGGGCAACGTAGAGAGCAATAATGGTTAAAACGCAGATAAAAACAAAAACTTTGTGTGCTTTTGAAAAAGACATAGGGAAATTATATTACTTTTGGTGGGTTATTAACCACCCTACTTGTAGTAGAGAGTAGTGATAATTGCGAGCTATTGGGAAAACTTAATGTTAGAGAAGTGTCGTTGTTTTGGGCCAACTCTACCCTATCACCAACCTTAAGAGAAAGATTTTGGATATAGCGTGATGGCAAAGTAATTCCGAGGGAGTTACCAATTTTGATGATCTTCTGTTTGGACACTAGCTTTGCAAATTAATTTCATCTCCGATCAACATAACTTTCGGCTGGAGAAGAACCTTGATAATAAAAGGATCTTTGTGGTTTTTGCGATAACTAAACTCTTCTTCGGTCATACAAGAATAATTTATTTCGGTATTAAGTAATTTTTCCATGGCTTTGACAGTGATAGCGACTTGAGGCATGATGACCTTACCGATTATTAGTAAATCAACATCTTCGGCGTTGCGCTCTAGCCCACGAGAAATTTTTTGAGAAATAAATAAAAATTTGACAAAGCCAAGTTTGCTGCGATTTTTAAGAATTAATTTGCCCACCCCGGTAGATTTGGTTACCAGACTAACTAGTTCGGGGTAAAGAGTAAAGTTTGTTTTAACGGAGTAATAAAGTCGATTGCCACGCTTTTCACTTTGAAGCAAGCCGGCCTTGAGCAGATGATCCAACTCTCTTCTGATAGCGTTGATCTCTTCCTTGGTCATGCGAGTTAATTCCCGAACGTAGTACAGACCTTTGGCTTGACCTAAAAATATTTTTAAGAGTTTGACACGAACCTTAGAGATAATTAAATCGGATAACTTTGCCATTTCTGGCCTAATTATATACGACTTTGTTGCCTATGGGTAAAATACTTACCCAAAACTGACCAGGACTGAAGACGATCTCTTTACCAGCTAGATCGGAGTAGATTGTGCGATCAGCTTGCTTGGATTTTTTCCACTTTATTTCTTGACCAACACCATCGTGGAAATATAAACCAGTACCTTCTCCAATAACGTTATAGAACATGTGTTTGTGTTCGTCCAATGGACCCTCTTCTTTTGTGAATTCAATTATGACGTTGGTAGCTGCAAGTTGTTTTTTGGTATCCAGATCGGTGTGAGGAGCGCCTGCTAAATTGCGCAGATATGTTTTGGTGTTGATATCGTATTTCCAGGCAACATTGAAGTCTGGAGAGTTTTTCCAAAATTCATAGCTAATATTTGTAGCAGGAACGGACTTGGAAACATCTGGAGTACCAAACTTCCAAGATTTATAGCCGGAGAGCCAGGTTTTTCCATCCGGCATTAAATTGGCATAGCCTCTTTTTAAAGCTTCCTTCCAAGCAAAGTTGAGAAAACCCATATAGGTATGTTCAGTAGCAACCTCTCGGCCTAATCTGGTTTCATTGCGCTTCATGACTGGAACACCAATATCTCCGATAGTGTCAAAATCGTTACCCTTTGGTTTTCTCCAGCCCATTTTTTGCAGTTCTTCCAAAGCCCAAGCTTTTTTGTTTGAGGTGCATTGACCACTGGCTTCATCTCGACTGCAGTTACCGCCACCAACGTGCATATAAATGGGAGTGTTATACTCCGCAGCAAGATTGACAAAATAAATTCTGGCGCTACGAACTGGCCCGACTTGAGTATTTTCTGATTGAGCTCCACAATAAAACACGCCCATAAAACGAGTAATGCCGCCTTCGGCAACGGCCTCGTAAACAATATCAGCTGAAGACAAGCCAGATTGGGGGCGAGCGTCGACGTGATTTTCGATCATTGCCAAGAGAGGGCGTTTTTGTTCCCAAAGGGCTTTTTCTTCGGTACTATACAAAGCGCCATTAATGGGACAAGTTTCGGTTTTTGGTTTGTCGGCGAACTGACCAAAGCCGGCAGTAACTCGTTGTTTTTCGGAATCTGCCTTGGGCGAGATGAGACTGGAGCTACCCGTAGGAGTGATGGCATAACTTAAACCAAACGACAAAAAAAAGGAGACCAGGAGAGAGATAATAATTTTTGGATTAAAAATCTTATTGCTTTGCATGACTTTTGAGTGCTTCTTTGATAACTAGTTGTTCTTCCGCTGAGGTGGCTTGACTTTCAACTTTTCCCAATACCACTTTTTTGGCGTAAAGCCGAGTATTTTCTCGACTATGTAATGAGCTTATCACAATTCCATTACCATTTTCATCTAATAAAGTTACGGAAAAACTTTGATCGCCACCCGTATCAGTAAAGGGATTGTAGCGATTGAAGCCAATTTTTTGAAGATGTTTTTTGTTTTCTTCTATTTCCGCGTTTAGTCTGTCTGAAAGTTTTTTTAGAGAGTCGCCGTTTTCTGACGACAAGGAAATTAGATTGTTAAGACTGGAGATGAGATCTTTTTGAGAAACGTTGGCGGTTAGCCTAGTGTAATGCGAGGAAAGCCTAAAAAGAATTACTGAAATAGCTAAGAGCCAAAGGGTGAGAAGAGCAATAAAAATTTGTTCTGGAGACATAAAATGAATTTTACTATACAATTCATGTTGAATATGAAGGGAAAAACTCGAAGGACAAAAAATCAAAAACTAAAAACAAGCGAGAGGAAAGAAGGGTTTGTTATAAAAAATGAGTGGCTTATCAATAAAAAAGCCAGCTCTGTGCCTGTTAGTTCTACCAACTTTAATGGTAAATTTTTTAGACAGGACTTGACAAAGACATTTGTGCTCACTATGCTTGTTCTAGCCTTGGAATTAGCCTTGTGGCAATATTTAACTAGGCGATAACAAAAAGAAAGGGGGTGAACTAAGTAAATGCAAATCTATTGTGTAAAATGCAGAGCCAAAAAAGACGTTGAGAAATTCGAATCAGTTACCATGAAAAATGGTAAACCAGCTGTTAAAGCTGTTTGTCCCGCTTGCGGAACAAAGATGTTCAAAATCGGCGCCAAGTAAACTGCTTGTAATCGACAAAAAGCCCACAAAGATTTATCGAGTGGGTTTTTTGGTGTACTACGCATCATCAATAATCCATAATGTGCATTAGTAAAAGGAATTTATGTAGATTCTAATCCTTGTTTCAACAGTGACCTAAAATATCCCGTTAGACTTGTTGATATTGTGGTGTCCGGTGAAGCAAGCTGTGGTCGAACATTTTGGTTGATAACTTTTGTGTACTTTGTATAAAAAGACGGATATTCTATACTGGTTAAGAGACCAGAGCCTTGATACTGTTTTGTTCTGCCTGTATTTTTCCTTACTGTCGTATCGCATTCATATACCGACTCGCTTACACCAATACTTGAAAGCGTTGCAAGCACGATCGCATGGAGCAAGTATGCAATTTGCACTCGAGAGTCATTTGGTGAATCTAGATACAAGTTCCTGTATTCTTTCTTCAAAAAAACTGCAGTTAGCCCACCACCCTCGTCAAAAAACAAATCTTCTAGTCCTTTTGTTTCGATTTCTGGCAATGTTCTATTAATGAATTTCTCACCACCCATCGAAAAAGTTGCTTTATCACCTTCTACCTCTCCAGAAAAATAACCAATTGGACTTTCGACTTCAGGGTCATCTAGATCATAAAACCCAAACAAAACCTCGTGTTTCGCAACTTCTCCTGACTTGGTATTATCCATAAATGCCCTGACGCCGTATTTTTTATTTTTCCATTTAAATGCCACTTGCTCCCAGTCCATCCTTGAAAGAATTTCTATCTGTGCGAACTCTTTTTTTAGATCTTCTTCCCAAAAATGCATCTCACTGAGATCTGGCATATTATTTTTTGTTATTTGCTGACTTTTTTGTACCAGCCCTCGAGAATCTTCTTGAAAATGTCTTGGGAACCCAAGCCTAGGCCAAGACCAAGAGCAAGGACTAAGACTAGAATAAAACCAATATAAGTAACCTGGATAAAGAAGCTGGCGATACCAAGCTGCGACATGGCAGCAAGGATAAAGATGGTCATGGTGGTGTAACTCACTACCCTACCCGCAAAACGGGAAAGAGAAGGGTCTCCTGCACCTAGCGAACCCTTAACAAGCTTTTCCAAGAAACCAGCAAGAATGACCCCCAAGAAAAGAATAATTAAAGCGGCTAAGATATTTGGAATTACAGCAAAAATACTACCTAGAATAGCACTTATGGAATATAAGCCGAGCATATTACTGGAAGCGATAATAAAGAGAAGCAAAACAATCCACCTGACTAGTTCGCCTAAAATATTTTCGATTTTGGTAGTTACCTGAGCGTTATTTAAGAAATCTTGAATGGCAGGATTTTTGGTGAGACCACTAATTTTGGTAGCAATGGCTAGTTTGGTAACCGCTGTTTTTAGCCAGTTGGAGAGAATAATACCACCGACCATGAGAATAACGGCGCCTAATAAAGTTGGGAGGAAACCGGCAGTGTTAAGAAATAGGCTATTAACAATCGAGTTTATGTTGAACATGGTTCTATTATAGAACTTTTTTAAAAAATTGATTTTGTTATGGGATTGTGATAAAATTAGGGTGCCCCAGGATCTGGTGAGGAATGCTCTTCCGCAAGGAAGGGAGGAAAGTCCGGACAGCAAAAAGGCAAGGTGTCCCCGCTCTTCGCAAGAAGTGCGTGGTCCTCCAACAGGCAACCGTTGGAGCGCGATAGGGCCACAGAGACGATATAGCCAAGGGTTAAACTTTGGTGAAAGGTGAAACGCCCTGTAAAAGGGATCTGAAATAAGTAATTATTTTGGAGTGGTAACCCGCCCTGCTGCAATCGACGAATTGGGTTTGATGCCTTTTTCTTTCCCGCTTGCGGGATAAACCCTAAAGTCTCGAGCATTAGACAGATATTCCTCTGAAAAACAGAATCCGGCTTACTATGACCTGGGGCACTAAAAAATCTCGCTTTGGCGAGATTTTTTAGTCTATTTCGGGGAGTTGGGTGACGTGATTGACGCGAATGTGGGAGTAGATAACTCTGATAGATAGCACTAAAGGAATGGAAAGAATGGCCAAAAGAGCCCCGCCAAGTCGGTAACCAACCATGATACTTAAAATTGTAATAATTGGATTTAGTCCTGCAACTTTTTGCATAATTTTGGGAACAATAAAATTATTTTCTAGCTGTTGGACAATTAGGGAAACAACAATTGAGGCGACTCCCAAAACTGGTGAGATGGAAAATCCTACAAGCATGGCAGGGATAGCAGCAAATGTTGGACCAATGTTGGGGATAAGTTCCAAAATGCCTGCGATGAAAGCCAAAGGCAGGGCGTAGGGAAGCCCGACAATTAAGTAACCAAAATAACTGAGAATACCGACAACGAGCATAAGTAGCAGTTGTCCCCTAACCCAAAGGCTGATTTGAAACTGGAGTTTTTCGGCTAAATCGGTGTAGATTTTTGAATGCTCAGGAAACCAAAAGGAAATATATTCTGGAAGTTTTTTCATTTCCTGAATGATATAAAAACTTAAAATAATGGTGGTAAAGGCACTGATAAGGCCTGAAAAAGTACCAAGAGCAAGGCTAAAAACAGTGCTGGGAATTTGGGCTAATTGAGTGTTGAAGGAGTTCATATCGAACTTAATGGGACTTACTGCCTCGACAATAAACGGTAATTTTTCCAGAAAGACTTTGGTTTGGTCAATTAAAGGGGTGAAAATAGAAAGTCCAAATAAAAACAAAACAACAAACAGAAGGAGGAGGATGATTGCTGATGATAAGACCCGGTTAATTTTCTTTTTTTCCAACTTGTCAACAAGTGGCGTAACCGAAAGAGCGATTAGTAAGGAGGTTATGGTAAGAATCAATAAGTCTGAGAGCATAAAGAGCAGGTAAATTCCACCGCAAGTTAGAAGTATCCAAAAAATACTACTGACCGAGATGTCGATACTTAGGCGCTTTGGGCTTTTCATATATTATTATCATACCAAACTATACCAACTTGCTTTTTGAACCAAACAATTTGCCTTTTGGCATAGTTATTGTCGGCTATAGTCCAGAGTTTTATTAATTCTTCTTGGGTAATTTCCTTGTTTAGAAATTTGATAATTTCTTTGATACCTAAAGTGGAGTAAATGGGAAGTGAGGTATCGGGATAGATTTTTAACAATTCTTTGACTTCTTCGACAGCACCATTTTTTAGACGGGCGATTACCCGCTCGTTTATGGTTTTTAGAAGATTTTCCGGAGATTTACGAAGGCCGAGCCATTGGTACCGGATTGCCACAGCTTGAGTATAAGATTCGCAATGACGGGGACTGGATTCCGGGTCGGGACCCGGAATGACAAGATTTTGTTTCAGAAATTGGTGTTTGGAGATTTCGAGGTGGCGGATGAGACGACGTGGATTGTTGACGTCGGAATTGTTTAGGGAATTAAAGAGACTAGGATTTATTTCTTTTAATAAATTTTGTAACTCTACTAAAGATAGGGTATCGGCTTTGGCCCTAAACTCTGGATCTGGCGCTATTTTTGAGTTACTTAAATTTTCGGTGATTGCCTTGAGGTATAGACCGGAACCACCAACGAGAATTATTTTTTTGTTTTTTCCTTTGGCAGCTGCAATTATTGGTTCGACGTATTTTTTGAAGTCGCCAATATTACCAACCTGGCTTGGCTCTAAAATTCCCTGACCGAAAAACTCAACGTTGCCTGGAATATCTGAAGGGTTATCTTGACCGGAAATAAGAGGAATATGTTTGTAAAACTGGCGGGAGTCGACGGAGATTATAGTTACAGCTTTAAATTGCTTGGCCAAGTTAAAAGCGTAATTGGATTTGCCGGTGGCTGTGGAGCCACAAACTATAGTGATTGGGGGACTGGATTCCGGGTCAAGCCCGGAATGACATGGTGCGGTTGGCATGTTTAAGCAATATGGGGACGCTCTTTGAGCGTGTCCTTGTTAGCGATTTTGTCTAGTATTTCCCAACGCTTTTTTTTGACGGCCGGAAGAACATCGTCTGGGAATAGCCTGTGAGAGGCGGTGCCGGGACGAGGGGAGTAACGAGCAACAAAGGCGACCTTAAAACCTACTTCTTTGACCAAATTAACTGTTTCCTCAAAATCCTCATCTGTTTCACCTGGAAAACCAACAATGATATCGGTGCCGACAACAACATCAGGAATTTCCTTTTTAATTTTGTTAACAATGTTTAAGTAAGATTCTCTGGTGTAGCCTCGATTCATTAATTTTAAAATTCGATTGCTACCAGATTGGACAGGCAGATGAATAAAACGGTCAATTTTGAGATTAGTTTTTATTTCTTGAATTAGTTCGTCCCAAAAATCCCAAGGATTACTGGTAAAGAAAGAGATTTTTTCAATGCCGGAGATTTTACTAATTTCTTGAAGTAAATTTACAAAAGGAGGAATACCTTCTGGGTGCTGGTATTGGGACTCGTTGCTGGGGATTTGGGAAAGATCCAAGTTTTCTTTTTCCATAAACATTTTACGGAGAGAAACACCAATTTTTTCTAAACCATAGGAATTGACGTTTTGGCCCAAAAGGGTAATTTGGGTATAGCCTTCGTCTGCTAGTAATTGAACTTCTTTTAGAATATCCTCTATTGGCCGAGATCTTTCTCTGCCCCTGGAAAAAGGAACTATGCAAAAAGTACAAAAACTATTACAACCACTGGAGATTGGAACCCAAGCATGATGCTTGTCTTTTCTTATGGCCTTTTGATTGAAACCGACTTCGCCTATGGGTAAAACTTCGTCAACTTGAGGGAGAAGGGTTTTGATTTCTGCTTCCTTAAGGTGAAGCATACAACCAGTGAGAATTATTTTTGGCTTAGGTTGGTTTTTTTCGGTGAAATATTTTTCGACGTTATAGAGAAACCCTGTAACCCGATCTTCGGCAGATTGGCGGACGGAACAAGTGTTGATGACGATTTCATCGGCTTTACGCCACTCGTCTGTCTCTTCAAAACCTCGGGCCAAGTAATCTCCTAGGACTCTTTCGGAGTCGGATTTGTTTGCTTGGCAGCCGAAGGTTCTGATAAAGACTAAGCTCATTAAGAAACTTTTTTCTTGAGAGGTTTGCCAACGTGGAAATTAACAACCTTGTGGCCTTTGACAACTTGTCGTTTGGACTCATTACCAAAAGGAACAACTTGTTTATCGTTTACCTTACTAACATAGAGAGTACCAAAACCAGAGATA